>CANDBG010000054.1 GCA_947382875.1 uncultured Oscillibacter sp. | reverse complement strand
AATTACATTTTTCCCTCGGCGTTTTCTTGCATTTTATCACCGGCGCTGACACATATACGGGTACAAGCGCTCGCCCATTGACCGGCATCAGCTTGTGGTCGATGAACCTGCTGCAAGCGTTGTCCGGGACATCTTCCTGTGGCGTTTGGAGGGCCTGAGTGCCGATAAAATCGCAAAGCGCTTGAATCGGATGGGCGTTCCCAGCCCAACGGAGTATAAGCAAGGGATCAGCAACTATACATGCCATTTTCAGAAAAGGGACAAGCCAGTATGGTTCGCGCGTGCTGTGATCCGCATATTGCAAAATCGGGTTTACATAGGAACTCTGGAACAAGGGAAAAGTAAAACAAATCCACTCTATCCGGAGCTGACAAAACAGCTGCCGGAGAGCGAGTGGGCAGTAAAAGAAAATGCTCATGAGGCCATCATATCAAAGGAGTGCTTTGAAGCGGTAGGGCGGCTCCTGAAAACTGACGCAAGGACACCGCCTGATCAGGACAGTCCCTACTTATTTTCCGGGTTGATCCGCTGCGCGGCGTGTGGAAATACACTGATCCGAAAAACGGTCGGGAAGTATCACTACTACTGCTGCTCTTTGGCAAAGACTGTCAAGGGAGGCTGTATCGGTTGTCAAATTCCCGTTGAAGCGTTTGACTTTCGCGCACAGGAGATGATCCGGGAGCGCATTGAAAGCGTGACGGCCCTGCTGGAACAAATCGCTGCCGGAAATCTGGAGGATAATCTCCGAAAAGAGACAGAACGATTGCGGGAAGCAATTCAAGCGGAAGAGGCCATAATAGAACGGAAACAGGCCGTGATCCGCAGCCTGGAGCCGTCCATGAGGGATGGTATCATTACGCAGAAAGAGGCAGCCGAGCTCTGCACCGACTTTGAGGCGGAACTGACCGCCTTGGAGCAAAAGCGGCATGGGCTCCTGGAGCATATCCGGCGTGTTCAGGATGGAACCGTTCTCCAATGCAAATGGGCGGAGCATTTTATGCCTTACGCAAGCCAAACGACTTTCTCTCGAAAAGATATTGTGATGCTGGTGGAGACAATTTTTGTGAACAGGGACAAGCACATAGAGGTTTGTTTTGTGCATGAGCAGGAATTTCAATACATCCGAAAAATACTGAAGTAATTTCCAATCAAGAAGGCGATGAGCTGCGATGGCTCATCGCCTTTCATTTTCCGGCATATGCTTTTACTATCTTTCATCAGGAGGTGTTTCATTGAAAACTCAAAAATTGGCATTGGTGTGCCGTTACACAGAAGATAACCGCTCGATTGCCCAGATCATCCAGAATTCTTTTGAAATTTTTCTCAAAAGAGAGCTGAAAAATGTTGAAAAATACCTGTGTTCTACCGTATAACAGATATGATGAATGGCCGCTTATCTCAGGAGGTATGATATGTACTTAGAGATAAGCAATCCCATGGATTACCATGTGGCACTATACATTAGACTGTCAAAGGAGGATGAGAGCGAGGGTCCGTCCGAGAGCGTCAACAATCAGCAGTCCCTGCTCAACGAATTTGTCCAACAGCACCGTCTCAGTGTCTATGATATATACATTGATGACGGATGGAGCGGAACGAACTTCGACCGCCCAAATTTCCAGCGCATGATCGCCGACATCGAGGCCCGAAAGGTCAACATGGTCATCACTAAGGATCTCTCCCGTCTGGGCCGGGACTACATCCTGACCGGCCACTACATGGAGCGCTACTTCCCGGAACACCGTGTCCGCTATATCTCCCTGCTGGACGGCATCGATACCGGCGTGGACTCCACCGCCAACGATATCACCCCTTTCCGCGCCATTATGAACGATATGTACGCCAAGGACATCTCCAAAAAGATCTCCAGCGTCAAGCACGACAAGCAGCGCAAGGGCCTGTTCATCGGCGGCAAACCGGTCTACGGCTACAAGATGCACCCGATGGAGAAGAACAAAATCGTCATTGACGAGGATGCGGCTCCCATGGTGCGGAGAATTTTCAGCATGGCGCTGGAGGGTGTGAGTTGCCGGAAAATTGCGGCTCAGCTCAACGAGGAGGGCGTTCCGACACCGGCTACTTATGCCGGACTGACGGTAGCCAATCCTGGGCCCTATACCGGCCTGTGGAGCAGTGAGCGCATCTCCGACATGCTGCAAAATGAAACTTACATTGGCAACATGGTTCAGGGGCGCACCCGCAAGATCAACTACAAGAGCAAAAAGTGTATCAAGCAGGATCGCCGGAATTGGGTCGTTGTGGAGGGCACCCACGAGCCTATTGTTGACCGGGAGACCTTTGACAAAGTGCGGATGCTGGTCAACAGCCGCAGGCATACCCGCAGCCGGACATACGACTTTCTGTTGAAAGGGCTGATCTTCTGTCACGAGTGCGGCTATCCACTGGCGACGATCAACCGCAAGAACGCGGCAGGGGAGGACCGCCTGTACTTTGTCTGCCGGACCTACCAGCGGTTCACCAAGGCGGGAGTCTGTACCAGCCACACGATCAAGGAGCAAACGGTCACGCAGGCGGTGATTGACAAGGTGGAGGAGGTCTGCCGACAATATCTTCAGGCAGACCATCTGCTGCCCATAGCTAAGAGGGAAGTCGCTAAAGCTCTGGCAGAGGCCAGCAACGAAAAGGAGATTGTTTCGCTGAAAGCCAAAATCGACAACCTGACCTCTCACCTGGACAAAGTCTACATGGATAAGCTGGCCGGCGTCCTGGATGAGGCCGACTTTCAGCGCATCTACGCCAAGGTCAAGGGGGAACGCGCCGCCCTGGAACAGCGGCTGAGCCAGTTGGACCGCCCGGACTACTCCCCGGCGGAACAGGCTGATTTGGCAAAAAAACTGGTGGAGCGGTTCCTGGAAACCGCATCCACCAATCGGGAACTGCTGGTCAGCCTCATCGAACGGGTAGAGCTGACCATCGACAAACAAGTAATCATCAAGTTCCGCTTCCGCCAGCTGGAGGCCGATTTTTAGAGGCAATCGTTTACAATAGCCGGGGCGGGATGTATCCCGAATTGAAAAACACGCCTTGGAAAAATTGCGGGCCCAGCTGGAAGATTCGCCGAATAGCCGGTAGTCCCGGTTTTCCTGAAATCTGTTCCGTCTCTGCAAGAAATTCCTAACACGGGCTTGCCCGAAATGCTTTTTCCTTGTATAATGGGAATTATTTTGCTGCGGTGGAGGTTTTATCATCATGAATACCCGTATCGAACATGACACTATGGGCGAAATCGCCGTCCCGGCGGACCGGCACTGGGGCGCTCAAACCCAACGGAGCCTGGAAAATTTCAAAATCAGCGGCGAACGTCAGCCAAGAGAAATTATTATGGCGTTTGCCTTCCTGAAAGAAGCCTGCGCCCTTGTTAACGCCCATAAAGGGAAACTCACCGATCAACAGGCGCAGGCCATTGCTTCCGCTTGCCGTGATATTCGTGCCGGTATGTGGGACGACGAATTTCCTTTGGTCGTATGGCAAACCGGAAGCGGTACGCAAACCAACATGAATGTTAATGAAGTGATCGCTCATCTGGCCGCTGAACGGGGAGTGCCGCTGCACCCGAACGACCACGTAAATGCTTCCCAGTCCAGCAACGACACCTATCCTTCCGCGCTGCACATCGCGGCGGCTTTGAGCGTAACTGGTCAGGTGCTGCCGGCGGCGGAACGCCTGGAAGCCGCTTTCGCAAAACTGGAAGCCGCTTACCCGAACCTCATCCGTATTGGACGCACACACCTCCAGGACGCAACGCCGCTGCGGTTCTCTCAGGAAGTCTCCGGGTGGCGGGAACTGGTTGCCGCTCCTTGCCGGATGCTGCGAAGTTCATTGAATGAACTTTGCCGTTTGGCTATTGGCGGAACCGCCGTCGGCACAGGACTGAATGCTCCCACGGATTACGATGAAGCCGTCTGCGGAGAACTGCGGACGCTGACCGGGCTCGACTTTCAACCCGATCAAAATAAATTCCATGCACTGACCTCCAAGGATGCGCTGGTATTTGCGCATGGGGCCTTGAAAGCCCTGGCCGCGAACCTTATGAAAATTGCAAACGATATCCGCTGGCAGGCCAGCGGACCGCGGTGCGGCATGGGAGAACTCCATATCCCTGAAAACGAACCTGGAAGCAGTATTATGCCCGGAAAAGTGAACCCTACGCAGTGCGAGGCCGTCACGATGGCCGCGGTGCAGGTGATGGGAAACGATGCCGCCATCGGATTCGCTGCCTCCCAGGGGAATTTTCAGCTGAATGTGTTCCTTCCGGTGTCTGCGTACAACTTCCAGCAGTCGGCGCGGCTGCTCGCTGACGCAATGGACTCCTTCCGTGCGCATTGCGTGGAGGGGATTACGCCTGATGTTGAGCGGATGGAGGAAAACCTTAATCATTCGCTCATGCTGGTGACTTGCCTTACACCTAAGATTGGGTATGAAAAAGCCGCGGAGTGCGCAAAAAAGGCACTGGCGGAAGGAATTACCCTGAAGGAGGCGGTAGTCGGCTTGGGGCTGCTGACGGAGAACGAGTTCGCCGAAATTGTGCGGCCGGAAAAAATGGTTTAAGGTCCAGAAGGAAAGGACGGAAACCAAAATCTGTCAAATTAGCGAATCAGCACTTTACTTCGTTGAAAAAACGGTGTACAATGTTTTTCAACCGTAAAGGAGGATTTTCCATGGAATTGGATTTGAATATCCTGCGGCCGCAGGAGCGAATTTCCCTGCAACTGCGGCTGCTGTACGAACAGGCCGGGTTTCAGCAGTATCGTATGGGACGGTTCGAAGAATACGGATTGTACCAGGAAAACCGGCGGTTTTTATCCAGCGAACAGGTCATTACCTTTACAGACCTGGATGGGCGCCTGCTCGCGCTGAAACCCGATGTTACTCTCTCGATTGCAAAAAATGCCCGAATTGAACCGGAAGGCTGCGGACGTTTCTATTATGCAGAAAATGTTTACCGTCCCAGTCAGGAGAGCCATACCTTTCAGGAAATCAGCCAGGTCGGCCTGGAATGCATCGGCGCGGTTGACGACGCCGTAACTGCACAGGCAGTTTCTCTCGCGTACCAGAGCCTCGCCCTGACAGGCCGGGATTTTGTTCTGGAAGCCAGTCACATGGGCTTTGTGGCGGGCCTGCTCGACGCAGTGGGGGCGCCGGAGGGGTTCCGGCCCCAGCTGCTGGCCTGTATTCGGGACCGTAACCGGCATGAGCTTCAAGCGGCGGCAGAGGAAGCCGGCCTCTCCCGTCAGGGTGCGGATGCGCTTTGCCGCCTGAGTACATTGACGGGTGACTGGGAACGCGTCCTCTCTGACGCGGAACCCTTGGCGCTCAATGCCTCCATGGGCACTGCTCTTGCTGAGCTGCGAACTCTTTGCACAACCCTTGCCGCGATGGGGTATCCGCTCAAGTTGGATCTGTCCCTGGTGAATGACATGGAATATTACAACGGCCTCGTTCTGCAAGGGTATCTCGCCGGCCTGCCTCGCGCGGCGCTTCGCGGCGGAAGATACGACCCTCTCGCGGAACAGTTCCGTCCAGGGGCGAAGGCTGTGGGGTTTGCGCTGTACCTGGATGAACTGGACCGTCCCACAGAGACGGAAATTTCCGACAAAGATGCGCCAGTTATGTTAAATGTGGCGCTGCCGAAAGGACGCCTGGGCGACAAGGCTTATAGCCTTCTGGCAAGCGTGGGCTACGGCTGCCCGGAAGACTACAACGACAGCCGGAAGCTCGTCGTAGAAAACCCCGCGGCGGGAATCCGCTACTTTTTGGTAAAACCCAGCGATGTTGCGATTTACGTCGAACACGGGGCGGCAGACATCGGCATTGTAGGCAAAGACATCCTCGCCGAATCCGGCGCGGACGTTTACGAGCTGCTTGACACTGGCCTGGGTAAGTGCCGGATGTGCGTGGCTGGGCCGGAAAACTATATCGACGACCTGGGACGCTCTTTGCGGGTGGCGACGAAGTTCGTCAACATTGCCAAGGATTATTACGCCGCCCAGGGACGGAGCATTGATATCATCAAGCTCAACGGCTCAATTGAACTGGCTCCGCTGTTGGGATTGTCCGATGTGATTGTTGATATTGTGGAAACCGGAACCACTTTGCGGGAGAATCATCTGGCCGTTTTAACGGAATTTATGCCGGTTTCGGCGCGGTTTATTGCAAATCGTGCAAGTTTTCAGTTCAAACGACGGGAAATCGAAACCTTACTGGGCCGGCTGACGGAGGAAACACATGATACGGATTCTTGACTTTGATGCCCTGGAACCGAAGGATTTTCTGAATCGGGATATCCAGGCAGAGGCCGACGTAAGCGCCGCCGTGGACAAAATATTACAGGAGGTCCGGACGCGGGGCGACGACGCTCTGCGGGAGTACACCCGCCGTTTCGACGGCGCAGAGCTGGACGCATTGCAAGTCACCGAAAAAGAATTTGATGAGGCTATGGAAGCCGCAAGCCCTTATTTTTTGGAGACGCTGCGTGAAGCCGCAGAAAATATCCGGCATTTCCATGAACAGCAGCGGCAGAATGATTTCGTCCTCGTGGACCGCCCGGGAATCGTCATGGGACAGCGGTGGACGCCTGTTGAAAAAGTCGGCGTCTGTGTGCCGCGAAGCCCGGAGGCGTTCCCTTCGACCATCCTGATGAACGTGATCCCGGCGAAAATCGCGGGTGTGCGGAAAATTGTGTTGGTGACGCCTCCCCGGACAGATGGAAGCGTCAGCCCGGAGGCCTTGGCTGCGGCACGTCTGGCGGGGGCTGACGCCGTGTTCAAAACCGGCGGGGCACAAGCCGTAGCTGCCCTCGCTTACGGTACCAGGAGCATTCCGCAGGTGGACAAAATCGTTGGACCGGGCGGGGTCTTCGTGGCAACGGCAAAACGAAAAGTGTTTGGTCAGGTGGACATCGACATGATTGCCGGCCCCAGCGAAATTCTGGTGCTGGCGGACGGAAATTCCAATCCCAAATGGGTCGCGGCAGACCTCTTGAGTCAGGCTGAACACGACGTTCTTGCGTCGGCGGCGCTGGTGACGGACTCCCGAATACTGGCGGAGGCCGTCCAGGCGGAAATCGAGGCCCAGCTGGAAACGCTGCCCAGACAGGATGTGGCCCGGAAGTCCATTGAGGACAACGGGAAAATTCTTGTTACCGACAACCTGGAAAAAGCGGTGGAGGCCGCGAACCGTATTGCGCCGGAACATTTGGAATTGTGTGTGGACGACCCCTTTGCTCTGCTGCCGCAAATCCAAAACGCCGGAAGTATTTTCCTTGGCCGCAGCACGCCCGAGGCGTTGGGCGACTACTTCGCCGGTCCAAACCACACGTTGCCTACTTCCGGCACAGCGCGGTTTTCCAGCCCGCTTGGCGTGGATGATTTCCGTAAACGTTCCAGCTTTTTATACTACGATCAGGCGGCGCTGTGCGGCGCGGCGGACCGGATTGCGGATTTTGCCCGCCGAGAAGGTCTGGAAGGCCATGCCCGCTCCGCGTTGAGCCGAAAGCCGGAAACACCTTGACTTGGATTGCGTCAACCAAAGAGAAAGAGGTGGCTTATGAGCCGTTGTTTATCCCTCGAGGCCCAGCGTCTGGCCCCCTATACCCCAGGCGAACAGCCTCAAGACCAGCAATACATTAAGTTAAATACAAACGAAAGCCCATATCCGCCGTCTCCAAAGGCTGTGGAGGCGGTACGCAGCGCCGAGGCGGAGAAACTTTATCTTTACTCCGACCCGCTCTGCGCCGGACTGAACTGCGCCCTTGCAAAGCGTTACGGCTTGAAACCGGAAAACGTCATTTCCGGCAACGGCTCCGACGAAATTCTTGCCTTTGCATTTCGGGCCTTTTGCGGAACAGCAATTCCAGTGGCATTTGCCGATATTACCTATGGATTCTATGAGGCCCAGGCCGCCCTTTTCGGCCTGGACGCCCTCCGGGTTCCGCTTCGGGAGGATTTTTCCCTGCGCGTCGAGGACTACATGGAGTTTCCCGGCACGATTGTCCTTGCGAACCCAAACGCCCCTACGGGCATGACAATCGCCCCTTTGGAAATCTGCCGGCTGCTGGAAAAAAATTCGAACCGGGTAATTATTGTGGACGAGGCTTATGTGGACTTTGGCGGCGAAAGCTGCGCGCCGCTGATTCCAAAATATGACAATCTTCTGGTCGTACAAACCATGTCGAAAAGCCGTTCCCTGGCGGGCGGAAGAATCGGCTATGCCTTGGGCAATGCGGAGCTGATTGCGGACCTGAACCGGGTGAAATACAGCTTCAACCCGTATAATGTGAACCGACTTTCCCTGGCGGCCGGAACCGCCGCAGTAGAGGACGAGGATTACTTCCAGGGCTGCTGCGCCGCCGTGCGGGAAACCCGCGTCTGGACGGTAAACGCCTTGGAAAACCTGGGCTTTACGGTCTTGCCGTCATCGGCAAACTTTGTGTTTGCAAAGCCGGACCGTCTTTCCGGCGGCGAGCTTTACCGCCGGTTGAAGGAAAACGGCATTTTGGTCCGCTGGTTTGACAAAGACCGCATCCGGGATTATCTCCGGATTACCATTGGTTCCAGAGCGCAGATGGAGGCTCTGGTAGAAAAACTTACCGAATTACTGAAAAAATAAGGAGGCCGTTATGCGTCAGGCCGAAATCAGGCGGGAGACCAGAGAAACACAAATTCAGCTTTCCGTCAACCTGGACGGAACCGGAAAAGCCGTCATTGAAACCGGCTGCGGCTTTCTGAACCATATGCTGGAACTGTTCGCCCGGCACGGCGATTTTGATTTGAACGTCGTCTGTCACGGCGACACCCAGGTAGACGATCATCATTCTGTTGAAGATATCGGCATTTGCTTGGGCAAGGCATTCGAGCAGGCCCTGGGGGACAAGCGTGGAATTGTACGTTACGGCCAGTTTCTTCTGCCGATGGACGAGACGCTGGTGCTGTGCGCCTGTGATCTGTCGGGCCGGGATTACCTGGGCTGGTCGGTGGAGCTGCCCGCGGCAAAAGTGGGGACGTTCGACACGGAACTCGCCCAAGAGTTCTGGCTGGGATTCGTACGAAACTGCCCCGGTTCCTTCCACATCCGACAGCTGGCGGGAGAAAATACGCACCATATTCTGGAAGCCGTTTTCAAGGGCATGGGCCGTACGCTGAAAGCCGCTGTATCCCTGGACGCAAAGCATCCGGATGAAATTCCAAGTACGAAAGGGCTGCTGTAAATGACTGCAATTGTAGATTACGGCGTAGGGAATCTGTTCTCTTTGTCATCCAGCCTGCGGGCGCTGGGCGTCGAGACGGAGGTCACACGAGACGCCGGGCGTCTGCGGGCGGCGGACCGAATCATTTTGCCCGGCGTGGGCGCGTTCGGCGACGCAATGGCGAAGTTGATCTCCACGGGACTTATTCCGGTTCTGCTGGAAGCGGCGGAGGAAAAACCGCTGCTTGGAATTTGTCTGGGGATGCAGCTTCTGTTTGAAAAAGGCTTCGAGTACGGCGAACATGCCGGCCTGGGCCTGGTGCCCGGCGAAGTGTCGGCCCTGCGGAACGACTTGAAGGATGCCTCCCTCAAAGTGCCGCACATGGGCTGGAACCGTCTGGAAGTCGTAAAGGACGACCCGCTGTTCCGGCATTTCCAGGACGGCGAATATGTTTACTATGTCCATAGCTTCTACGCGAAAAACTGCACAGAAAACACCCTGGGCGTTTCCGAATACGGAAACGTACGCGTAACCGGCGTTGTACGGCATGGGAACGTGTGGGGAACCCAGTTCCATCCGGAAAAATCCGGCGATACGGGGTTACGTCTGCTGCGGGCCTTTGCAGCGCTGTGAAAGGAGAAATTTGACAATGAGAAGGAAAGACCGCGAGGTAACGGACCCTCAGAAAATTCGTGAGATTATTGCCGCCTGTGACTGCTGCCGTCTGGGCTTCTGCGACGGCGAACGGGCCTATATTGTTCCGCTGGACTTCGGCTTTGTGGAGCGGGACGGACACGGTTCATTCTACTTCCACAGCGCCAGGGAGGGCCGGAAAATCGACCTGATCCGCAAAACCGGCTGGGCAACCTTTGAACTGGACACCGGTCATGAAGTGATTGCCGATCTGGAAGGAATCGCGTGTGAATACACGGCGCGTTTTCAGAGCGTCATGGGCGGCGGGCCGGTATCGCTTGTGGAGACGCCGGAGGAAAAACAAACCGGACTTACCGCCATTATGGAACACGTGGCCGGTTCCAAAGACTGGACCTTCCGGGGCGCCTTTGCAGATGCGGTGGCGGTCATTCGTCTGGACGTGGAGGAGTGGACCTGCAAGGTTCATTCGTAACAAGGAGGAAAAAAGATGCAGATTTTTCCAGCGATTGACCTGCGGGGCGGGCAGGTTGTCCGCTTGTACCAGGGGGATTACGACCAAGAGGCCGTTTACGGCCAGGATCCTTGCGCCTACGCTCGGGAGTTTATCAGCGCAGGGGCGTCGTTTCTCCACGTGGTAGACCTGGACGGTGCCCGGGACGGCGCTCCGGTGAATTTCGAAAGCATTTCCGCCATCGTAAAGCAGGGCGGGCTGTTTATAGAAGTCGGCGGCGGCATCCGCACCGAAAAACGGATTGCCCAATATCTGGAACTTGGCGCAGGCCGGTGCATCCTGGGGACAATTGCGGTCCGGGACTTCGACTTCACCGCCCGCATGGCGAAGAAATACGGCGAACGGATTGCCGTGGGCGTGGACGCCCGTGACGGCTGCGTTGCAGTCAACGGCTGGAAGGAGTTATCAAAGGAAAACGGTGTGGATTTCTGCCGCCGTCTCCGGGACGCGGGTGTAAAAGCCGTTATTTACACCGACATCAGCCGGGACGGTGCGGGCCAGGGGACAAACTTGGAACTTTACCGGGAACTGACGGCCATCGAGGACCTGGAAATCACCGCGTCCGGCGGAATCTGTTCCATGGAGGAACTGCGGGAACTGGACCGCATGGGCATTCCGGCGGCCATTTTGGGAAAATCCCTTTATGACGGGCTGCTGGATTTGAAAACGGTCATTCAAGAGGTGGGCGCATGTTAGCAAAACGCATTATCCCCTGTCTGGACGTACGGAACGGCCGCGTCGTGAAGGGCACGAACTTCGAGGGCCTGCGGGACATGGCGGACCCGGTGGAGATGGCGCGGTTTTACAACGAATCCGGCGCGGACGAGCTGGTTTTTTACGACATAACCGCCTCTGCCGAGGGGCGCGGCCTGTTTACGGATATCCTGCGCCGCGTGGCGTCGAAGGTGTTCATTCCCTTGACGGTCGGCGGCGGCATCCGCACCCTGGACGACTTTGACCGGGTGCTGAAATGCGGTGCGGACAAGGTGAGCGTAAATTCCGGCGCGATTGCGGACCCGTCCATCATTCACGCGGCGGCGAAGAAATACGGCGACCAGTGCGTCGTTTTAAGCATGGATGTAAAACGGGTTGACGGGCAATTCCGTCTGTTTGCCAAGGGCGGCCGGGAAGATACGGGCATCGACGCCATGGAATGGGCCGTTCGGGGCGTCGGCGGCGGCGCGGGGGAAATCGTGCTGAATTCCATCGACACTGACGGCGTGAAAAACGGCTTCGACTTGGAAATGCTGGACACCTTGGCGGCGCTGGTAAACGTGCCGATTGTAGCCAGCGGCGGCGCGGGAAACATGGAGCATTTTGCAGAATTGTTCGCCTGTCCGGGAATGGACGCGGGCCTTGCGGCGTCGATTTTCCACACAAAGCAGGTCGATATTCACGATTTGAAACAGTTTTTAAGGAGCAAAGGCGTAGAAATACGCATGTAAGAAGATGAGAAGTCAAAAACAAACGGGGAAATTTTTATGTCTGGTTCTCCGGCACCGTCCGGAGGCCATCGGGATTACGCTGGACCGGCACGGCTGGGCCGATGTGGCGCACGTGCTGA
This sequence comes from uncultured Oscillibacter sp., assembly GCA_947382875.1. Classification (GTDB taxonomy): domain Bacteria; phylum Bacillota; class Clostridia; order Oscillospirales; family Oscillospiraceae; genus Oscillibacter. The sequence continues at coordinate 7,820 of CANDBG010000054.1, read as the reverse complement.
AGGGCGTCGGCATTTCCATGACGGAACTGGAGGAAATCGTCGCCACAGACGAAAAGCAGCGTTACCGCTTCAGCGAGGACAAAACACGCATACGGGCAAACCAGGGCCACAGCGTCCCGGTGGACCTGGAACTGGAGGAGCAGGAGCCGCCGGAGTTTTTGTATCATGGAACCGTCGGGACGTTTCTGGCATCCATTCGGGAACAGGGCTTGCAGCGGCAAAGCCGGCAGTATGTTCACTTGTCGAAGGATGTCGAAACAGCGGTAAAGGTTGGCAAACGGCGGGGCAAACCGGTGGTTCTGCAAGTGGCCGCCGGGAAGATGTACGCGGACGGACTCCAGTTTTATCTCTCTGAAAATGGCGTCTGGCTGACGCATGAGGTCCCGCCTGCGTATATCAAAATGCCGGTTCCGCCGTCTCATTGAAGGACGGTGGAGGAAGGAACTATCAAAAAGGAAGCGCTGAACAAGTAAGGAGCGGTTTTATGGAGCTGAAATTTGACGAAAAAGGGTTGATTCCGGCCATTGTACAGGACCATTATACAAAGGAAGTTCTGACATTGGCCTACATGAACGCGGAGAGCCTGGCGATCACGATTGACGAACGTCGGACGTGCTTTTGGAGCCGGAGCCGCCAAGAGCTTTGGCGGAAGGGGGAGACCAGCGGCAGCCGACAGCACGTGGTATCCATCACCGCCGACTGTGACGCCGACGCGCTGGTTGTGGAGGTCGTAAAGGACGGCCCCGCCTGTCACACAGGGGCAGAGAGCTGTTTTTTCAATCAAATCTATCTTTCCGACGAGCTGAAAGCGTTCAGCTACGAGGGCTTGTACCAACTCATAGAAGGCCGCAAAACCAGCCCGAAGGAAGGCAGCTATACAACGTACCTGTTTGACAAGGGCCTGGACAAGATTCTCAAAAAGGTTGGCGAGGAATGTACGGAAGTCATTATCGCGGGCCGTAAGGAGGACAAAGAGGAAACTGTTTACGAGATTGCGGACCTGTGCTATCATGTGATGGTATTGATGGTACAGATGGGCATTTCCGTAGAGGACGTGACCCGGGAACTGGAAAAGCGTCATGTTGTGGATCACAAGGTCAAACAGGAGAGAATGCAATGAAAAAGTTCTGTACTGTTCACACCCACTCCGTCCTGTGCGACGGAAAAAACACCCTGGCGGAAATGGCACAGGCGGCGTTTGATGCCGGAGCCGTTTCCTTTGGCACGTCGGGCCACAGCCATACGCAAATTTCCTGGGACATAGGCTGCGTGCTCCCTGCTGACACAACAGCCTATCAAACAGAGGTCTTGCGTCTGCGGGAAGTCTACGCGGGCCGGATGGATGTGCTGTTGGGCATTGAATGGGACAGCCAGTCGGACCAGCCTCCGCCGGATTGGGCCGATTACTGGATTGGTTCCACACACAACGTTTACGACGAAAAGGCAGGGCGTCATTATTGCATTGACTGGGACACAGAAAAAATGAACGACTGCTATCAGGAAATGTACGGCGGGGACGGTCTGGCGATGGCCGAGGGATACTACGCAGAAATGGCGCGTGTGGCGAGAATGCGCCCCTCAATTTTGGGGCATTTTGACATCATCGTGAAACTGAACGGCTATAACCGCTATTTTGACGAAAACTCTCCACGTTATCAAAAAGCCGCTCTGGACAGCCTCCATGACGCCGATCCCACCGCCTCGCTGTTGGAAATCAATACCGGCGGCGTTTTCCGGGGGTTCCGGGAATTGCCCTATCCTGCGCCGTTTCTTCTTCGGGAGTGGAAGACCATGGGCGGACAAATTATCTTCACTTCGGATGCCCACACCACCGGCGGCATCGCCTACGGCTACGACGAAGCGGCGGAGCTTGCAAAAGCGGCGGGCTTTACGGAAGCCGTCGTTCTGACACAAACAGGGCCGTCGGCGTACCCGCTTTGACAGGACTTTCCTATCAGACCGTCCGGGTTTTCGGACGGTCTTTTTGTCTGCGGCGGCGAAAAAGCAGGGAAAGGGACTACACAAATCGGAAAAAACGTGCTATGATAAGCAGAAAGGGTAAAAGGAGATCGTATAACCTTGATGAAAAAACGAATTCTGACGGCGGCAGCCGCTTTGTCGCTGGCGGTATTTCTCTCCGGGTGCGGCAGCATGGAGTTTGTATTCAATCCCCAGGAGCTGTACAGCCTCCCGGAACTGCCCGCCAAATACACCGAGCTGAACCGGCAGATCAACGCGATTCTCGAAGGCGGCGCGGAATATGCGGCCCCTATTTCCGGCGCGAACATCCAGCCGGTACAGCTGGCGGACCTGGACGGCGACGGACGTGAGGAAGCCGTGGCGTTTTTCCGCAAATCGGACGATGACAAGCCGCTGAAAATTTACATTTTCTCCACCCAAGGCGGAGATAATTACGAACAGTCCACCGTGATTGAAGGAAGCGGAACGTCCGTTTACAGCGTGGTGTACAATGACCTGGACGGCGACGGACGCGTTGAACTGATCGTCGGCTGGAAGGTCAGCGCAGAGCTTCAGGCGCTGTCGGTCTATACCCTGCGGGACCGTGGGCCGGAGGAGCTGCTTCGCAGCATCAGCTATGTGAAATATGCTGTTGCCGACATGAACCAGGACGAAAAACAGGAACTCGTCGTTCTGCGGGCGGACGAGGAAGGCGATGGTCTTGCAGATTATTACAGTTGGCAGAACGGAGAACTGATTCTGCAATCTCCGGCAAGGATTTCCATGACCATGGCCGAATTGAGCCAGCAGGGCCGCCTGACGCAGGGAAAATTATCCGGCGAATCCCCGGCGCTGTTTGTCACCGGCGTGACGGATCAATCGGGAGCCATCACCGACGTACTGGCGGTGCGGAATGGAGAGCTGAACAACATTGTACTCTCCGAGCTGACGGGTGTTTCGGGGGAAGTGTGGCCGTTTTGCGGGCTGTACCCTACCGATATCGACGGCGACGGCCTGACTGAAATTCCGTGCCCGGTGCGTCCGGATGAGGAAAGCCCTGTTCAACGGGTGGATTGGCGGCGCTTTGACTTGGACGGAAGCGGTATACAAGCTGTATCTACGTACCACAGTATGGAGGACAGCTGGTTCTTGAACTTACCGGAGAACTGGGTCGACGCCGTTTGCGCAGAACGAACCGCCAGCTCCGGCGAAAACGCCGTCACATTTTACGCGCTGGAGGACGGCGAACGAGGCGCGGCGGTACTGCGGGTTTCGGCCATTACGGGCGCAAGCCGGGAAGTCAAGGCAACCCGTGGAAACCGGTTTCTGCTGAGCCGTCAGAAGACGACCATCTATACAGCGGAACTGCCCGAAGCGGGCGCGTCCTGGCCCCGCGCCATGACCGCCGATCAGGTGCGGGAGGCATTCAAGCTGATTGCGCCGGAGTGGACGGCGGGAGATAACTGACAAGGAGGCGAAGGCGTCATGAAAAAAGTATTGGTTTTAGAAGATGAGGCCAGCATTCGGGGGTTTATCGTGATTAACCTCCGCCGGGCGGGATACGACGTGATCGAGGCGGAGAGCGGGGAAGACGGCCTGGAACGCCTCCGGGAAAACCCGGACACAAAAGTTGCGCTGTTGGATATCATGCTTCCGGGCATTGACGGGTTTGAGGTCTGCCGCCGCATCCGGGCGACCAATACCCGGATTGGCATTATCATGCTGACAGCCCGTTCCCAGGAAATGGATAAGGTAACCGGTCTGATGACCGGGGCCGATGACTATGTGACAAAGCCCTTTTCCCCTGCCGAGCTGACGGCCCGTGTGGACGCGCTGTTCCGCCGTGCGGGAGGAGAGGACCCTGTGCAGACAGGCGAATTAAGTCAGCCGCCGTTTCTGCTGAACACCCGAAACCGGACTCTGGAGAAAAACGGACAGCGCATCAAGCTGACGCAAGTGGAATATTCCATCATGCGGGTATTTATGGAAAACCCGGGGAAGGCGCTGTCTCGAGAGGAAATTCTGGACATGGTTTGGGGACGGGATTATTTCGGTGAACTGAAAATTGTAGATGTGAACATCCGGCGGCTGCGTCTGAAAATTGAAGACAATGTGCAGAATCCCGCTTATATTACAACGGTTTGGGGCTATGGGTACAAATGGGGACTGTGAACGAGCATTTGGAAAACGGCGTGGGGGTAGAGAAGCAGCGGTGGAAATCACTGCGTCTGCGCGGCCTGCGGCAGCGGTGGATTTTTAACTCCATCGTACCAATTCTGGCGCTGCTGGTGTTGATTGTGGCGCTGTTCTCCGCCGGCGTGTCAAATTATTACTATGGCTCCATGCAAAAGGGCCTGGAAAGCCGTGCCCAGGCATTGGCGAATTCCTTCAACGAATATTTCATGGACAACGGCTTCAGCAGCTACTATCAAAAAGCGGTTCAGTCCGCGGAATCCTTCGAGGACAAAAACCGGATTGAATTACAGTTCATCGGCGCCAGCGGACGCATCCAGGTTTCCACCTCCGGACTCACCGCCGGCACGTCCCCGCGGACAGGCGATATTGCCGCCGCGCTGCAAAGCCAGAAAATGGAACCGTTCCAGGGCCGCGACCTGGAAACCGGCGAGACCATCATGGCCGTTTCCTGTCCGCTGATGGCGAACGGACGTGTCGTGGGGATCATTCGTCTGGTGACTTCGCTGCGGTCGGTGAACCGTCAGGTATTGATCGCCGTGCTGGCGATTTTCCTCATTGCCTTGCTGTGCATGGCTTTGGTGGTAATCTCGAACCTGCTCTTTATCAACAACGTTGTGGAGCCGGTGGCCGTTGTCAGCGAAGCCGCCAAACGAATTACTGCCGGCAGTTACGGCTTTCTTCTGGAAAACAAGTACACCGACGAACTGGGGGAGCTGGTAAACAATATCAACAATATGTCCCTGAAAATCAGCCAGAACGAGAAGATGAAGCGAGATTTTATTTCGTCTGTCTCTCACGAGCTGCGGACCCCTCTGACAGCCATCAATGGCTGGGGAGAAACGATTTTAGAGGACATCGTGGAGGAAACCAGCGATCCGGAACAGCTGCGCCGGGGGCTGCGGATTATCGTGAACGAATCCCGGCGGCTTTCCAACATGGTCGAGGAATTACTGGAATTCTCCAAAATGGAGGACGGACGCTTCACACTGCAAATTGAAGAAGTGGACCTGCAGGCCGAGCTGGAAGACGCAATTTTCACCTATCAGGAACTGCTTCGGCAGGAGGGCATTACGTTGGAATACAGTCCGGGAGACGGCGACTTACCCCTGATTCTTGGCGATCCGGAACGCTTAAAGCAGGTTTTCTGCAACATCCTGGATAATGCCGCCAAGCATGGTGGTTCCGGAAAACGAATTACAGCTTCCATCGTCCAGGAGGGCTGTGAGCAGGTTGTTCGGGTACGGGACTACGGTCCTGGTGTTCCGGAAGCGGAACTGCCCTTCATCAAGCAAAAGTTCTACAAAGGCACCTCCAAGGCCCGCGGCAGCGGCATCGGCCTTGCGGTGTGTGACGAGATCATTAATCTGCACAATGGAACATTTACCATCGGCAACGCCGAGGGCGGCGGGGCCGTGGTAACAATTCGCCTGCCGGTCCGGGCATGACCAACCAAACTGACATTCAGCAAAATTTTTACCAAAATTTAGAAAGGATTTTTCATGGCAGAGAATCAAAAATGCGCCTTCCGCACCAGCATCGGCGGACAGGCGCTGATCGAAGGTATTTTGATGCGCGGACCGGAGAAGCAGGCCATTGTCGTCCGGGACCAGGAGGGAAACCTTGTGGAAAAGGTCGAGGAGCTGCGCTTCATCAAGGACCGTTACCCGATTTTAGGTGTTCCGCTGATTCGTGGGACAGTGAACTTTTTGGATTCGATGGTAAACGGTGTAAAAGCGCTGATGTATTCCGCGGACTTTTACCCCGAGGAAGAAGCGGCACAGCCGTCGAAATTTGAGCTATGGATGGAGAAGCATTTTTCCAGCAAAAAACTGGAAAGCGCAGTCGTGGCTCTGGCGGTTGTGCTGGGCGTTGGGATGTCGGTGTTTTTGTTCATGATCCTGCCCACGCTCCTTACCGGCGGCATTCTGCATTTTTTCCCGGGTTTTCCCATGTGGGGGCGGAACCTGTTTGAAGGCATTTTGAAAATCTTCATCTTTATGCTCTATCTGATTTTCTGTTCCAAACAAAAGGACATTTACCGAGTTTTCCAGTACCACGGCGCGGAACATAAAACGATTTTCTGCTACGAGGCGGGCTTGCCCCTGACGGTGGAGAATGTCCGCGTACAGCCCCGGCACCATCCCCGCTGCGGGACGAGCTTTCTGTTTGTAGTAATCGTGGTATCCATTCTTTGTTCCAGCGTTGTGTTTGGCATTTGGCCCGTCACAAACGCATGGCTGCGAACGCTGGCGCATTTGCTGCTTTTGCCGCTGGTGGTTGGCGTAACTTACGAATTCAACCGCTGGGTGGGGCGGCACGTGCAGGAAAATCGTCTCGCGCAAATTCTGACGGCTCCTGGCCTGTGGATGCAGAACTTCACCACAAACGAGCCGGACGACCGTATGATTGAATGCGCCATCCGGTCGCTGGAACTGGTTTTGCCCTCCGAAAAGGGCAAGGACGCCTGGTAACAAAATGCACTGGCGGTTCGGCAATTTGCTCGAAGACCTCAAAACAATATACGGAGGGTAATATGGCGATTACCTACAACGACTTGTATTTGGATATCCGGCGGCAACTGCGGGAGAACGGCATCGAGGCCGCTACGCTGGAAGCGCGGGAACTGGTATGTCTTGGCCTCGGCAAAAGCCGGGAAGACCTCGTCCGCGACAGCCGTTTTTACGCCGGCACCGTCCAGGAACAGCGGGTTCGGGCGCTGGTAGACCGCCGTCTGGCGGGGGAACCGGTGGCGTACCTGACCGGCGAATGGGAATTCTACGGCCTGCCGCTGGACATCACACGGGAAGTGTTGATTCCCCGCGCAGATACGGAGGTCCTGGCCGAACAGGCCATCGCCTACGTTCAAAAGCTGGGGGAGTGCCGGGTTCTGGACCTCTGCGCCGGAAGCGGCTGCATTGGTTTAGCGGTGGCGCACAAGGCTCCAAACTGTAAAGTGGTGCTGGGCGAGCTGTCGGACGGCGCACTGAAAATCTGCCGTCAGAACATCCGCCGCAACGGCTTGTCAGGCCGTGCGGTGCCGGTGCAGGCCGACGCCCGTGCGGTGCCGGATCAAACCCTGGGACTCTTTCAGTGCATCGTCAGCAACCCCCCGTACATCCCCAGCGCGGACATTGCCGGGCTGGACATTTCCGTTAAGGACTTTGAGCCGCGCGCCGCCCTTGACGGCGGGCCGGACGGCCTGGATTTTTATCGTACCATCAGCGAAGGATGGAAACGCGCGCTGCTCCCTGGCGGACGGCTCTATTTTGAAGTCGGCATCGGGCAGGCGGATCACGTACTGCGGATTATGCGCAGCCAGGGCTTTGGTGACATTGAAATTGTGGAGGACCTGAGAGGAATTCCTCGGGTTGTCTTTGGAACGCTTTGCACGGAAATTTGAAATGAAAAAGGAGTGTTATCATGAAACAAAAGAGGCTGTATAAAATCAGCCGCGGCAAAATCATTGACGGTGTATGCGGCGGGTTTGCGGAATACTTCGGCCTGGACCCGACGCTTGTACGGCTGATCTGGGCAGGCTTTGTGCTGGCCGGCGGAAGCGGCATTGCCCTGTACATTGTTTGTATGTTCATCATGCCAAGAGAACCACAGGATTTCTGACAAGATCGGAAGAGCACACGTCTGAACTCCAGTCACAGCCTCATATC
>CANDBG010000053.1 GCA_947382875.1 uncultured Oscillibacter sp. | reverse complement strand
GCTTCGCGTCTGTCACTTTCCGGCGGGGCCAATATCCACCACCGAAAGGAGGCGCATTTTTACGGCAATTTTCCATTGTCCTATTCAGATAATCCAACGGAGCCAGGGCAAGTCCGCTGTGGCCGCTGCCGCCTATCGGAGCGGCGAAAAGCTGGTGACTGTCAACGCCAACCAGAAAATGTCGATTTTCGCCGGGATGAGATGTCATTTTTCGCCGGTCAGCATGAGGTGGTTATGCAGCCTTGATTACCCGTTACTTGTCGGCTTGAAGCCCGTCAAGTCCTGATTTATCAGTACATTTCAGACTTGACGGGCGAAAACGGCAAGTATAATTATTCAGAGGCTGCACACCTTTACCCGCCATTTTCCGACATTCCCTTTTCGGCGAAAAACTACAAAATCGCATCGGCGTTGACAACCAAGCCGAGGAATTACAGAGAGAAGTTTTTCTATGTGACAGAGTAAAGACCAACCGCAGGGATATTCTGTTAATTATTGGAATTATCCAAACTGCTATGGCTACCAAGGACAACGGAAAGCCTAAACCCCCGCAAAAAATCAGTTTCAAATATTTGAAGTACACAATTCAAGATAAGGCTACCCAGGTAGAACGCCACGGGGGAGCCACATATAAAGTCAGCCCTTACAAGCTGTTGATTAACGAGGGCAACTATTATCTGCTGGCCTATGACGATAAATCCCAGGATATGCGGACGTATCGCGTAGACCGCATGAAAGAGGTAAAGGCCCTGGACGAGCCGCGAGAGGGCGCAGAAGCCTATGCCGCTATTGACATAGAAACATACACCCGCCGCGTGTTCTCTATGTATGGAGGCCCACAGAAGCGCGTCAGCGTCCGCTTTATCAATCCCCTGTTAGATACCGCAATAGAGCGGTTCGGAACGGCCCCCGATGTATATTATAGGTCAGACGGGGACACACATTTTGTAGTGACCGCTGATGTGGAAATAAGCGACCAATTCTTTTCGTGGGTATGCGGCTTTCGTGACCGGGCGAAAATCCTTAACCCGCCCGAAGTGGTAGAGGGTATGCAAAAGTTCTTAGCTGATATTGCCGGGAGATACGAAAGTTGATATAAGACGCTGAAAGCAGATAGAAACTTGCCGTTTCTATCTGCTTTCTTGTAAAAAGTTCTTAAAGCATGTTCAAATTCCCTTGCAGGATATTGACCCCCGACTTTGAAACGGCGATATAATACCGCTGTGTCACTTGAATATTTCCATGCCCCATCTGATTGCAAAGCAAATGCGTGGGGGTATTCATTTCCGCCATGAGCGTGCCATAGGTATGCCGCAGGTGGTGATACTTGAAGTCGATATGAAACTGGGCTTTGATTTCCCGCGTGGGGTATTTCATGGAGTTGACCGTCTGAATTTTCCCGTTGGGCAGACAGTTGACAAGTTCCGTGGAATAAATCTGCTTGCCCCCCAAGTCCTCAATCAGCCGTTGGTTCTGCTCCCGCAGGGCTGCAAGCTGAATTTCATCCTCCGCCCGCCGCCGCGCCAATTCTTGAAAATACACTTTCAATTTGTCGCACATGTAAATCGTCCGCCGAGCGTTGCGGGTTTTCAGCGGCACCAGTTTGATAAGCCCATCCTGGTATTGCATTTGACGGTCAATCAAAATCGTGCCGCCCTCTACGTCAACATTTTCCCATTTCAGCCCGAAACACTCATTGATACGCAGACCGCAGAACCGCCCCAGCATGTACGCCGTTTCCGCGTTCGTCCCCCGGAAGTAATCATCCAAAATCACAAGTTCTTCCCGGCTGAACGCCACAATATCAATATCATCATCGGTTTTCAGCTTTGGCATGTGGATTTTCGTATCCTTATTGGAACACAGCTTATTGTAATCATCCACCGCCAGATAGTTGCGGGAATAGGCTTGACCGAAAATCAGATAGAACATCTTTAAGAAACTTTCTACATACCGATAGGACAGCCCCCGGTTATAGTAGAGTTCCGTCAGATAGTCCACAACCTCCGCCGCGCTGATTTCATCAATGTACCGTTTCCCAAACCGGGCGCACAGGTGATTGTCCCACAGGCTTTCCTGCTTGCGAATGGTGTTGTAGGCTTTGCCGCTCCGCCCCTTTTCGCAATACTCCTGATAGACCTCCGCCACCGTCTTTCTGACAACGGGCTTTGGCCTCCGGGCGGTCAACTCCATATCCACCGCCGCTTGCCGCGCTTTGATTGCCTCCCGTTTTGTTTTCAGCGGACAGTCGTTTTCGTCTTTACTGCCCTGCTTTGACACACGCTTTCCGTCTCGGGTGAACGTATAACGAAAAGCCCACAGCCCGCTTTCTAACTGGAACACGCCCGCACTATTTTGTTTTCCCATGTTGTTGCCTCCCGAAAATGTGTGATTTTCGGTGCAACTTTTTTCTAATTGGTACATGTGAAAACTTGCACAAGTGCAACCGCTCTACTGGGAGAAGGCCGCCTATGAGGAGGCCGAGCACGCCGCCAAGTTCGCCGAGCTGCTGGGCGAGGACCTGGAGGCCAACATGACCACCGACACTGCCAAGAACCTGGCCTGGCGTGTGGACTGCGAGTTCGGCGCCACCAAGGGCAAGTTCGACCTGGCCGCCTGCGCCAAGAAGAATAATCTGGACGCCATCCACGACACCGTCCACGAGATGGCGCGCGATGAGGCCCGGCATGGCAAGGCGTTCAAGGGCCTGCTGGAGCGGTACTTCGGCTAATCCAAACGCCATCCTTTCAACTCTTTTGGGGGAAACGGGGAAACCCGTTTCTCTCTTTTTATCGACCGTTGTCTCTGGAGGGCAATTCAACCACATAAAAAGGGCCGAAGATCAAATCCTCGGCCCTTTTCTGCTGGGTTCAAACGCTTATTTATTTGATGTATGAATCGCCCGCTTTTCCGCCTGAAGAGCCGCCTCACGCATGGTCTCTGTCACGGTCGGGTGACTGTGAATCGTGGAAATGATCTCATCCAGCGTCATTTCCTCACCAATTGCCAGCGCACCTTCGGCAATCAGGTCTGTGGCTCGGGGCCCAATGATGTGCATACCCAGAATTTCTCCGAATTCCGTTCCGGCAATGATCTTTACCAGACCCTCGCCGCCGTTGAGGATCAGAGCCTTTCCGTTGGCGCTCATCGGGAATTTGCCTACCTTGTATGAAATTCCCTGTGCTTTACACTGCTCCTCCGTCAAGCCAACCGACGCCGCTTCCGGCTCAATGTACACACAAGTGGGGTTTGTCTTTTCGTTGTACTCTGCGGGAATCCCCATAATATTCTCCGCTGCCACTTCGCCCATGGCGCTGGCGGTGTGGGCCAGCTGCGCCTTGCCAAACACACAGTCGCCAATGGCGTACACGCCTGGAACATTGGTCTCCATCCGGTCGTTGACCAGAATCCGACCGCGGTCATTCTTCAAACCGCTGGCGTCCAGGTTCAGGCTGGCGGTATTCGCCTTGCGTCCAATGGCAACCAATACCTTTTCCGCCTCAAAGCTGACGGTCTCACCCGCTTTGTTCTTACAAACGACCTTCGCGCCAACAGAACTCTTTTCCACCGACTGCACCGGGCATTCCAGGTGGAATTCCATCCCCATCTTTTTCATGTGGGCAACGCCAATTTTGGTCAAATCGCCGTCCAGCATCGGAAGCATATGGTCCATTGCTTCGACAACCGTAATCTTCGTGCCAAACGCCGCATAAGCGCAGGCCAGTTCCAAACCAATCACGCCGCCGCCAATCACTACCATGGACTTCGGCAAAGCTTCCAAGCTCAACGCGCCCGTAGAGTCGATGCAGTACGGATTTTCCTTGATGCCCGGAATCGGCGGGACCGCATTGACCGAACCAGCCGCAACGATAATCGCATCGGCCGTCATGGCCTCCGATGTTCCGTCGGCCTTCTTCACCGACAGCTTGCCGGGAGCCGTAAAGCTCGCTTCGCCGTCGATCTTTTTGACCTTGTTCATCTTCAGCAGTCCGGCTACGCCGCTGGTCAGCTTTTTGGAAATCTCGTTCTTGTGGGCGATGACCTGGGGGAAATTCACCTTCACGCCCTCAACCTCCACGCCGATTTCCTTACCCTGGTTCCTGATATCCTCCACCAGCTCGGCGGAGTGCAGGAGGCATTTGGTTGGAATGCATCCGACATTCAGGCAGGTGCCGCCCAGGTACTGTTTTTCAATCACCGTCACCTTTGCACCCAGCTGCGCCGCACGAATCGCGGCCACATAACCGCCGGGGCCGCCGCCAATTACGATTACGCTCTTATCTCCGGCAGGCTTGACAGGCGCGGCAGTTGCCGCGGCAGCGGCGGGAGCGAAAGGGACTGATGGCGCAGCAGGTGCGCCGCCTGCAGCTTCCCCGGACTGTCCAATCCAGGCCAGCGTCCCTTTTACGGGCACGTCGTCGCCCTCCTGGGCTACGATCTTCAACAGCGTGCCCTCCACTTCGCTGGTCACTTCGTTGGTCAGCTTATCCGTCGTGATTTCCAGAATTACGTCGCCTGCTTTTACCGCGTCGCCCTCGTGCTTTACCCACTTGGAAACGGTGCCCTCCTCCATGGTCAGGCCCAACTGAGGCATTTTCAATTCAAAAGCCATGTTCGCTCATTCCTCCGCTTACAGCACAATCTGCATAGGATTCTGAAGCAGATCCCGCAGATCCATCTCGAACTTTGCCACAACAGCGCCGTCCAGCAGACGGTGGTCCAGGGTCACAGACAACCGCATGACCTGCTTTTTATACAGCTTGCCTTCCTCGTCCATGTCCAGCTCGTCCGCAATGGCGCATACGCCCAAAATCGCGGCGTCGGGCTGGTTGATGATCGGGGTGAAAGTCTCAATACCAAACATTCCCAGGTTCGAGACGGTGAAGGTCGAGCCCTTGTACTCGTCCGGCGTCAGCTTGTTTTCCTTGGCACGTGCGGCAAGGTCCTTGGCGGCGGCGGAAAGGGCGTCCAGACCCATTTTGTCCGCGTCGCGGATGACGGGAACAATCAGACCTGCGTCCAGCGCCACAGCTACGCCCAGATTCACATGCGCCCGCTGAATGATCCGGTCGCCGTCATAGCTTACCAGCATTTCCGGGTGCTGCCGGAGACATTTTGCGGTCGCCTTGAGAATCAGGTCGTTGACGGAATATTTCTTTCCGGTTTCTGCCAGCAGCATCTTACGGAACTTCATCAACGCTGTGACATCAACCTTGATGTTCTGCGTCACGGGCGGGATCTCGTTATGGGACGCCCACATCCGCTCGGCAACAACCTTGCGCATACCGGCCAGCTTTACAACGGTGTCGCCTTCCATCAGTTCCAGTCCGCCGGACCTGGCCGCCGGTTTTGCGGCTGGCGCGGCGGCAGGCGCCACAGCCGCAGGCGCGTTCTTCTGCGCTTCGGCGGCGGCGAAAATGTCTTTTTGGGTAATCCGTCCGGAGGACCCGGAACCGGTGAGACCGCTGTAATCCACGCCCAGCTTTGCAGCCGTCTTACGCGCCAGCGGGGAAATACGAATTCGCTTGCCATTGGCCGCTGCAGGGGCTGGAGCCGGCGCAGCAGCCGGAGCCGCTGCCACAGGAGCCGTCTCCGCCGGAGCGGCGGCAGGCGCGGATGCTCCGCCAACCGCCTCGCCGGGCTGTCCGATGTAGGCCAGAAGGCCCTTTACCGGCACATCTTCGCCCTCCTGCGCTACGATCTTCAACAGGGTGCCTTCAAATTCACTGGTCACTTCGTTGGTCAGTTTATCGGTAGTGATTTCCAGAATCACATCTCCAACCTTTACCGCGTCGCCCTCATGCTTTTTCCATTCAGATACAGTACCTTCCTCCATGGTCAGGCCCAGCTGGGGCATCAATACTTCAAAAGCCATTGTCTACGTCCCCTCCTCACTTGTTCAGCACGCGTTTGACGGCCTTGACGATGGTCTCGGGATGGGGGAAGTTTTCGTCCTCCAGCGTGGGACTGAACGGAGAGCAGATGTTCAGACCGCAAACCCGCTCTACCGGCGCGTCGAGCTCGTCGAACAGCTCCTCCGCGATCTGGGCGGAAATCTCCCCCGCGTAGCTGCCGCGCTTCACTTCCTCAGACACGATAATTACATTATGCGTCTTGGACACGGACTTCACAATGGAATCCCAGTCCAGCGGCACCAGCGTCCGCAGGTCCAGAACCTCCACGTCAATTCCCTCGGCGGCCAAAGTCTCCGCGGCCTCCATGGAGAAATTGACCTCCCGGCTCCACGTGATAATGGTCAAATCCTTGCCCTCCCGCTTCACATCAGCGAGGCCCAGAGGAATGGTGTATTCTTCCTCCGGAATTTCTTCCTTGCGGGCGTACAGCAGCTTGTGTTCCAGGAAAATAACCGGGTCATCATCCCGGATGGCGGTTTTGAGCAACCCTTTCGCGTCCTTTGCGGTGCAGGGGGCCACGACCTTCAGGCCCGGGAAATGGCAGAACAGGTTTTCCAAAGACTGGGAGTGCTGTCCCGCATTCCGGCGGCCCGCGCCCATCGGAGCGCGCAGCACCATCGGTACCGTCGCCTGTCCGCCGGTCATGTACCGCATCTTTGCGGCCTGGTTCAGCAGCGGGTCCGCCGCCACGGTGGCAAAGTCGTTGTACATCAGCTCCACCACCGGACGCATCCCACGCATTGCCGCACCCACGGCCATACCGCAGAAGCCTTCTTCCGAAATCGGCGTGTCAATCACGCGGTTCGGACCAAATTCCTCCAGAAATCCCTTGGTGATGGCAAACACATTGCCCATGACGGCCATATCCTCGCCCATGATAAAGACTTTTTCATCCCGCAGCATTTCTTCGTGCAAGGCTTCGCCAATGGCCTTGCTGACGGTAATCTTCTTGCTCATCTCGCCACACACCTTTCATTGTCGCTGGCGTACATATCCGTCGTCGCCTCCGCCGGGTCCGGATAGTCCGAATCCACCGCGAACTGCACCGCCGCCGTCATTTCCTCGTCCGCCGCCTGCTTCATCGCGTCCAGCTCCTCCTGGGTTGCGCCGGCTTCCAGAAGCCGCCTGCCCAGTTTCTCAATGGCGTCGTTTTGCAGAGCGTTTTCCATATACTCCGCCGGACGATACACCGCCGGGTCGCCGCAGTAGTGGCCCTGATAGCGGTATACCTTGGCCTCCACTACATAGGGTCCCTTGCCGGAACGGGCGTGTTCCATGGCCGTCAGCATGGTTTCATAGACTTCCGTGGGGTTTGTGCCGTCCACCACGGCATAGGGCACGCCGTACGCCGCGGCGCGGGGCGCCAGATCAGGCGTGTTCGTTACACGGTGAATTTCCGTCGACACGCCGTAGCAGTTGTTCTCAATGAACCAAACAACCGGCAGCTTCCAGGCCGCGGCCATGTTCAGGGATTCATGGAAGGTGCCCTCGTTGGTGGAGCCGTCGCCGAAACAGCCGACCGTCACGCTGTCGTCGCCCGCAATCTTGGACGCCAATGCGCTGCCCGCCGAAATCGCCTGGCCCGCGCCTACAATGCCGTTTGCGCCCAGGTGGTTCATCTTCGCCATGTCGGCAATGTGCATGGAACCGCCTTTGCCCTTGCAGTAGCCGGTTTTCTTACCGAACAGCTCCGCCATTGCCAGCTTGGAGTCCATGCCCCGGGCAATTGCGTGGCCGTGGCCCCGGTGGGTGGAAGTGAAATAATCCTGCGGCTGCATCGCGGCAAACGCGCCGGCCGCGGCAGCTTCCTGGCCAATGCTCAGGTGGATGTTGCCCGCCAGCATACCTTTTGTGAAGCACTCCGCCGCCTTTTCCTCAAAGGCCCGGATGCGCGTCATCGTACGGTAGAAACCGGCCAGCTCCTCTTTTGTATACTTCTTGTTAGCCAATGTTTTCACGCCCCTTTTCGTTAAATGCACAAAATGACAATTCAGGAACTTCTTATTTGCTTTCAGGTTCCGCGGGAAGCGGAGAGAAAATCGGAACCTCCAGCTCCTCGTCAAACTTCCGAGCCATGACAACCCCTTCGATTTCTGCGATGACCACATCCGTCGTCAAAAGCACCTTCGTGCCGTTCACCAGATGGCCGCCATAGGCGTTGCCGTCCTTATCGCTGAGGGTGACATGGACGTGCAGGTTTGTCACACCTGCATCGTCGTGGCAGATGATGCCGCTGGCGCTGGTCAGCTCAATCGGTCCCTCCAGTTGAAGCGGGTCGCCGTAGCCGTATCTGGCCCGTTTGCCTGCAATTTCGATTGGATCGCAGAACCGCACCTCGGCAAGACTTCCGATGATGCTGAGAATGACACCATTGTTGATTCCGGCCCGTCTGCAAGCCTCTTCCAGACCTGGCAGAACGTCCGTCCCCGGCTTCAGGCGGACGGCAATAATACGCCCCAAGCGTCCTTCCGCCATTTGTAAAATATCGCCCATAATTTACCCTCCATTTTGACATAATTCACAAAAATTCTTTCCTTGCTTCCGGATTTTTGGCGCGAGAAAGGCACGCGGCGTTTTTGCCGCCACGTGCCGTCTCTCTAACGCAACTTGAAAACGAGTTGTTTGTCAGGGGGGAGCCTTACTTCGTGAAGGCAGATTTTACCACTTTTTCAGCGCCCGCTTATTCGCCGGTGAAGGCAGAAATCAGCTCGGGAGTCAGCACATCAGCAAACTCGTCATAGCAGGGCAGAGCGGCCTGACGGAATTCTTCCGCCGCCTCGTCGGTCAGACGGGTCACGGTCATACCGCTTTCTTCCCACTTCTTCAGAACTTCCTCGTCGCCCTGACGCTCCAGCGCGCGCTGGTTCTGGGCCGCCTTCTGGCCGCACTCGTCCACGATCTTCTGAAGCTCAGGAGACAGGGAGTCATACAGCTCGCCGTTCATGGTGAAGAAAATGCAGTCATAGATGCCGGTCCAATAGGTCACGTACTTCTGAACCTCGGAAATGGACGCGCCGTCGGCGGTGGGGAGGGGATTCTCCTGGCCGTCATAGGTGCCGGTCTGGAGGCCGGTATAAACTTCGGACCAGTTGGCGTTGGTCCAGTTAGCGCCCCATTTGGTGTAAGCGGCGCCCAGCAGCTCGGACCCCGCAACGCGGAGCTTCAGGCCCTGCATGTCAGACATCTTTTCAATCGGGCGGACACTGTTGGTCACGTGACGGAAGCCGTTCTCCGCGATGCCCAGCAGGTGCAGGCCCATGCCTTCCACGACTTCGCCAACGGCTTCGCCGGCCGCGCCGTCGAGCTTGGCGTCCACGTCATCGAAGGAGCTGAACAGGAAGGGCAGGGATACAACATTCAGCTTCGGTTCGAAGTTGGAGTAAATGATGTTGGAGTGTGCGGACAGCTCGATGGTGCCGTCCACAACGCCCTGAATGCCTTCGGTCTGGTTGCCGGCGGTGAGCTGGTCGGCGGCGTAGACTTCCACTGTGATTGCGCCGCCAGTGGCTTCGCTGACCATGTCGCCGAAGTCACGGCCCATATCGGCCCAGCAGGTGTTTTCGGTTGCAGAGCAGGTGTACTTCCAGGTCATGGTGGGGAATTCGGTGCCGCCGTCGCCGGAAGCGTCGCCGCCGCCGGAGCTGTCGCCGCCGGTGGTGCCGCCGGAACCGGAGCCGGAGTCGCCGCCGCAGGCCGCCAGAGACAGGCACAGTGCCAGCGCCATGATCAGTGCAAGAAACTTTTTCATTTGTTTTCCTCCTTAAAAATTGTCAGTTGCGTTTATCTGATGCCGCATATGCGGCGCAGATACAAGGTTTTTTACGCGCCTTTCAGGAAGACCGTGGAGAAGAAGGGAATGTAGGTCACAATCAGCAGCGCGATGACACAGGCGATAATCATCGGCCACACGGCCTTGGAAATCGTTTCGATGGTCACGCGCGTCTTGTCCTTCACGTCCTTGAGCTTTTCGCTCACGCCAATTGCGACAAACAGGTTCACGCCTACTGGCGGCGTTACCTGTCCGATGGCCAGGTTCACCGTCGCAATGACGCCGAAGTGTACCAAATCAATGCCTAACTGCTGCGCCACGGGGTACATGATCGGAATGAAAATATACATCGCCGAGTTTGCGTCCACGAAGCAGCCCGCAATCAGGAAGATGACATTGATGATAATCAGGAAAATGTACTTGTTGCTGGCAACGGTCAGCAGCAGGCCCTGGGCCGCCTTGGAAATGCCGTGAACGGTGCAGATGTAGGAGAACAGCGTCGCCGCGCCGATAATCAGCATGATTCCGCCGGTGGTTTTGCCGGAGTCGACCAGAAGCTCGTACAGGTCTTTGATTTTGACCTCACGGTAAATGAACAGGCCCACAACCAGACCATAAACCACGGACACCGCCGCCGCTTCGGTCGGGGTGAAGATGCCGCCGTAGATACCGCCGAGGATGATGACCGGCATCAGGAAGCCCCAGAAAGCCGTACGGAAGGACTTCCAGCGTTCGCCCCAGCTCGCCTTTTCGCGGGACGCGGGCAAGCCTTTTTTACGTACCTCAATCATGATGATGATAACCAGCGCAAGGCCCATCATGATGCCGGGGAGAATGCCGCCCATGAACATATCGCCTACGGAAACGCCGGTAATCGACGCGTAAACCACGAAGGCAATGGACGGCGGAATGACAATCGCAATCGACGAAGCCGTCGCCATCATGGCGGACGAGAACGACGCGGAGAAGCCGCCGCGGTTAATCATGGCCGGAATGAGGATAATGCCCAGAGCCGCCACGGTAGCCGGGCCGGAACCGGAGATCGCGCCGAAGAAGCACGCCACAACCACGCACACAATCGCAATGCCGCCCCGCCGGTGGCCGATACAGTCGTCAATGAACTGGACCAGCCGGGTCGAGATGCCGGCCTTTGCCATGATATTGCCGGACAGTACGAAGAACGGAATTGCCAGTAACAGGAATTTCGCCATGCCGTTGTAGACGTTCGTCGGCACGATGGAAACAATCTTATCGCCGGAATACAGCATCGCAAACACCGACGACATACCCAGGCTCACGCAAATCGGGACGTTCAGGAACAGCAGAACAAAGAAGCTGCCGAATAAGATAAAGTTAATCATTGAGGCAGTTCCTCCTTTTTCTCCTCCAGGCCGTCGCCAAGAACGTTATCGACGAAAAATTCAATGCTGTGCAGAATCAGGAATACCGCGCCAATCGGCAGAAAAATCGTAAACACCCACTCCGGCCAGCCCAGCGAGGAGGTCCGCTTGCCGGACGCCATCTGCGAGGCGACTTTCTCCCAGCCGGTCCAGAGCAGGATGCCCCAGAACACAAGATTTGCAACGGAAATAATGGTCACAAACACTTTTTTCGCGGTCTTGTTCAGCCGGTCGTAAATCAGCGACAGACTGATCAGACTGCCCTCCTGGGCGCTCAGGCCGCAGCCCAGCATAATCAGCAGCACGAACAGGTTAATCACCATTTCCTCCGACCAGGCGAACTGGCTGTTGGAGAGCTTCCGCACCACCACGTTTGCAAACGTGATTGTGGTAACGAAGATCAGCAAGACGCTGATCACGACTTTTTCAATGGTAGCAACTCCGCTCATGAGCTTCTTGTAGGCTTTCATTGAATCAATCCCTTCTTTTTATCATACTGCGGCCCGTCGGCCGGACCGCTCCACAGAACCCCGCGGTTCCGTTCATGTGGACATTTTTTACAGGGAAACTGTCCGGTTTTCACAAAAAACCATTCCAAACAGCGTCCCACTTTTTATCACTTTTTCCCTGGTTTTTTTCGTGAAATGTGGTATCGTAAACACAAAACATTCTGGAAAGGGTGTATACCTCATGATACAAGTCACATGCAGCGCCAACGCGGGAATCGCTTTGCAGCTGGGTTCTCTCCGCCTCTGGGCCGACGCCCTCCACCGGCGAAAGGTTCCCGGTTTTTCCACCGTCACCCCTGCGCTTTGGGAAAGCCTTGCCGTTCATCCGGCTTTTACATCGCCGGATATCATTTTCTACACCCACTGCCATCCGGACCATTTTTCCCGTACGCTCACCTGTCTGGCGCTGGAACGCTGGCCAGATGCAAAGCCCATCCTTCCGGAGACGTTTTTCCAGGAACAGCTTTTGCTGTCGGGCCGCCGGGAGCGGCTCAGGTTTTCGGAATATACTCTGGATTTTCTCCGCCTCCCTCACGAGGGACCGCAGTATGCCCATGTCGCTCACTACGGCCTTTTGGCGGAACACCAAGGTTTTCGCGTCCTGATTCCGGGCGACTGCGCCCTGTGCGCGCCGGAGCTGACGGCGTTTCTGGTGGAAAGCGGACCAATTGATCTGGCGCTTTTGGACTTCCCCTGGATTACGCTGAAAAGAGGACGGGAATTTATCCAAAAGCACATTCGGCCCAAGACGCTGCTGGTCTGTCACCTGCCCTTTGCGGACGACGACCTTTATGGTTATCGAAAAGCCGCCGTCAGGTCCGCTGCGCAGCTGGACGGTATGGATGTCCGTCTGCTCATGGAACCTTTCCAGCAGGAATTGTTCAGCAATACGCCTTAGAGGACGCAAATGCGTCCTCTTTTTTTCTGCCATTTGGCAGAAAATCAATAAAACATCGTATCTAAAATTTCTTCCTTCCGGATGCTGCCAAATAAGGCTTGCAGCGGGAACCGATCCAGCACTTCCGCCGCGGCTTCCCGTCGGAACGGACAGCCCCGCATGGCAGCGGTCAGATCGTCCAGCGAAGACACTGACAGGAAATCGCCATAAAACACAATATCTGTAATCAGGCCCTTTTCCACGGCCGTCCGGACTTCCAGCCCGCCGCCCTCGAACCACACCTTGTTGATTCGATCATATTTCGGCGACCGCCCGAAATTCCACTCCCAGGTGTTGTACTTTGTTCGCTTCAGTTCCTCCACGGCGGACAGTTCTTCCGGCGTCAATACAGCCGGGGTGATTTCGTCCGCCAAGGCCGTTTTCAAATAGTCCCAGAACTCCGGAAGCGTCATATCCGTTTTTAACGCAGCCCGAATGTTTCCAATGCGGCTCCGTACGGATTTTGCGCTCTTGGAACGGAACTTTGCCGGGTCCACCTGCAACGCGCCTTCCACCATGCCGGGATTGCTGTCGAACAACAGGGTTCCATGATAAAGAATCCGGCCCTTCGCTAACCGCTGGGCCGTTCCCGAAACCTTACGGCCATCGACCAAAATATCGTTTCGTCCCGATGCCTCCGCCGAAAGTCCCAGGCCCCGCAGCGCCGCCACAACCGGCTTTGTAAAGCCCTCCATGGTCAGCCGTTCCGCATCCTCCACGCTGGTAATAAACGAATAATTCAGGTTTCCCAGATCATGATAAACCGCGCCGCCGCCGGTAGTCCGGCGCACGACATTGATTTTATGCGCCTCCACGAAGGAGCGGTTGATCTCCCCCTCGGTGTTCTGGTTCTGCCCGACAACGATGGTATTATCGTTCTGCCAAAGAAGCAGATACTCACCAGTTGTCCGCCGCTGAAGAACAATTTCCTCAAATGCCAGATTGTAATACGGATCCCGGGAACCCGTTTCCATATAGAACATATTGGACTGTTTTTCCTCCTAAATGTCCGCGGCTCTTGCCTGAAGGAATTCACGTGGTCGTATGGTCGGTTGGTCATACCATTTGACCACGCTATAAAGATACCACGCCCCGCCTTCAGAATCAAGAGGCATTTCCAGTTTTCCCCGCCAAAAATCTTGCCGGATTTCTTCCGTTTTGCACAAATCCGTTTCAGACTTCCTTTGGATATTTCTGGGCGAACTCCTCCACGATGTCCAAATGGAGCTTCATCTCCCGTTTGGCCCGCTCTGCGTCACGGTCCCGTACCGCCTCGTAGATGGCAATATGAGATTCCATACTTCGCCGCTGGTAATCCGGACGGCCAAAGAATCGAATCCGGATTTCCGCAATCATGCTCGTTACCAGATGGATGGTAGCCGCCAGCATCATGTTATGACTGGCAACCGCCAGGGCATCGTGGAAACGAACGTCGTTCATGTAGTCTCCCGGCGCGGCCTCCAGGTCCCGGAGAATTCCTTCCAGTGTCTGGAGGTCCTCCTCCGTCGCCCGTTCGCAGGCCAGTCCCACTATGGCAACCTCGCTGATTCGCCGGAATTCGTTAAAATCCTCCTGCATATCCGCCTGGTTGGACACCCGCACAAACGAAATGGCTTTCTGAATATAATCCGCGTCCCGGGTTACGATTTTCCGGTTTCCCCGATTCTCCACCGCTCCCAGGAACTCCAGAATTGCCAGACATTCCCGCAGCGAACCGCGGCCCACACCCAGCGTTTCCGCCAGATCCCGTTCCGACGGCAGTTCCCCGCCTACGGAAATATTTCCATTGTCAATGGCGGCAATCAGCGACTGCATCACCAGTTCCGGGACCTTCGGCTGGTTGTACTGTATTTTTTCCAATTGCATACCGGCACCCCCCTTTGGTATGACCATCCTGCCAACAAGATACCAAAAAATTCAGCTCCCGTCAATCGTTTCCCGAAAAAAAATCGTCCGGCGTCCCCGAAAGACGGGAAACGCGCACAAAAAAGCCGGAGCAGCGAAACGACGCCGCTCCGACTTTTTCATCCTTCGATTACAGAGAATTGGCCTGATCCACAACCCGGCGAATGGCTTCCGCCGCGTCTTCGGGCAGCTTGTTGAAGCCGCCTTCCTCGGTATCCAGCTTGGTTACATAGTCCAGACGATCCTGCATACGGGCTTTCATCTGCGCCACATATTCGTGATCGCTCAGGTCAGGCACAAAGCCCTCCCACTCAAAGATTTCAATATCGCTGAACGGTCCCCAGGGCTTGAAAGCCGCCTTGCCTTCCACAACGGCTTCCAGGATGCCCAGCGTGTCTTCCTTCTGGACCTTCTTGCCCATGAAGTCGCCGGTATTGATGATATAGCAGGCGACATCCTTTTCCGCTACCAGCTTCTTGAACTTTTCATAGTCGTTCACCAGCGGGTAGGTACGGAAGGGGTTCGCGTACGGCTCCACCACCAAGGCATTGGGGTCCACGCCGGCCTTGAGGCGCTCGGCGCTGGAACGCTTGGTGGCCAGGGTTGCGCCCATGACCGCCGCTAGGGAAGCGCCTTTCAGACGAACAACCGGCGGAATGGTGGGGTCCTTCATGATCCAGAAAATAGCGTTGACCGGAGACTCGATCTTGTCAACCCGGTTGGGAGACCAGAGCTTGCTCTTGATTGCACGGCCGTTGCCGTTGCGCACGTCCTCCGTGACCAGGACAATCTTGCCCTCGTCGTCCAGGGTGGCGGAGCAGTTCTGCGCCGTCAGCAGGTACTTGTTATCCTCGGAGGGAACGGGATAGTCCGCGGTCTTATCGAAATAGGTAGGTTCCAGAGCAATCGACGCGCAGGTATCGGAATTGATGATGAACGCGTCGTCGTGCAGCACCTTGATGGAAGGATACTTGCCGCTGTGCTTGGCGTGGGTGAGGGTGGACTTGCCGGAGCCGGACAGACCGAACACCGCCGCGACGTACTTGCTGCCGTCCGCCAGGGTGTACTCCTTCTGGCCGCCGTGGCAGGAGGCGTAGCCGTTGCGGTTCGCGATGGCCCAGGCCAGCGTCAGGGTGCCCTTCTTGTGCTCGCCAAAGTAACGCATACCCAGAATGGCGGCGCAGTTCGTGTCCGTGTTGAAATAGCACAGGCACTTGGGATCGCAGATGTCGTCCTGACCCGGCGCGCCGGTCCACTGGGGATCGGAGAAAATATAAATGTCGGGTTCCTTGCCGTCGCCCACGGGCTGGGACTTCTTGTACATCTTCACGTACTCATCCGACTGATACTGGAAATTCAGCATCCAGTTATACAGCAGATTTTCCTCGCCCTCGGGGATGAGCAGATGGGCCTTGACCATAAACTCGGGGTCCAGGCCGATGAACACTTCCGCATGGTACATGGTCTTCCAGCGGGTGTCATAAACGGCGTCCATGACGATTTTATCCAAGGCGGTGGTGTCTACGCCGGGCTTGCCGGTGATGCGGCGGGCGGGAGCGTAACGGCCGGTGATGGAACCGTCATTGAACAGCAGAACCTTGGCGTCCGGCTCCAGACCAAACTCCTCGCCGCGATACACGGGCATATCGGTAACGACCGTGCCGGGAGAATTCTTCGCCAGGTCATAGGCCTCCCGCAGGGAATTGATCTTGACGACATTGTTTCCGTAGAAGGGGGCCTCAATGATGGAACGAGTCTTGGAGAACCCTACCTTGCCAGGACCAATTTCCGTGCGGGAGTAATAGGCTTTCGTGGACATAAAAATTCCTCCTTCAAAAACATGGATGCGGGGAAATCTGCATCGCAAAATCTTCTCCTACTATACCGCGATTCCCACTAAAAAGCAATAGTTAAATGAAACGATTACGCGGCGAATTTTCTTACGTTTTTGTATTCCGCAGTTTTTCTGCGATTGTGTCCAGAAATTCCTCGCTGTCCACGCCCCGGGCCTCGAAGCCCGGCTCCACCAGACCCAGAAGGTCGCGGGTCATGACGCCCGCCTCCAGGGTTTCCAGGGACGCCGTTTCCAACGCCGCGCCAAAAGCCGTCAGCTCCGGCAGACGGTCCAGCTCTCCCCGGCGCTTCAGCGCGCCGCTCCAGGCGAAAATCGTCGCCATAGGGTTTGTGGAGGTCTTTTCGCCCTTGAGGTATTTGTAATAGTGCCGGGTTACGGTGCCGTGAGACGCCTCAAATTCCATCACGCCGTCCGGGGACACCAGAACGCTGGTCATCATCGCCAGACTGCCAAACGCGGCGGCGATCATATCGCTCATGACGTCGCCGTCGTAGTTTTTCAGCGCCCAAATCAGGCCGCCTTTGGAACGGATTATCCGGGCAACCGCGTCGTCAATCAGCGTATAGAAATAAGCAATGCCCAGCGCCTCAAACTGCGCTTTGTAGGCGGTCTCATATTCCTCCTCAAAAATACGCTTGAACGCGCCGTCATAGACCTTAGCAATGGTGTCCTTGGCGGAAAACCACAAATCCTGTTTTTGCGCAATGGCATATTGAAAGCAGGAGCGTGCAAAGGCCCGGATGCTCTTTTCGGTGTTGTGCTGCGCCTGCCAGACGGCGGGGCCGCTTACCGTCTGAACGTTCATCGTATGTTCCGCGCCGCTCTCGCCCCGGAAAGTAAGCGTTGCCGTTCCAGGCTCCTCCGTCTCAAGATCGACGGCCCTGTACATATCGCCGTAGGCGTGACGGGCAATGGTAATGGGCGCTCCCCAGTTTTTCACCACCGGCCGAATGCACGGCAGGACAATCGGCGCACGAAACGCCGTGCCGTCCAGAATGGCCCGGATGGTTCCGTTAGGGGATTTCCACATTTCCGTCAGCTCCGGGTATTCCTCCATCCGCTGACGGTTCGGCGTGATCGTCGCGCACTTCACCGCCACACCCAGACGCTTCGTCGCATTGGCCGCGTCAATCGTTACCTGGTCCTTGGTTGCGTTCCGGTTCAGGAGGCCCAGGTCGTAATATTCCGTTTTCAAGTCCACAAAGGGCAAAATCAGTTTCTCTTTGATCATCCCCCACAGGATGCGCGTCATCTCGTCGCCGTCCATTTCCACCAGGGGCGTTGTCATTTTGATCTTTTCCATCGTTCCCTTCTCCTGTCAGCTTCGATTTGCGTAGTAGTTCATCAGGCACCCGTCGAGGATAATCGCCTGTTCTTCCGGCGTCAGGCCCTTGATGTGGAGCAAAAGCTCCGCCTCGGTTCCATCCGCCCGCAGGACCTTCGCCGGAATGTCCTCCGCGCCGGTTTCCACCGCCTTACGGATTCCGGGCACAAACACGCAGTCACCGCTTTCAAACGGGAACTCCGTTCCCTCGTCCAGCGTGAACGGGAGAATGCCCCAGTTGATGCAGTTGGAGCGGTAACGCTTGGTGGCAAAGGCGTAACAGATGTTTGCAAAGCCGCCCAACACCTTCTGGCAGCTTGCCGCCTGTTCCCGAGCGGAACCGTCGCCGGGCTTGTTGGCAAACACGCAGGAGCCAAACTGGGTATCTTCCGCAGAAGCGCCGGCGCGTTCCAGCAGCGTCCGGAGCTTTTCCGGAACCTCGCCGGTTACTCGTTTCGCCTCGATTTCCGCCGCGGCCTTGGCACGGCTCACATAGGCCGGTTCCCGGCGGGAGAGGGTGAATTCCGCCAGCCGCAGGGGGTTCGACCGGTAAGAGGACGTTTCGCCGGAGGGAATGAGTTCGTCGGTGGTCGTTACCGGGTCCCGCAGCACCGCCGCCAGCTCCACCAGCAGGTTTTCCGCCAGAGGACGCATTTTCGGCCAGTCGGTGATATTCGGCCCCAGAATCAGCTCGGTATCCGGTTCCGGACGGCCATAGCCGTTGTATACCCGTTTGTCGTACACGCTCTTGTCAAAGTGGTACGGACGACGGTTGGTTTCGTATTCGATTTCCGTTGCGGGCGTGATTTTTCCGCCGTTCCGGGCGGTGGCCGCAATGGAGCGGGCGTCCATCAGACACACGCCGGCAAACTGGCCCTCGGCGGGCTTGGAGCCTTCACGGTTCGGGAAATTCCGGGTCGTGTGCCGCAGGGAAAGACCGTTGTTGGCCGGTACATCCCCCGCGCCGAAGCACGGGCCGCAGAAGCTCGGCTTCAAAATCGCGCCGCTTTGCAGCAGAGCGGCGGTATCGCCGTTTTTCGTCAGCTCCAGGCTGACGGGAATGCTGGTCGGGTACACATCCAAGGTGAAGTACCCAGCGCCGCAGCTTTCGCCGCGCAGGATGTCCGCCGCTTCGGTGATGTTGTCAAACAGGCCGCCGGCACAGCCTGCAATCACGCCTTGATCGGCCCATACGCCGCCGTCGTGGACTTTGTCCGTCAGCTTCACCTTCGCTTTTGGATAACGGGCCTGGGCGTCGGCCTCCACCTGCGCCAGAATCTCCGGCGCGTTGTCCAGAAACTCCCGGATGGTCCAGGCATTGGACGGATGAAAGGGCAGCGCAATCATCGGCTCCACTTGTGAGAGGTCGATTTCGATGTATTTGTCGTACCACGCAAATTCGCCGGGATGCAGTTCCTTGTATTCACCGGCCCGCTGATGGGCCTCATAAAAGCCCTTGGTTTCGACGTCGGTCTCCCAGATGGAGGAAAGGCACGTGGTTTCCGTTGTCATGACGTCGATGCCGTTGCGGAAATCAATCGGCAGCGCCGCCGCGCCGGGTCCGGCAAATTCCAGGACACAGTTATTTACAAAGCCAGAGGCAAAGGTCGCTTTTACCAGCGCAATCGCCACGTCATGCGGTCCTACGCCCCGTTTCGGCGCACCGGTCAGGTAGACCAGAACCACTTTCGGGTACGGAATATCCCAGGTGTTTTTCAGAAGCTGCTTTGCCAGCTCGGGGCCGCCTTCGCCGACGGCCATCGTGCCTAACGCGCCGTAACGGGTGTGGGAGTCGGAACCCAGAATCATTTTTCCGCACCCCGCCAGCTGCTCCCGGGCGTAGGAGTGAATCACGCTCTGGTTTGCCGGGACGTAAATGCCGCCGTATTTTTTCGCGGCGGAGAGGCCGAAAACATGGTCGTCCTCATTGATCGTGCCGCCAACGGCGCAAAGGCTGTTGTGACAGTTGGTCAGGGCGTAGGGCACGGGAAATTCCCGCATCCCCGACGCCCGCGCCTGCTGGATAATGCCGACGTATGTAATGTCGTGGCTTGCAAGGGCGTCGAAACGGATTTTCAGATGTTCCGGGTCTCCGGAAAGGCTGTGGGCCTGAAGAATGCTCCACGCCAGGGTTTTTTGTCTTCCCTCCGCCGGAG
>CANDBG010000052.1 GCA_947382875.1 uncultured Oscillibacter sp. | reverse complement strand
GCCACAAAAGCTGCGCGAACCACAAGGACCACAGAGACAGCAGCGGCCGCCAGCTTGTTCGACCACCGGCAGAGCGGCAGCGGTATCTGTGGCTGAGTCAAGTCAGTGATGCACTTTTCGTAACAGAGGCAAACTCAACCAAATTTCCACCACTCTCAAAAAAAGCCATTTCGACCACCGCAACAGCGGCAGCGGAAATAGACGCAGAGTCAAGTCGGTGATGCACTTCCAGTCGACAGGGGCAGAGTCTGAAAAGTTTCCACCAGTCTGCCAGCGTCTTTTTCTCTTTTGGACCGTCCACGGCCCGTTTTCTCTTTTTCTTCGTAAAGAAAAAGAGAAAATGGGGGGTGGAACTGCCCAGCCGCCGATGAGCGGCAAGCCATCATTCCGCGGCGTACGCCGCGCCCTCCGCAGGGGAACAAAAAACGCGTTGTGCAGCCCTCTGCAATGGAAATGCAAAATTGTAAGATTTAAGATTTTTGTAAGAATTTTGTCGAGTTGTTTGTAAGAAATACTCTGTATACTGTTATCTCAACAGCACCCCCTGCGAAGGGGAAAAGGAGGATTTTTCTATGAATTATCGGCAGCTTAAAATTTTTGCGGTGGGCTGTATGCTTTTTGATCATGCAGTCCGAATCTTTCCATTGTCTGACCTCTTTGCGCCGCTGGGAGACTTCTTCTGGAATTGTGGCTTAACTGGCCTGTGTGATTGGCTCATGGACGACTTCACCTTTTATTTAATATTCATTGGACGCCTCGCCGCTCCTATTTTCCTCTATTGCATCACTCTGGGTTTCCTTCATACTTCTAATGTATGGCATTATTTGCGCCGCATCCTGATAACTGCCATAATAGCACAAATCCCTTACACCCTGTTTGACCTCGCCGAACAGCGCCTCTACGGAATTACAGGCGATTGGCGGGAAACCAGCCTGAACATTCTGTTCACATTAGCGCTTGGTCTGCTTGTTCTGGTGATTCACGAAAAACTCAAAAAGCGTAAGTTTATATGGCTGAGTCCATTTGTTATCGCAGCTGCAACCTGGCTTGCAGTCCAACTTTCCATGGAGGGCGGAAAGGGATACATTATACTGATCTACATCTATTACATCAGCCGCAATTGTACGCGCTGGCAAAAAGTTCTGCTGTACATTCCCACCGTCATATTATCCCGCTTTGGCCTTGTCTGGTGGGTAATCGAAGAAATCGGAACTGAACTCTTTACCGGCGCATTGCGAAACTGTGTTTTGAATGTCCTGGGCAATTGCTTTGGAATGCTGGTCACCCTGACATACAACGGCGAAAAGGGCCGGACAGGCAAAGGCTTCCAGTATTTTATGTATGCGTTCTACCCCGCACATTTCGCCATCCTGTCCCTGATCGGCTTTTTACGTCCGCCGTTGGTATAAATACGCATCATAAGCGGTATGCTTCCAACCAGAACGAACCCACATCCTACAAAATTTTTCCGAAAATGGGAAAATTACCGTCAATTTGTTAAAAATGCTTGACGGGCAGAAAAACACGTGCTATAATACCGAACTGCGTGGGCGAACCGCGAATTTTGCTATGTAAGCAGCTCAAAACCGCCCAGCGTCAAAATTACGCAAGACAAAGCAGGAGGAGGGAGTTCCATGCTGTCGGAGCTGGCCTCCGCAAGACGGGTGGCGGGTATCAAACAATCCCGCAAAGCCATCCGGGAGGGCCGCGCAAAGCGCGTCTTCCTTGCCTGCGACGCAGACGAAGCCATCATAAAGCCACTCGCCGCAGCGTGCGCCGACGCCGGAATCCCCGTGGAAGCCCGCTGCACCATGGCCCAGATCGGAACCGCCTGTCATGTGGCAGTCGGCGCATCGGTTGCCGTGATTTTACGGTGAATCAACATTTTTTTGGTTTTTTCGGAATAGCTTTCGGGCTTTCTGCAAAAAATAGATTTCAAAAATATGAAAGAAAGGAGAAATTCAATGCCTACCTTTAACCAGCTGGTCCGCAAGGGCCGGGAACAGGCGACTTACAAGTCGAACTCTCCCGCTTTGCAGTTTGGACTCAACACCCTCAAGACCAGAACGACCAATCAGTCCTCTCCCCAAAAAAGAGGCGTCTGCACCGCCGTTCGTACCGCAACCCCCAAAAAGCCCAACTCTGCCCTTCGGAAAATCGCCCGTGTGCGTCTGACCAACGGCTACGAGGTCACCGCCTATATTCCCGGCGTGGGCCACTCCCTCCAGGAGCACTCCGTGGTCATGATCCGCGGCGGCCGTGTCAAGGACCTCCCCGGCGTCCGCTATCACATCATCCGCGGCGTGCTGGACACCCAGGGCGTTTCCGGCCGGATGCAGGCCCGTTCCAAGTACGGCGCCAAGCGGCCCAAGTCCAAATAAGCAACATTCCCCGAACGCTTTGCCGAACCGGTTTATATAGATGCTTGAGCATTTACCACTTCGGCAGGCATCCACGGAAGGCTCCAAACGCCTTTCGAGTACCTATGAGATCATAGAGTCATTATGAAGGAGGGAAGCATAGTGCCCAGAAGAGGTAATGTTCCCAAAAGAGAAATTCTGCCCGACCCAATGTACAGCTCGGTCCTGGTGACGCGGCTGATCAACAACGTCATGCTGGACGGCAAAAAGGGCGTGGCACAAAAGGTGGTCTACGGCGCCTTTGATCAAATCAAAGACAAGACCGGTAAAGACCCCGTTGAAGTATTTACCCAGGCAATGGAAAATATCATGCCGACCCTGGAAGTCAAGGCCCGCCGTGTCGGCGGCGCCAACTATCAGGTTCCCATGGAGGTCCGCCCCGCCCGCCGCACCACCCTCGGCCTGCGCTGGCTGACCAACTACTCCCGCGCCCGGGGCGAACGCACCATGGCCGAACGCCTTGCCGGCGAGATCATGGACGCCGCCAACAACACCGGCGCTGCGGTGAAAAAGCGCGAGGACGTCCACAAGCAGGCGGAAGCCAACAAAGCCTTCGCGCATTTCCGCTGGTAAGCTAGTTAGGAGAAAACAAGTATGCCGAGAAAAACTTCGCTTGAAAATACCAGAAACATCGGCATTATGGCTCACATCGACGCAGGCAAAACCACCACTACGGAACGGATTTTGTTCTACACCGGCGTGAACTATAAGATCGGCGAGACCCATGACGGCACTGCCACCATGGACTGGATGGCCCAGGAACAGGAACGGGGCATCACGATTACCTCCGCCGCGACAACGTGTTACTGGTCTGGTTCCAAGAACCAGTTCAAGCCCACCCGCATTAACATTATTGACACCCCGGGCCACGTCGACTTCACGGTTGAGGTCGAACGCTCCCTTCGTGTGCTGGACGGTTCCGTTACCGTGCTGTGCGCCAAGGGCGGCGTGGAACCCCAGTCCGAGACGGTCTGGCGTCAGGCCGATAACTACAAGGTCCCCCGCATGATTTACGTCAACAAAATGGATATCATGGGCGCGGACTTCTACAATGTCCTTCACATGGTGGAGGACCGCCTCAAGTGCAACGCCGTGCCGATTCAGCTCCCGATTGGCAGTGAGGATACCTTCAAGGGCATCGTCGACCTGATCGAGATGAATGCAGATATTTATTATGATGATCTGGGTAAGGATATGCGCGTTGAGGACATTCCTGCCGAAATGGCGGACCTTGCCGACGAATATCACGAAAAGCTGATGGACGCGGTATCCATGTTTGACGACGAGATTGCGGAGCTGTATCTGGAAGGCAAGGAAGTGCCTCTGACCAAGATTCGCGCCGCCATCCGCAAGGCGACCATTGCGAATGAGATGGTTCCCGTCACCTGCGGCACGTCTTACAAGAACAAGGGCGTCCAGAAGATGCTGGATGCAATTGTCGATTATATGCCCTCTCCGTTGGACATTCCCGCCATCAAGGGCGTGAATCCCAAGACCGACGAGGAAGACGAGCGTCCCGCCGACGACAACGCGCCGTTCTCCGCGCTGGCGTTCAAGATCATGACGGATCCCTATGTCGGCCGTCTGAGCTTTTTCCGGGTTTACTCCGGCCATCTCAAGACCGGCTCCACTGTGCTGAACAGCACGAAGGACGTCAAGGAACGCGTAGGCCGTATTTTGCAGATGCATGCCAATCATCGTGAGGATATCGAAGAAGTTTATTCCGGTGATATCGAAGCGGCGGTAGGTCTGAAGAACACCACCACCGGCGATACCCTCTGCGACGAGAAAGCGCCGATTATTCTGGAATCCATGGAATTCCCCGACCCGGTTATCCGCGTAGCGATTGAGCCGAAGACAAAAGCCGGTCAGGAAAAGATGACCATGGGTCTGATCAAGCTGGCGGAGGAGGACCCCACCTTCAAGACGTACACCGACGAAGAAACAGGTCAGACCATTATCGCCGGCATGGGCGAGCTGCATCTGGAAATCATCGTCGACCGTCTGCTGCGGGAATTCAAGGTGGAGGCCAACGTCGGCGCGCCTCAGGTTGCCTATAAGGAAACCATTAAGAAACAGGTTGAGCAGGATACCAAATATGCCCGGCAGTCCGGCGGTAAGGGCCAGTATGGTCACGTCAAGATCCGCGTGGAACCCAACGAGTCCGGCAAGGGTTATGAGTTTGTCAACGCCATTGTGGGCGGCGCGATTCCGAAGGAGTATATTCCTGCGGTCGACGCCGGTATTCAGGGCGCGATGAACGCCGGCGTTATGGCTGGCTTCCCCGTAGTCGACGTAAAGGTTACGCTGTACGACGGCTCCTATCATGAAGTCGACTCCTCGGAAATGGCCTTCAAAATTGCCGGTTCCATGGCCTTCAAGGAAGCCTGCCGCAAAGCGGGCGCGACCCTGCTGGAACCCATCATGAAAGTTTCCGTTATCGTCCCCGACGAGTATCTGGGTACCGTCATTGGCGATTTGACCGCCCGCCGCGGTCAGATTCAGGGCCAGGAGGCCCGCCCCGGCGCACAGCAGGTCGACGCGCTGGTGCCTCTGGCGAGCATGTTTGGCTACGCCACCGACCTCCGGTCCAGCACCCAGGGCCGCGGCCAATACTCCATGGAGCCTCACAGCTACGAGGAAATTCCCAAGAGTATTGCGGAAAAGATCGTGGAAACCCGGGTCAAGCCCCAGAATTAACAATTCGTCTGTGAAAAAAATCCAAAAAGGGATTGATTTTCCAGGCGTTATACGGTAGAATAAAGCAATGCTGAAGGATTTCACGTTGCTGCAAATGGATTTTCTGAATTTGTAGGAGGATTTTCAAATGGCCAAGCAAAAATTTGAACGTAACAAACCCCATGTCAACATTGGCACCATCGGCCACGTTGACCACGGCAAGACCACTCTGACCGCTGCAATCACCAAATGGCTGTCCCTTCAGGGCAAGGCCGAGTTCGAGGCTTATGACAGCATCGACAAGGCTCCCGAAGAGAAGGCTCGTGGTATCACGATCAACACCGCTCACGTGGAGTATGAGACCGAGAAGCGTCACTATGCCCACGTCGACTGCCCGGGCCACGCCGACTATATCAAGAACATGATCACCGGCGCTGCACAGATGGATGGTGCCATCCTGGTTATCGCTGCTTCCGACGGCCCCATGGCTCAGACTCGTGAGCACATCCTGCTGGCCCGTCAGGTGGGCGTGCCCGCTATGGTCGTGTTCCTGAACAAGTGCGATCAGGTCGATGATGAGGAACTGCTGGAGCTGGTGGAGATGGAAGTCCGCGAACTGCTCTCCAAGTATGAGTTCCCCGGCGACGATATCCCCATCATCAAGGGTTCCGCTCTGAACGCTCTCGTATCTGATTCCACCGACGCCGGCGCCCCCGAGTATGCCTGCATCAAGGAACTGATGGATTCCGTCGACGATTATATCCCCACTCCCGACCGTAAGGAAGATATGCCCTTCCTGATGCCCGTTGAAGACGTGTTCACTATTTCCGGCCGCGGCACCGTTGCGACTGGCCGTGTGGAGCGCGGTGTTCTGAAGATGAGCGAGGAAGTGGAGATCGTCGGTCTGGCGGAAGAGACCAAGAAGACGGTTGTTACTGGCATTGAGATGTTCCATAAGCTGCTGGATTACGCTGAAGCCGGCGATAACATCGGTGTTCTGCTCCGCGGCATTGACCGTAATGGCATTGAGCGCGGCCAGGTTCTGGCGAAGCCCAAGTCCATCAATCCCCACACGAAGTTCAAGGGTCAGGTTTACGTTCTGACCAAGGATGAAGGCGGCCGTCACACTCCGTTCTTTAACAACTATCGTCCTCAGTTCTATTTCCGCACCACCGACGTGACCGGCGTGATTTCCCTGCCCGAAGGCACGGAAATGTGCATGCCCGGCGATAACGTTGAGATGTCCGTGGAATTGATCACCCCGATTGCCATTGAGAAGGGCCTGCGTTTCGCTATTCGCGAAGGCGGCCGCACGGTTGGCTCTGGCGCTGTTACCGATATCAACGAGTAATCTGCTTGCAAAAAGGACTGCCGAAAGGCAGTCCTTTTTTTGTCGGTAGCTCCCAGGGACTCTGTCCCTGGACCCTGCCAGGTGCGCGACGCCCCTGGACCCCTCAACTGGCTTCCTTTGGGAGGATCAGGGGATTTTGGAAGCCGTCGACTCCTGTACAGAAGATATCGCCCGCGACGGGGATATCTTCGCAGATATACAGGTTGGCCTGGACGCCCTCGCTGCGGTTCGGGTAGTTTTTCACAGCGTAGGTATAGCGGGAGATTTGTTTTCCGCAGCAGGGGGAGAGGTCGAAGCCTTGGTCGATTTGCAGGGCGTTATAAGTGAGGTAGGGTTCTTCCAGCGTAGCGGGGAGCAGAAACTGGAAGGTTTCGATTGGTTCCGGTTCGATGGTCCAGCCCAAAGACTGGAGGTAGGCGACTCGTTCGGAATTGGTGGTAAGCTGTGGGGGTATGGGTTCTTCCTCAGAAGCCGTACGCCCCGTGAGGACGATCAGCACGGCCATGACCACGCCCATGAGGATCACGGCGGCAACGGCTTTTTTTCTGGAAAACTTGGCTGTCCAAATCATCATAGCAAATCCCTCCTGACAGTTCCTATTCAAATCTGGAAGAATTTATGATAGAATAGGCAAAGAAAAGCGGCTTTATTTTGGAAGGAGGGGGAGCAGGCATGGCAAAACAGCGTTTGGACAAGATTCTGTCGGCCACCGGTCGATGGTCCCGCCGTGAAGCAGGCGAACTGGCGCGGCGGGGCCAATTGCTGGTGGACGGCGTTCCGGTACACGACGCCAGTATGAAAGCGGACCCGGAGGTATCGGAAATTACTGTAAACGGGGAACCGGTAAACTATCAGGAATTCACGTGGGTAATGCTGAACAAGCCGGCGGGGTATCTTTCTGCCACAGAGGACGGCAAAGGCGCAACGGTTTTGGACCTTTTGCCAAAGGAATTGCAGCGTCGGAATTTATTTCCAGTCGGCAGACTGGACAAGGACACCGAGGGCCTGCTTTTGCTGACGAACGAAGGAGTAGTCGCACATGCGCTGCTTTCCCCCCGGCGTCATGTGGATAAAGTGTACTATACGCGGGTTACGGGTTGCTTGACAGCCGACGACTGCACAGCATTTGCCGAAGGAATGTCTCTGGAAGACGGACTGCACTGCCAGCCTGCGGAGCTGAAGATTCTGCGGGCAGGCCCGGAGAGCGAAGCGCTTGTCACCTTACGGGAAGGAAAATTTCATCAAGTCAAGCGGATGCTGGCAGCACGTGGAAAGCCGGTGCTGTATTTGGAGCGCGTACAGATGGCGGGCTTGGACCTGGACCGGACACTTTCACGGGGAAACTTCCGTTTTTTAACAGCAAAAGAGGTAGAGCATCTGCGGAAACTTGTGTAGTTCGCAGAAAAAAACGAATTCTCACCAAAAAGCCGCAAGCTTTTTTGTGGAAAAAAGAAAAAACTTCTTGCAATTTGGCGAAAATGACGATATAATGTGGTTGTTGGCAAATTGCACAATGCTTTCCCGGCGATTTTAGGTGAGGAGGACGGCCCATGTCTGGGAGAATTTATCAAAATGTGGTGCTGCAACTGAAGGAAAATACGGACCGGACCATTGGTGTGATTGATGGTGAAGGAATTGTAATTGCGTGTAGTGAGCTGTCCCTGATCGGACAGCGGTGGACGGAATACGTTTTAGTCGTCAATAACGCTGCGGGCGCGCTGATTTCGTACGATGGCAAGACCTTCAAAGCCCTCAATGGCTGGGGCAATCAATTTGACTACGCCGCCTTTGCCTTCGGGGAAAATGACGTAAGCAAAGCGGTCTGCTCCGTGGCGACGGTAGCTTTGAATGCAGCCAAGTCCTATTATGAAGAAAAACACGACCGCGGGTCCTTCATCAAGGACATCATCTCCGATAACATCATGCTGGGCGACATTTATATGCGGGCAAAGGAGCTGCGCGTAACCGCCGACCTGCCGCGGGGCGTGTTTGTTGTACGGTCTTTGCGGAAAGGCGAGTCGGTGCCAACGGACGTGATTCAGTCCATGTACCCGGATCGGCAGAACGATTTCGTACTGAACGTAGGCGAAGGGGATGTGGTTCTGGTCCGGCAGATGCCCGACGGAGCCGGCTTCAAGGAACTAAACAAGATTGCGATATCCATTGAGGAGAGCCTGCGTTCCAACGGCGAGAGCATGGTTGTGGTCGGCATTGGCACGATTGCAACGCATCTGCGGGATTTAGCGAAATCGTATAAGGAAGCGCAGATATCCATTGACGTAGGTAAAGTTTTTGACACAGAGAAATATGTAATCAACTACGAAAATCTGGGCATTGGCCGCTTGATCTACCAACTGCCAACGACGCTTTGTGAGATGTTCTTGCAGGAGGTATTCAAAAAGAATCCCATTGACGCCTTGGATAAAGAGACCCTATTCACCATTCACCGGTTTTTCGAGAACAATCTGAACGTTTCCGAGACAGCCCGGAAGCTGTTTGTCCACCGAAACACACTGGTATACCGGCTGGAAAAGATCAAGAAGCTGACGGGCCTGGACCTGCGGGAATTTGACGATGCCATCACGTTCAAGGTAGCATTGATGGTCAAAAAATATCTGACCTCCCGTGGAATTGACTCCTGAACAACCAAAAAAGAGGCGGCGGACGTATGTCCGCCGTTTTTGCTGGCTGCGGTTATATTTCAAGCCAACCGCGATAAAATAAATTATCTATAATTCCGTGATATTAAGCGCACTCTCTGCTTTTACAAATTCCTGTATCAAAGTTTCTCCCACTACCATCAGTTCCTTTCTCCAGGGGTGCCCATACAATCCCAACGACCAATCGAATGAAATAAAGAAGTGATAATCACCATCTGGATAATAACTTGGAAAATACACATTACAATTTCGCTCTGCATCATAAAACCAATAATCGAATGGTATTTCCTCACATGGATTATAAATAAAACAATCATGCCGCCAATCCAGCGCATACATATCTTTGGCATTTACTCTGCAAAAGATAGAATTGATGATTTTTTCCTGTTCTTCAGAAAAAAGACAATTTAATCGGTATTTCTTGCTTTTTACAGGGAAAGACAGCCACAAATCATGATTGACTTTACAAGACGGAAAAAATAAGAAATCATGATATATTTTATTCCAAATTGCATTGTATTCATCTTTATCTAATATTACCTTCATGCTTGCTTCCTCCAAATACCATGTATTTTCCAACAAACCGATTCGGCTGCTATAAATCCGACTCATGCATCAAACCATCCATATCAACCCGGCAGCACCACTTCACATTTTTCCAATACGGGTATTCTCTCAAATCCACCTTCACGGCAACAGCTTCCCCGATCAGGTTATCGGTTCTTCCCTCATCGTCGCAGTCATCGGAATAAATGCTGACTGGCATACCCTCATAAAAAGTGACCAGGTTTCCAAAAGAATCCTTTTTTACATCCTCTTTTGACAGCAGAAAAACATCTTCGCTAACCATCTCGTTAAAATCGACATAAATCCGCGCCTTATCCAAAAAATTTTCCCCCTCACCGATATTGTAATTATGATAAAGCAGATGCAATAAATGTAATCGTACAAACTAATATCACTCCAACACCAAATACCACAATTACTTTTTTTAGTTTTTTATCAGCATTAACCGCCCTATCGATCTTATCGGAAAACAAAATACAAACGATTGCCAATATCAGCAATATCCAAGACAATATCAAATACATTTTCACAAGAACTACCCCCACAAATCCCGATTTGTTTTTCTGAATTATATCACAGTCAACTCCGCACTTCAATCTGAAATTAGTGAAATCGACGGAGTTTGGCGTTGGCAGCTCATAAAGTAAAACGGACAAAACGTTTGCCGCATTGACGGGAAAGGGGATTTATGTTATAATATTTACCGTAATTTTGTCGGCGGCCGGTGGGCGCGCCCCAATTTTCGACACCATTTAGGGGGCCTTTTATGATACGATTAAAAGACGTGGAGATGGTCTACGAAAACGGGACCAAGGCCATCCAGGGCATTACGCTCACGATTGAAGACGGGGAGTTTGTGTTTCTGGTTGGACCGTCTGGTTCCGGAAAATCCACCATCATCAAACTGCTGACCGGCGAGGTGGAACCCTATGCAGGCCGGATCATGATCAACGGTTTTTCCACCAGCAACATTTCCGAACGGCAAATCCCGCTGATGCGCCGGACGCTGGGCGTCATCTTCCAGGACTTTCGGCTGATCGAAAAGAAGACGGTTTATGACAATCTGGCGTTTGTCATGCGGGCGGTAGGCGCGTCTTCCAAGGAGATTCGCCAGAGGATTCCTTATGTCCTGGATCTGGTGGGCCTGGAAAACAAGGCGTACAGTTTCCCGACGGAGCTGTCCGGCGGCGAACAGCAGCGCGTCGCGATTGCCCGGGCGCTGGTGAACAACCCCACCACCGTCATTGCGGACGAACCCACCGGCAACCTGGACCCGGAGCGGTCTTTGGAGCTGATGGACCTGCTGGTAAAAATCAACGCCCTGGGTACAACCATGGTGGTCGTGACCCACGAAAAAAATCTGGTGGACCGCTTTGGAAAGCGGGTCGTCACCATCGATTCCGGTCATGTGATCAACGACAGCGTAGGCGGCTATGTGGGAGGACATATTCATGGGTAAACACAATTTCGGATATTTTTTCCATGAGGGCCTTTCCAATATGTTCAGCCACGGCTTTATGACCTTTGCCGCCATCGGCATTACGGTCGCCTGTCTGCTGATTATGGGCACATTCAGTTTGGTTGCCGTAAATGCAAACAGCTTATTGCAGGATTTGGAACAGGAAAACGAAATCCTGGCTTATGTGGAGGAAGACTTCACGGAAGAACAGGCGCGGGCCTTGCAGGCACAGCTGGAAGCCATTCCAAATGTCGTCTCCGTCACGTACATCAGCCGTGTGGAAGCCATGGAACGCTTTACGGCGCAGTACCCGGAGGAGGAGATGTTTCAGGACCTGGACCCGGACATTCTCCGGGACCGGTACTCTCTAAAAATCCGGGACCTGAAGCAGCTTTCCCAAACAAAAGAAATGGTGGACGACATAAACGGCATTGCCAAGGTAAACGCCTATGAGGCAGTCGCCGGAGGCTTTATCACGGTGCGAAACGTCGCCTCAGTGGTGTGTATTGCCCTGATTGCTATTTTGTTTGTGGTGTCGGTGTTCATCATCTCCAACACCATCCGCCTCACGACCTTCGACCGGCGGGAAGAAATCGCCATCATGCGAATGGTGGGCGCAACCAATGGCTTCATCCGCTGGCCTTTCGTCTATGAGGGTTTTATGCTGGGTCTGTTAGGCGCGGCAATTGCGTTTCTGCTTCAATGGGGACTGTACGAAGCGGTGGCCCAGGGCGTGGACACCAACGACGCCTTACAGCTCATTGACATCATTTCTTTCCAGGAGCTTTGGGTTCCGGTGGCGGTGACGTTCTCCATCGCGGGCATTTTGATCGGCGTAGGCGGCAGCTTGTCTGCCATTCGGAAATTTTTACAGGTATAAGGAGGCCATCGTGGAACAAAAGAAAAAACGGATTTACCGCCTGGGAGCCTTACTGCTGGCAGTTCTTATGCTGTCGGTGGAGCTGCTTCCGGCGGCGGCGGTGACACAGTCGGACATCGACGCATTGAAGGGCGACGCTAAAACTTTGGCGCAGGAGAAAAAGGACCTGCAAGCAAAGCTGGACTCCCTTTCCACGGAGATCTCCCATAACCTGGAACGCAAGGAACTGCTTGACCAGCAAATCAGCGTGATTGAAAACGAAATTACCAACAAGGAAGAGGAAATCCACATTTATGAGGGTTTAATCGTCCAGACCCAGGCGGAGCTGGAGGACGCGGAACGCCGGGAAGAGGCGCAGTATGAGCTGTTCTGCAAACGCGTACGGGCAATGGAGGAACAGGGAAAAGTGGACTATTGGTCGGTTTTGTTCCGGGCTACCAGCTTTTCGGACCTCCTGGGCCGTCTGGACGCCGTGAACGAGGTCATGGAATACGATCAGCGGGTGATTTCGGACCTGCAAAAAATACAGGCGGAAGTCCTGGAGAAAAAGACCGAGCTGGAAACCCAGAAAGCCGAATCGGAAATCGCCAAGGCCGAGCTGCAAGATAAGGAAGTTGAGTTGGGCAAGCAGCGGGAAGCGGCAAATAAGGTCATTGCCCAGCTGCGCGCCCAGCAGTCGGAGCAGGAGGACGCCCTGGACGCCCTGGACGACGAGGAAGAAGCCATTCAGG
Organism: uncultured Oscillibacter sp.; assembly: GCA_947382875.1. GTDB lineage: Bacteria > Bacillota > Clostridia > Oscillospirales > Oscillospiraceae > Oscillibacter. The sequence goes on along the minus strand of CANDBG010000052.1, from coordinate 7,577 downwards.
CGAAAATCGTGCAGCTGAGCCGCCAGCTGGCAGAAGAAGAGGAGCGGCGGCGTAAGGAAGAAGAAGCGCGCCGGGCCGCCGAAGCCGCCCAGAACGGTGGCAATACCACGACAGCACCGTCAACCCCCACACAGTCCAACCCCGGCGGGTATATCTGGCCGGTAAACAGCCGCTACATCACCTCCGCCATGGGAATGCGCTACGGCGGCATCGGCGCCGGCAACCACAAGGGCAATGACATTGGCCGGGTCGGCTACACCAGCTCCATTTACGCCGCCAAATCGGGTACCGTCATTGTTTCGGAGTATCACAAGTCTTACGGCAATTACGTGGTGGTTTCCCATGGCAGCGGAAACACAACTCTGTATGCGCACATGAGCAAGCGTCTGGTCAGCGTAGGCCAGCACGTGAACCAGGGGGATGTGCTGGGCATTACCGGTTCCACCGGCAACTCCACCGGTCCCCATCTGCACTTTGAGGTTACGGAAAACGGCAGTCGGATTGATCCCTTCAAAAAGGGCTACCTCACCGGCGCGGTCTACGCGTAACCGCTGGAAAAGGCACATATTTCCGCCTCCCGTTCCATAGCATGGAACGGGAGGTATTTTGCATGGTTGGCTTAATTTTATGGACGGCCCCGCAGAAGGGGCGGAAACGGGTAGAGGTACGGGAGCAGATTTTTTTGCATATGCGTTTTCTGTGTGCGGAGATCGGGCACAGCCCGCATCCGGCCGTTTTGCGGCGGCGGGTACTGGCGGCGGGAAAAAAGCTGCGGAAACGAGGCGTTGTGCGGGTGGTTCTGCCGGAGGAATTCGCCTGTCATGAGCAGTTGGAAAAGTGCGGTCTGCGGCCCGTTCCAACCCTTGGACTCCGGCGCGCCTTGGCGGCGGACTGGGTACAGGCGGGTCTTGCGGAACAGGGAATCCCGACGGCGGGAGCGCGTGTGGCGGTGTCGGCGGCGGCCCTGACGGGCGAAGTCGTCCGGACCGTGACGGAACTGGCCCTCCGGCACCGGTACGTTTTGCTGGACCTGTCCTATGGCGGTGAGGAGCTTTGCCGTCAGCTGCGGCGGGAATACGGCGTATCGCTGCTTCTGGGTCCATCCCGCGACCAGCTGGCCGAGGCGGAAGCGCTGATTCTCTTCGACGCCCGAAGCGACCTCACCGCCCGGAACCCCGTAACGCTGCGGCTGTACGACGAAGATTTTCCCCTTCCGCCGCTGTCGCTTCCGCCGGTGCTGCAGGAGCGAATTCCCAAGGGAATCCACCAGGGCCAGATGCTGGCGGCGCTGCGGGAGGCGGGGGCCGTCAAGCGGGAACAGATTGTGCTGGGGAGACCGCACGTGGAAATGGCATCCAGTTTTTCTGTTTGATTTTTGGTGAAACATACAATTGATTTCAGAGACAAATGTGCTATAATGAGAGAAATACAAATGAAAGGGATGGACGTATGAACAAACAGGAAGCCGAGGCTTTTTTTGAGGAAAACTATCGCCAATACGCGGAGTCGGGATATTTTAAAATTGCGCTTCGCGGGTCGTTGAGTTTGCTGAAAGAGATTCAAAAGTGGGAAAAACCTCGGGCTGAGAAAGACGGGAAAACCGGAATACTTGTCCGACACGCTATGGAATATGCCACGCAGATTGTGGATTGGATTGACTACGCCGCCGAACACCCGGAGATGGATATTGCCATTACCGGCGTGGCAACCCAAATGTCTTCCGGGTATCCGAAGCCGTTTGCATGGTATTCTCCCGCCGGTTCTCCGGAATTGTGGGGCACTCACAGCGAGGAGCCGATTGGCGGGGACATCGGCGGGAAATGCTTCTTTGCCACAAACGAGGACTCTCATATGCCCACATTTAACCGGACGGCAAAATTTATCCACACGCTGCCAAGCTGGGAAAATGACGACCATGACGGAGGCTATATGGCTGTCTGGCAGAACGCCCATGGAGAGACCGGTTCCTATGACCTGATGGACCGGCCGCGGCTGGATGGCTACAATCTGGAGCCGGACTTCGAGGATGAGGAGGAAGCGGAAGAGTACGCCGCGTATATGAAAGAGCATCCGATACCGCCGCAGATCGCGGCGCTGGCGGATACCATTTCCCTTCTGGACGAGCTGGAGGACACGCCGGAAGGGGAACAAGTCATCCTGCACATCTGGAAAACGCTGTTTCCCGAAACGGATATCCACATCCAGCGGGAAAACGGCAAGTGCCGCTATTTCGACAACAAAGGCGGGGAATACTTCCTGCTCTGCGGAGATGGAACGAATACCAAGGACAACGGCGCGTTCTTTGACCGCTATATGGATCTTTGGGACCTTGAGGCTTATGACAAAGCCTGGTATTGGGGCTTTCCTCCGTCGGCGGACTGGATTCCTCCGGAAATGTTTGAGTACGACGACCTCGAGGAGGGAGAGGAAGGCGTGGACTGGTAAAGCCGTCCCGCGGCCCTGCCTGCAAAAACGCGGGCAGGGCTTTTTTTGCGCGCTTTTACGCCGCCCCGCCCCTTGACATTCCCGGCGTCCTTCTATATAATATCACTTTGTAAATTACGCCCCGGGTAAGGTTGCCAGCCCTGGGCGTGAAGTATATCAGAGGAAAGGAACGGTTTCAGATGGAAAAAGAATACAAGGTAAGCGCAGCTCGTGCCAAGGAGCTGCAAGAGGAACTGAATTATTTGAAAACCACTCGTTCCGACGAAGTGGCCGAACAGATCAAGGTCGCCCGCGGCTTCGGCGACTTGAGCGAAAACAGCGAGTACGACGAGGCGAAAAACGAACAGGGAAAACTGTATTCCCGCATTGCGGAGCTGGAAGAGATCATCCAGCATATGGTCATCGTGGAGGAGAGTACCGACACAGATGTCGTGTCCATCGGCTGCAAGGTCACGGTACAGGACTCCGAAAACCGCATGGGACCCCAGACGTATACCATTGTCGGCTCCCAGGAGGCCGACCCGATGCACGGTATTATTTCGGAGAATTCCCCCTTCGGCAAGGCGTTTATTGGCACGAAAGAGGGCGATTCGGTTACGGTGGAAGCCCCCATCGGCGATATTCATTACACGGTTTTGAAAATTGAGCGTTAACCTAAGAATCAAGAGTGAGGAGTAAAAAACATGGCTGAACAAATGAAGAACCAAGAACAGGAGCTGTCCGAACAGAGGAAGGTCCGGCGGGAAAAGCTGGCGGAACTGCAAAAGGCCGGTCAGGACCCGTTCCAGATTACCCGCTTCGTCCGGGACGCGCTGTCCCAGGAGATCAAGGACCATTTCGACGAAATGGAAGGCAAGCCGGTAAAGGTGGCAGGCCGTCTGATGAGCAAACGGGGCATGGGTAAGGTGAGCTTCTGCGATTTGCAGGACCGCGCCGGCCGGATTCAGCTGTATGCGCGCCAGGACGAGATGGACGAGGCCGTTTACAAGAAGTTCAAGAAGTTCGATATCGGCGACATTGTAGGCGTGGAGGGCGAAGTATTCCGTACACAGCGGGGAGAAATGAGCGTCCGAGCCAAAAACATTACGCTCCTGAGCAAGTCCCTGCTGCCCCTGCCGGAGAAGTTCCATGGCCTTCAGGATAAGGAACTGCGTTACCGTCAGCGGTATGTGGACCTGATCATGAACGAGGATGTACGCCGCACGTTCCAACTCCGCACCGCGTTCATCAAGCACGTGCGGGCGTATCTGGATCAGCGGGACTATCTGGAAGTGGAGACTCCAGTGCTGAACACCATTTCCGGCGGCGCGACGGCCCGTCCCTTCATCACGCACCACAACACGCTGGGCATTGATATGTATATGCGCATCGCTACGGAGCTGCCGCTGAAGCGTCTGACGGTCGGCGGTTTTGAGCGCGTGTATGAGATTGGCCGTATTTTCCGCAACGAGGGCATGGACCCTAAGCACAACCCGGAATTTACCACCATCGAGCTGTACGAGGCTTATGCGGACTTCCATGACATGATGGACATTGCCGAAGGCATTTTATCCTCCGCCGCAAAAGACCTGCTGGGTTCTTACCAGGTGGAGTGGTTAAACGAGACCATTGACCTGACTCCCGGCTGGAAGCGTCTGACGATGATTGACGCGGTAAAGCAGTATGTCGGCATAGACTTCGATACGATCTCCGACGACGAGGAAGCCTGCAAGGCAGTGGAGGCCAAGGGCATTGACATGGACGGCTGTGAGCGCACATGGGGTACAGCGCTGTATGAGGCGTTTGACCAGCGGGTAGAGGAAAAACTCATTCAGCCCACGTTTATCACGATGTATCCGGTAGAAGTTTCGCCGCTGACGAAGCGATCTCCGGCGGACCCGCGCCTGACGGAACGCTTTGAGCTGTTCATCAACCACGCAGAGTTTGCCAATGCGTTCTCCGAGCTGAATGACCCGATTGACCAGAGAGGCCGCTTTGAGCACGAGATTGCCCTGCGGGAAATGGGTAACGACGAAGCGGGTATGATGGATGAGGACTATATCACGGCGATGGAATACGGTCTGCCCCCGACGGGCGGCATGGGCATTGGCATTGACCGCTGCGTGATGCTGCTGACAAACTCCGACTCCATTCGAGACGTGATTTTATTCCCCACGATGAAGCCGGTGGATTAGGCAAACCGCTGCGGCGTAAGGGATTCAAGGATTTTTAGATGCTCCAAAACGGGCAAATGCTCCATTTTTGCTCCATCTGGCGCAAGAGTTTTGAAAAGTTATAAAGAGAACTCCGCAGGACAGACTTCAAAATCTGCCCTGCGGAGTTTTTACTTAATACCAGTTGCTCCATCCATCTTTGGTTAGTGTGATCCACAGCTCAGAGTATCCACCCATATTTCCACCTTGTCCGCCTGTGGATTTGCATTGATAATTGATACCGTCTGAACTTTTTACTGGTATCGTGGTTGAATTATCCACTCTGACGTTAGCCCCATACTCCGCGCCTCCGCCGATTTTGGGTATAATGCTGATTGTAATGAGAGAGCCGCTTGTAAGTAGTTTTGTCGCAGTTCCAAACGACTCGTTGTATTGCAGCCCAACAGATTCCATCATCAAGCAATCTGTCTCATCACAGTAATCGGGCCACTCATATTGAGTAAGCCGGGTAGGTTCCTCAAAAGCGTCATTACCTGGGTCGGAAAAATCGTCATAACCGCCGTAATCGGAATAATCATCAGCCATAAAGTCAGCAGAAATAGAATAATATAAGATAGTATTTCCCTCTACAATCTGATAAACCCAATCGCCCCATCCCTCCATATCTTCGCACTCCAGCGTCCAATAATAATTCGCAAATTCAGGATAAACATATGCACTGGCAATACCATCAAATATCACATCTCCGCCACTCTCATCAGGAAAGCCTGTTGCGGTTAAGCTCAGTCGGAGGCGTGTTTCATCATTCAGCGTAATATCATACGACAGATCATAGCCAGTGACAAATTCTCCTGGGGTTACGGAACTGTCAGCTAACTGCATGGATATGATTTCCTGCGCATCCATATAGCCATGAAGAACCCCGTATAAAACACGATTTCCAGCATTGTTTACCATAGACTGTAAATTCTGTATTCCTTCGGTAGCATTTGTATTCCAATCTTCTGGAAATTCAAAGCTGATTCCTGTCCCATCCGCTTGCGGCTGGGGAATAGGTACAACCTCTGGCTTCGGCTCTGATACTGGCTCCGGGACATCAGTAGATTCTACAACAGGTTCCGCCGCTGTACTTGATTCGACAAGTGTGTCCTGCGGAACGTCTGTGACTGATACGCCTTCGGTCTGGCCGCCGCATCCTGGCAGAAAAGCCAAAACGAATAGGACGGCGAAAAGTACGATATTCTTTTTCATTTTCCTTCCTCGCTTTCTTCTTGTATTCTATGTATTTGCCGTACCATCTCTTTTGCCTGCTCCAATCCCAAGTCAGCAGCATACTCATAGTTGCGAAGCATTGCTGCTCCTGCCTCGGTCTGAAGGAAAGTCAGAAATCTTTTCTTGTCCTGTGACAGAACCGCACTCCGAATGGACTGCACATAAATATTTTTGGCAAGGTTGTAGTGCGCTTCTGCATCTTTGGTACGATCAAGCAAGGGAATCAGTTGACTTTCTGTGTCCATATAGCCCAAATTGATCCGCCTTCGTGTCAAATCAGTACTAATTTCCAGAAGCTTTCCAAGAGATGCACTGGGCCAGATGTGTATGAATTTAGTCCAGCCGTTTCCCTGGGAATTGACCATTTCCTCCTTCTTTTGACGCTCCTTTTTATTAGGAATGCAATCAAGATGAATCACAATGATGTTCCGAAATCCGGCATCTCTTAATGGCTTTACAGGTGTATTATCCAACATACCACCATCTGTATATGTTTTATTTCTATGGGTCGAAACCGGGTAAGCTCCAGGGAATGCCGCCGATGCAAGAACAGTTTCCACAATTTCCTCATAAGTAAGGCCCTCCCAAGAACGGTATTCAATGCTTCCGGCAAACCGACAGGCTGGATGAAACGAATCCATCTTGGATTCCAGCTTGTTTGGCATATGCGCTTCAATGGAAGTTAGTGCCGTATATACTTGCTTATTTGTCGTAGCTATCCCCTCTGGCGATACATATTTACGCATAATATCGCTCAGGCGGTCTGGGCTATAGAAGCTCGCATTTTTTGCAAGATTGGATAAATTGATGGCAGTTGCTCCTATTGTAAGCGTTGAAATAAGCGAAAACAGTGGATTTGCCAATTCCAGTCCTGTTCTCAGCAAGGCCCCAGTAGCCGCTTTTCCCACTCCATACGAAGTCAAACTCTGAATAGTGGACTGCCATGCTGATTGGTTCCATGCCTTTATATCACTCTGCTTTGTCTGTCTCCACACTTCCTCTGCGGCATTGTAGTCCCCTTGCGCAAACAGCATACTGTTCATAGCACCGATAGATGCACCGGAAACCCCAATGATCTCTTTGTCAACCCCCAGTTCTCTCAGACGTTTCCATACGCCGATCTGATAAGCTCCCTTTGCACCACCACCGCAAAAAACGATTCCATACTTAAACTTGCCTGAATCCATTCGGTTTACCTCCATACTCCCTAAAGTTAAAGTCATTTTGCTTTCCAGTTATAGGCTCTCATAGACCACTTGAAATCGTACACAGGCAAATTATACCCTACAAGTTATCCGTTTTCAACTCTTAAACTTCTTTATATATCCTCTTTAAAATTCTACATAGAAACCTTGAAAGCTAATTTATCAACACAACTTTTCGGGATAGACTATACGCAACAGAATTTGGAGGAAACCCACATGGATTTGTTAGCGATTGGGACCAGAATCCGCAGCCAGCGGGAATATTTAGGCTACACAAGGGAACAACTGGCAGAATATCTTGGCGTTACGCCTAAATTCTGCTCCGACATTGAGCTTGGAGCCAAGGGTATGTCCGTCCCTACGCTCTGCAAGATTTCCAAAATTCTTCGGTTAAAAACAGACTACATCTTATTTGGTAAACGTGAAGTGAAGTTCAGCGAACCGCTGTCACTCCTGCTGGAAAGCTGCACGGACAAAGAACGCACCTATGCCGAGCAGCTTC
>CANDBG010000051.1 GCA_947382875.1 uncultured Oscillibacter sp. | reverse complement strand
GCGGGCCGCCAGTCCGGCGGTACGGGTTTTGCCCGTGCCGGGAGCGCCGGTAAGAATGATTTGTTTTGCGCCGCCTTCCACCAATTCGCAGATTTTATGGAATGCAGGGTTTTCCCCGCACAGCAGGGTGTGAAAGAGCTTTTTACAGACTTCATCCCACTCGTCCAGGCAGTGCCGCAGGGTGAGAATGCCGCCGGTCATAAGGGACTGGACATTTCTTTCATACGCGGCGGCGTTTTCCTCCTCGATTTTCACAAGAAGGTCATTCAACGTGGTATTTTTGGGCACGATACAAAGGTCCAGGGTATTGACCTCAACCTGACGCCGCATGACCACCCCGTTCCATAGCCAGCGCAGGGAATTGCTGCTGGAATGCGCATGATTTGCGGCTGTGCGGCGAAAGGCCGGAAGCAAATTGACATTATCAACATCATGGCAAACATCGTCGATTTCACAGGGTTGAAGGAACGATGCGTCTGCATTCTGGCTCTTTAGAATGCATAAGAAGAAATAGACGGCAGGAGCGAAAGGGCTGTTATTTAAGATCGGGTCATTCGGCGGCATATTTACGGTCGAGTCATTGTCCTGAAGGAGCTGGATCAGCTTATCCCACCCCTCCGTGTTGCGCCGGTCTCTTTGCAGCAGCAAGTTCATTTCCGCGATGGTCATGGATTCCCAGAAGGCCATAGACGCCACTCCTTTGAGCCGCCTCGAACCGAGGCGTTTTTTGTCAGTATATCGTTATCCCGCGCACCTGTCAAGGGTACGCAGGGCAGCGGAGTGTTTGCCTGGGGATGCAGTACACATCATACTCCTGGAAAATAACAGCAGTCAGTTTCTCGGTTTTCTGGCAGTTCTGGCTTTTCCACGCTTCTTCATATCCTCCCGTATCTTCTGCATGGGCGCTGCGGGGACGGCCCCGGTGGTCCGGAAGCAGCTTACAGTATCTGACATGGCCATGAAGTTCAGCTCCGTACCGATTCCATCCGGCACATAATCCGCCGCACGGTCAGCTCGGATCCCGAAACGCCCTGCGGTTTCTACTGCATCAATGTTCGCCCCCAAAAAGATGAACTCCCAGCCGTATTTGCTCTGCTCATACTCGATCATGGACTTTACCTTTTGGACAGAATATTCACGGCTGGCATTTTCCTCACCATCCGTTATGATAACGAACATCACCCGTTTTGCCCGATACGCCTCCGTTTTGCTGCGCTGGACTGCAATCAGCTTTGCGATTGTACATCCAATGGCATCCAGCAGCGCCGTAGAGCCGCCTGCCTGGTACTCCTTATCCGTCAAGGCGCTGACTGCCTGAATGTCAATGCGGTCGTGAAGCAGTTCATAGCGGTTGTTAAACAGCACAGTGGTAATACAGCAGCCGCCGTCCGCTGACCGCTGCTTTTCCAGCATAGAGTTAAAGCCCCCGATCGTGTCTCGTTCCAATCCGGCCATAGAACCACTTTTGTCCAGAATAAATACCAGCTCGGTCAAATTTTTTTCCATTGAAAAAATCCTCCTTGTTTTTGATAATCACATCTTATCAAAACAAGGAGGGCTTTCGGTCGCTTTGAAAGCGACATTGGCGATCTTAACACCGTGTCATCTCAGCAAGACAGAATTTTCCGGGGGCATTCGCCCTGGCCGCCCAGCAGAGGTTGGTCATATTGAAACAGTACCTCATTGATCTCAAAGATGTTGTAGTTCCCTTTAATAATGAAGAACTCTACAATAACGTCAAACTTGCTGGCATGAGAGAGGGCATAGCCTGCCCGCTCCAAAAGATCATCCGTTTCAGATAAAGACAGCTCCAAGGCAATCGCCAGCGCCAGGATGGTGGCTTTTTTCGGTGTGTATCCCTTGCCAGTTCGTATCTTGGAAAAGAGTTTGCGGTCGATATTGGCCCTTTTATAGACCTCCGCATCTGTTTTGCCCTTGCGGTCAATGAGCTTCAGGAGAACGGCGGAGAATGGCTCATCCAGCCGGTCTATCAGCGTGTCAAGGCTCTGCTGCGGCGCTGCCGCCATCATCGGAACCGGCGGCAAGACGCTCAAATTGGGGCCTTTGTCTGAATACAGCGCCGCTTCTTCCACATCAAGGAGCTGCCGCCGTTCTTCCCGGCGTGTCCGCACATAAGTTTCGTCTATGTAACTGGCCACTTCGCCCAGCAGCATCCTGCTGGTGCGAAATGCAGAATTGTCGAACACAACGAGGTAAATATCCATATCGTGGCTGTCAAGAAACTCCCGGATTGCTTCCGTGGCTACGTTCAAAGCCTTATCCTTGGGATAGCCATAGATACCGCTGGAGATGAGAGGAAAAGCAATGCTGCCGCACTCATGGTTCCAGGCAAGCCGCAGCGCCTCCTGATAAGCTGAATGAAGACCGAGCCTGCATTGCGCCTCTGCCTGATCATCATATACAGGGCCGACGGCATGAATCACATACTTTGCGTGCAAACGGAACCCAGGAGTAACAGCAGCTCCGCCTGTCCTGATGGGGGCAAGCTGGTCACAAACCGCTTGGAGTTTTTTTGCGCCTGCCGCCCGGAAAATCGCACCGCAGACGCCGCTTCCCATTTTCAGAGCGGTATTGGCAGCGTTGACAATGGCATCGACACGCAGTTTTGTAATGTCTTGCCGGATGATGGTAAACGGCATAACCTGACCCCTTTCTATAATTCGTTTTACAACCCCCGCAGGATATCCAAAAAGCGACTTGTCTTTTTCTGCCCTTTTCAATCCAGGCATAATTGACAGTATGATTTTCAGTATAGCACAGTCAGACAAGAATATGTGTAAAAGGACTGCCCTGTTCATCATTTATTAACAAAAAGTTCACTCATTCAACGCCCCTGGACATTTATAATTATGCCTTGCCATATTGGATAAAATGTTATATAATACATCACCGTTGCGATACAAGAAATTCAGGCCCGACATCAGGCCCGTTTTACAGGAGGATGACTTACGTGAGAAGGAAGAAACCTGATCCCGTTCCAGTGGAAGCGGCAGCGCCGGCCCCTGTGGTGGAGTCGGCTTACACTGTATTGGACGATGTGCGCGTGTGTTTGTATGGTGTCTTGCTCTTTTTGGCAATGACCGTGCAGACCGGACGAATGTCTATGGTTTTGTTGGCAGCCGCATTTGTGCTGACGCTGGGCCGTTCCCCGTTGCAGCGTATGCGGGGACGCTTTTGTCTTCCGGTACTGGGGTTCCTGGCGTTTGCGCTGATGTATGGAGCAGCGGGAATTTATTCCTCCATGGGGGAATATGCCGTCAAGGAACTGGCGAAATTTCTTGCGTCCTTTTCACTTGCGGCAATCCTCTTACTGCGCTTTGACCGGAAGCATATTCCGTCGCTCTTATGGATGGCAGTATGTGTGTGTTCCGTTCTGTCCTTGATTTGTGTGGATATGGGCTGTTCGCGTGCGCTGTATGGTCTGTTCAATGAATTCATGAAACTCTTGGGAATGGACTTTGATTCCACCCTGGTCAACAGTACAGGCGCTCGTTTGAACGGCTTGTATAACGACGCGAATATCACTGGTGCGATTCTAGGTCCAGCGGTGCTGCTTGCCATGCACTTGGTGCATACGTCAAAGGAGCGTTGGAAGCGGGCCGTCGGCTGTGTGCTGTTAGGCGTCTGTTCCGTCGGGTTCCTGACGGCCATGAGCCGGGGCGCCATTCTGTGCTTTGGTCTGGCGGCGCTGGTATTCCTTGCTGCTGAGCGGACAGATCGGACCGGCCTGTTTTTCGTCATGCTGAACACCGCCGTCTGTATGCTGGTTTTCGGCTCTTTGGCGATGCTTACCATGCAATTAGGGTCCGCAGTTCCCCTGGTGTTCTGTTTTCTCTGCGGCGCGGCTCTGTTCCTGCTGGATTGGGGCGTTTGTTCCCGCCTGACAGAGCGGCTGCGGGGACATGGACGCAGCATGGCAATTGCGTGCGCGGCTCTGGCAGTCTTTGCCTGCGCTTTGACGGCGCTGGCTTTGAATTGGACGGTCCCGTATGCCCTGTCGGAGAATACTTCATTTGTGCGCGGCCTGCCGCTGTCCAGCGGGGATTATACGATAAACGGCGAGTGGGACAGTGATGTCGAGATTTTAATTTACAGCCGTTCCCGCGAGCAAGCCCTGATGGGCCGGGGAGAGACCGTCTTGTATAACGGGGCTCTTGACGATGCGGCTTTTACTGTTCCGGAAACCTCTTTGCGCGTATATTTCACCTTTCGCAGTTCTGGGGATGTGGAGGTTCGGAAGGCTGCGCTTTCAGATGGGACCAACATACCTCTGCGTTACAAACTCCTTCCGGAGATGGTGGTTTCGCGTTTGCAGGATGGATTGTTTCAGGGATATAGCTATCTGGTCCGGGTTCAGTACGACATTGACGGCTGGAAGTTATTCCAACAGAGTCCGTTGTTCGGGTTTGGCTTGGGAAGTACAGAGGGATGGCTGACTTCGTTACAGCCCTTCTTTTACGAGTCGCTCTACCTGCACAACCATATTTTGCAGGTGATGTGCGACATGGGTCTTATAGGTCTTGTGTTCTGGCTCACCTTCCTTGGCGGAGTATTGTGGCTTTTGATTCGCCGTCTGCGTGAGGAGAAGGACCCGCTTGCAGCGGCGCTCCTGGCTTGCTGGCTCATGATGTTTGTCCATGGCTTGATGGAGATTGATTTTTCAATCCGCAGTTTTCAATGTTTTGCATGGCTGCTTTTGCTTCTGCCCGTGCTGCTTTATGCGAAGCCGCTTTCCGAAAAAGCGGCGAAGTGGGGCGGCGCTGCAGCGGCGGTATTTGTCTGGGGTTGGATTTTGGTGTTCGGCGTGCTGATGGAGGGGCATCGGGCGGCTGTGCGGGAATCCGCAGATTTTTCCACGTCCAGCGTGTCGGAGTTCATGGACGCCATGAAACGGTTTGTGCGGATGGATGTGTTTGACCGGGAGCAGTTCCAGCTGAATTTTGTAGCCAACGCGGTGATCTTGGACGATAGCCGGTATAACCGGGAAATGCGGCTTTATAAGGAAGCACTGGAGACGTCGGGAACATATACGGCTTGTACCGGTTTGGCTGAGTTTTACTATCTGCCCCGGGGAGAATTGGACGAAATGTTCGCGTGTTCTCAGAAAGCAGTCGTTCAGGAAGCGTCTACGCATGACGCGTGGAACCAGCAGTTTGAATTTTACCGGGAGACGGTGCTGCCCGCCGTAGGCGCGGATAACGTCACCGCCGTAGTTGATGGAACCCTCTCCTTGCGGGATTTCCTGACGGAATTCAGCGAGGGACGAATTGAAGAAATCCAGTTGACAGCGGAGAATCAGGCGTTTCTTTCCTGGGCGGAGGCTGTAAAGGAACAAGGATTGACCGGTGAAGCAGCGCTTGTGCTGCTGACGATTTCCAGCAGCGGCTTCCTGCAAAGCTGATTCTTTTCAGCGTACAACAATAATTGTGAAAGAGCGAGCCCCGGATGGGCTCGCTCTTTTTCATTTTATATTGACCATTCTATTTATGGTCAATTCCTTGCAGGAAATATGTGGGAACGGTTTGAAATTCAGGAAAAACACTTGCAAAATGAGGGAATCCGTGGTACACTAAAGCCGGTTTTTGAAAAGGTCCAGTTCTTTGACCCTTTATGACCACGAAAGAGAGAAAGGAGGCGTTTCATGCGTCGGGGAAGCAACATCCGCCAGCGGGCAGACGGTCGTTTTGAAGCTCGATACGCAAAAGGACGGGACAAGCAGGGCCGGATTATTTATGGCTGCTGTTATGGCCGGACTTATGAAGAAGCTGCGCAGAAACGGGAGGAAACGGTCTTGAAAGCTGCCCCGATTCGGGAATTGAACTTGTTGATTTTGGGAGCTGGCAGTCATGGACATGAAGTCCAGGAACTTGCTCAGAGTTTGAATGTGTTTCGTACGGTTGCATTTCTGGATGATGTGCAGCCGGAGGCGGTTGGGCCGATTCGGGATATGGCGCGGTATGTGGATGCGTACCCTGTGGCCATTCCGGCGGTGGGGGACCCCGCTTTACGCAGCCGCTGGTTTTTGGAACTGACGGCTGCCGGGTTCATTCTTCCGGTGCTGATCCATCCCAGCGCCGCCGTTTCCCCCAGCGCGGAAATTGGAGCGGGTACCGTCGTATGCGCACGGGCGACAGTCGGTTTGGGGGCGCGTATTGGCAAAGGATGTATTATTGCCAGCGGCGCAACCATTGGACGGTACGCCGAGTTGTCGGACGGCTGTCATATTGACTGCGGCCAGGTCGTGGCCGCTGCCGCCAGAATGGCGGCGGAAGGGAGTACATAGAGATGAAATCAATTCCATTTTCCCCGCCGGATATCACTCAGGCGGAGATTGACGCAGTAACGCGGGTTCTGCGTTCGGGCTGGATTACCACAGGTCCGGAAACCAAGGCGTTTGAACGGGAGACTGCGGCTTTTTGCGGTACGGAACGGGCAGTTTGCCTGAATTCCGCAACGGCCTGCATGGAGCTGACGCTGCGGCTGTTCGGGATTGGGCCGGGGGACGAGGTAATCACGTCCGCTTATACCTATACGGCGAGCGCCAGTGTCATTGCCCATGTGGGGGCGCAGATTGTACTGGTAGATACTGCGCCGGGTTCTTATGAGATGGATTATGACGCTTTGGCGGCCGCGATTACCCCTCGGACAAAAGCGGTGATTCCGGTGGATGTGGGGGGAATTCTCTGCGATTATGCGCGAATCGTTTCCATTGCAGAGGAGAAAGCATCGTTGTTCTGTCCTGCAAACGATCTCCAACGGCAGCTTGGACGTGTGCTTGTATTGGCGGACGGCGCGCACAGCTTTGGCGCATACCGGGATGGAAAACGGTCTGGCACATTTGCGGACTTTACATCTTTTTCTTTCCATGCGGTCAAGAATCTGACCACTGCCGAAGGCGGCGCGGTTACTTGGCGGCCGAACCTTGGATTGGACAATGAAACGGTCTATAAGCAGTATCAGTTAATGAGCCTGCATGGACAGAACAAGGACGCGCTTGCGAAAGATCGTCTGGGAGGCTGGGAGTATGACATTGCAGCCCCGCTGTATAAATGTAATATGACGGATATTATGGCGGCCATCGGACGTGTACAGCTTCAGCGTTATCCGGAACTTTTGGAAAAACGATATGCCCTGGTAAGGCAGTATCAGGCTTTGCTGGCGGGGCACGGCGTGGAGCCCGCGCCTCATTTCCGAAATGGGGAAGCGTCCAGCTGTCATTTGTATCTGACCCGTTTGACAGGCCGGAGCGAAGCCGAGCGGAATCATGTGATAGAGACCATGGCCCAGGAAGGCGTGGCGTCCAATGTTCACTATAAACCCCTCCCTATGCTGACGGCCTATCAGGCTTTGGGCTTTTCCATCAAGGATTATCCCAATGCGCTGGCCCAATACGAAAACGAGCTGACCTTGCCGCTGTATTCCACATTATGTCTGGAGGATGTGGAATATATAGCAAATAGATTGTTACATGCACTGTCCGGGGGGGGGGGGCATTTTTCCTCCCAATAGAGACATGCACCCAACAAACAGTCGGCATTTTAATCGCGGTTGGACTGAGCCCCGTCGCTTTAAAGCATCGAAAGGGGGCGGACATTCATGTTTGAACGGATTTGGTTGTCCTCTCCCACTATGCACAATGAAGAGCAGGCATTTATAAATGAGGCATTTGACACAAATTGGGTTGCTCCATTGGGAGAAAATGTAGACAAATTTGAGCAGGAAATGGCCTCTTATGTAGGTGCAAAGTATGCCGTTGCACTCACGGCTGGAACAGCCGCACTGCACTTGGCCGTAAAACTGGCAGGAGTGAAAACAGGAGACAAAGTATTTTGTTCAGATTTGACTTTTTCTGCTACTGTCAACCCCATTAGTTACGAAGGAGGAACACAGGTTTTTATTGAGAGTGAACGGGAGTCCTGGAACATGGATCCCCGTGCTTTGGAGCGGGCCTTTGAGAAATATCCGGGCTGCCGATGCGTTATTGCTGCCAATCTTTATGGCACTCCAGCAAAGCTGGATGACATTGCTGCTGTCTGCGCCGCGCATAACGCGGTATTCATTGAAGATGCCGCCGAAAGCTTGGGTGCATCATACCAGGGCCGTATGACCGGAACATTTGGAAAATACAATGCCTTGAGCTTTAACGGCAATAAGATTATTACTACCTCTGGGGGTGGAATGCTGCTTTCCGACGAGGAAGATGCTGTAAAAAAGGCCCGATTCTGGTCCACCCAATCACGAGAACCTTTCCCCTGGTACGAACATAAAGAACTTGGTTATAACTATCGTATGAGTAATATTGTGGCAGGTATTGGACGAGGACAGCTGCTTCATCTCAATGAGCATATACGAGAAAAGGAACGAATCTATCGAACTTATGAAAAAGGTCTGGAAGGTTTGCCCGTTGCGATGAATCCTTATCTTTCAGACAGCCGGCCCAATTTTTGGCTGAGTTGTATGACTATCAATTCGGAGAGTTCCATAACACCGGAACAGATTCGTTTAGCACTAGCGGCAAAGAACATAGAATCCCGTCCCATTTGGAAGCCCATGCATCTTCAGCCAGTGTTTGCAGACAGAGATTATATTTCTGTGGGAGACCCAGTCGGTGAGGATCTCTTTGCTCGAGGTCTGTGTCTGCCCAGTGATATCAAAATGTCGGAGGAACAGCAGGCCCATGTCATTGCTATCATACGGCGGATGTTTTAATTCACCGTCCTAAAATGCCAGTAAAGGATATTAAATTCATGTATCAACGATTTTTCAAGCGTTTTTTTGATATTGTTCTTTCCCTTTGCGCGTTAATCGTACTGTCTCCGATACTTCTGGTAATTGGGATTCTGGTCCGTAAAAACCTGGGGAGTCCGATAATTTTTCACCAGGACCGGCCTGGAAAAAATGAACGGATTTTTCGGATGTGCAAATTTCGTTCCATGTCAGACGCTCGGGACAACGACGGCAATCTGCTCCCTGACGCCGACCGTTTGACGCCTTTCGGAAAAAAGCTGCGGGCGACCAGTCTGGACGAACTGCCGGAATTATGGAACATCTTAAAAGGGGACATGTCTATTGTAGGCCCCCGGCCCCAGCTGGTGCGGGATATGGTCTTCATGACGCCGGAGCAGCGCCGCCGGCATACCGTCCGTCCAGGCTTGACGGGTTGGGCGCAGGTCAACGGACGAAACATCCTGCTTTGGGAGGACCGGCTGCGGTATGATCTGGAATACATAGAGCGGATCAGCTTCTGGGAGGATATAAAAATCATATTCATGACCATCGGTTGTCTATTCCGCCATGACGACGTGTCCACGGAGGGTATGGAGACCTCGGAGGACCTGGGGGATTATCTGCTGCGTATAGGAGCGGTCTCCCAGGAGGAATACGCGGAAAAGCAGAACAAAGCAAGAGCGGAACTGGCTGGTATTCGGTAAGTCTGTCCGGTTATGGCACGGCGCCCGCTTTTGAACCGGAATGATTCAGGCATGCCGTGAGCGCTTGCATAAACAGAGATACATGGAGATGAAAGACTCCTTTATGACGAGTTACAACTATCTGATAGGAGATGAAGCTGATGAAATTTTCATATGCAGCATATCGTGGGCTGCTGTCACTGCTTCAAGAACAGGGCTACGCAATTCGGAACTATCACAACTATGCCGATACGCCCCGCTGTGTTATTCTGCGCCATGACATTGACACCAGTTTGGAGCAAGCGGTTCGTTTTGCGGAACTGGAAGCGGATGAAGGAGTGTGTTCCACTTACTTTGTCCTTCTTCGCACAGATTTTTATAATCCTGCATCGAAGGCATCGTCAGCGGCCTTGCGGCGTATCCAATCATTCGGGCATGAAATTGGTCTTCATTTTGATGAGGCCTCTTATATGCCGGAATTGCGTCCCAGTGAAGTTGTTCAGAACATTATAAAGGAGTGTGGACTTCTGTCCACACTCCTCGAGACGCGCGTCTCGAGTGTTTCCATGCATCGTCCCTCCCGCGCCACGCTGGATGCCGATTATCACATCCCAGGCGTCGTAAATTCTTACGGAAAGACATTTTTCCAGGATTTCAAATACCTGTCTGACAGCCGTCGCCGTTGGCGGGAACCCATATTGAAGATCATTCGTTCCAGGGAGTACGACCGTCTGCACATCCTCACGCACGCTTTCTGGTATCGTGATGAGGAAACGGATATTTCCCAAACAATGCGGACATTCATCCACTCGGCAAACCGTGAACGCTACCGCCAAATGACGGAGAATATTACAGACATGGAATCCATTTTGAAAGAGGAGGATCTATAATGAACATTACGAAAATCCTGGAATTTTTGAGAACAGACGGCATTCCCTTTACCTTTACGGGGACAGAAGAAACCCAAACAAACCGCTTCTCTTCTTTGGCGCACTACAAGCCCGGGACATTCACCTGGATTAAAAAACAGGAAAATATCCCGGAAGGATTTGACCTGTCCCGGATTACGCTGGCGTTTGTCTCAGAAGACGTAGACGCAGGCGCTGCTCCCAATGTGATCCGTACGCCGGAGAGCAAACGCGCTTTTTTCTCCACGATTGAGCATTTCTACGCGCAGGAGGAGGACCGGCCTGCCATTGGGCAATTCACCTATATTTCCCCCAGGGTCAAGCTGGGAAAAAACGTCCGTATCGGACATAACTGCACCTTGGATGGGGATATTACCATTGGAGACGGAACGGTTATCTGGAACAATGTGACCATTATTAACCGTGTGTCCATTGGTCAAAATTGTACTGTTAATTCCGGGGTCGTGATTGGTCATGACGGCTATGGGTATACAGAGGACGCAGAACATAAGAAAACCATGGTGAAACATTTTGGCGGCGTTACAATCGGTGATGATGTTCTGATTGGAGAAAATGTATGCATCAGCCGGGGAACGATTGATGACACGGTCCTGGAGAACGGTGTCAAAATTGATGCGCTTGGTCACATTGCTCACAATTGCTGGTTTGAAGAACACGCCGCAATGTCCGTTCCATGCAGTGTGAGCGGCAGCGTCCATATCGGGCGGAACGGTTATCTGGCAGGAAGTATTATCCGCAACCAATGTACGATTGGAGAAAATGCTTTTGTAGGCTTAGGGGCCGTGGTAGTAAAGGATGTGGCCCCAGGTGAAACCGTGGTCGGGAACCCGGCGAAACCATTTCGAAAGAAGGAATAATTGATGGAATTTATCGATCTGAAGGCACAATATCAGGCGTTGAAGCCGGAAATTGACGCCGCTATCCAGTCCGTGTTGGAAACCATGCACTTTATCGGCGGTACGCCAGTAACGGAGTTGGAAAAAGAACTCGCCTCCTTTGCGGGCCGGGAACACTGCATCACCTGCGGCAACGGCACGGACGCCCTTCAGCTTGCGTTTATGGCGCTTGGAATCGGAGCAGGAGACGCTGTTTTCTGTCCGGACATTACGTTTATCGCCTCCGTAGAACCAGCTTGTATGCTTGGCGCATCTCCTGTGTTCTGTGATGTGGAGATGGACACTTACAACCTCAGCCCGGAGAGTCTGGAACGGCAGATCAATGCCGTACTGGCCGAAGGAAAACTCACACCCAAGGCGGTTGTTGCGGTGGATATTTTGGGTAATCCCTGCGGTTACGATGAAATCACGCCCATCTGCGAGAAATACGGCCTGGCACTGATTGAAGACGCAGCCCAGAGCTTCGGCGCGTCTTACAAGGGAAAACGCGCCGGTTCCTTCGGGCGTATTGCAACGACTTCCTTTTTCCCGGTCAAGCCTTTGGGCTGCTACGGTGACGGCGGCGCGGTTTTTACCGACGACGGGGACCTGGACAAGCTCATCCGCTCCCTCTGTGTCCACGGCAAAGGGCCGGGCGGAAAATACGATAATATACGGATTGGACTGAACTCCCGGCTGGACGCGCTTCAAGCCGCAATCCTTCAGCCTAAGCTCAAAGCGCTGCGGAATTGGGAGACTGACGCCCGCCAAACGGTGGCAAAACGCTATAATGCGGCCTTTGCCGGAAAGCTCGTCACGCCTTATGTGGCGGAAGGGTGCGTGTCCGTCTACGCACAGTATGCTCTTTTGGCAAAAGATACCGCCCAGCGGGAACAGATTCTTTCACACTTGAAGGAGCGGGAAATCCCTTACATGGTCTATTATCCCACCCCGCAGCATGCCCTCCCGGTTTACCGGGAACGGCCGCAGTATGGAGAACCGTTCCAGAATGCAAACGATTACTGCGCCCGGGTATTCTCTCTGCCAATGTATCCCTACCTGGAAGAAGCTGAACAGCAGGTAATCATTGACACGGTATTGGAGGCGTTGAATTCATGAGGCTTTCTGAATGCCTGGCCCATGCGGGCTGTGACGGCACATTGATTTCCGATGGGGAATTTGACATACTGGAGCAATGCACACGTATCCGGGAAAAAAATGCGCTCACATTTTTAGAAAATCCAAAGTTCGCATCTTCCCTGGAAAACCCGAACATTTCCTGCCTGATCTGTGCGCCGCAGTTTGCCGGTCAGACGCCGCCGCATATTAAAGGGATTTTTATTACAGAAATGCCCAAAGCCGCGTTTTTCAAAATCCATAATGATCTGGCCTGTAAGCAGGAAAAGATTCCAACGATTATTGACCCTTCTGCAAACATCAGCCCGCTGGCCTACGTTGCACCGTATAACGTAGTGATTGGAAAGTGTGTGGAATTACAGCCGTTTGTTGTTGTAAATGAAGGGAGCGTTCTGGAAGACCATGTACGCGTTTGCAGCGGCACCGTGATTGGTGCACAGAGTTATACGGTGGTGAAGGACTTTCAAGACCGTGCGTTTATTGGCCTGGATATGGGACGCACCATTCTTGAGCATGGTGTGCAGATTGGCTCGAACTGCAACATTGAACGCGGTGTATTGCAGTTCGATACTACTCGGATCGGCGCATATTCCATGCTTGACAATGGTGTAACGGTTGGGCATGGAACGGTAATCGGCAGACGGGGAATGATCGCTGGGGAAGCGCTGATCAGCGGCAACTGCGTATTTGGCGACCGGCTCTGGATTGGCGTTAACGCCACGGTTGCCAACGCCATTACGGTGAAAGACGACGTGCGCATCTCCTTGGGCGCAGTGGTAACAAAGAACGTGTCCAGCGGCGAAACCGTCACCGGCAATTTTGCCATTCCACACCGAAAATTCATGGAAAATTTGAAAGCGTCCTTGGCAGAACACACAGATAGCGGACAAATGCCCCCCCCCCGCGGACACCGTGAATTTTTTCCCTTTACACGCGGCTTCCGGAAGGAGGCGGCGTAATGGCGGAGCATGCATATTTCGCCCACGAAACCAGCTGCATCGACGAGGGCTGTGAGATCGGGGAAGGTACGAAAATATGGCATTTTTCCCATATCATGAAGGGCAGCCGGCTCGGAAAACGCTGCAACATTGGGCAGAATGTGGTGATTTCCCCCGGCGTGGAGCTGGGAGAGGGGTGCAAGGTCCAAAACAATGTATCGGTTTATACCGGCGTTGTCTGTGAGGACGGGGTATTCCTGGGCCCCTCCTGTGTGTTTACCAACGTTATCAATCCTCGCGCGTTTATCGAGCGAAAGAGCGAATATCGCAGAACGGTCCTAAAACAGGGGGCGAGCGTAGGGGCCAACGCCACCATCGTCTGCGGGCACACCATCGGCCGTTACGCCCTGGTTGGCGCGGGTTCTGTGGTAACGGGGGATGTGCCGGACTACGCCTTGGTTTATGGTGTCCCTGCCAAAGTCAAAGGGTATGTGTGCCGCTGCGGGGAGGGACTTTCTTTCTCCGGTTCCCGAGCCATATGCCCCGCGTGCGGGGAGACGTACGTCAAGGGCGAAAATGACGTTATCATTAAGGAGATTCGTTAGCATGAGTATAAAAGAAGAACTGATTACAAAAATCCAAAACAAAACGCTGACCATGGGCGTCTGCGGCCTGGGCTATGTGGGCCTGCCTCTGGCCGTGGACAAGGCAAAGCATGGTTTTAAGACCATCGGGTTCGACGTGCAGCAGGAAAAGGTAGACCTGGTGAACGCAGGAAAAAATTATATTGGCGACGTTGTGGACGCGGATTTGGAAGCGCTTGTCAAAAGCGGGATGCTGAAAGCCACTTCGGACTTTGCGTGCGTGAAGCATGTGGACTTTATTGCAGTTTGCGTTCCCACTCCTCTGGATAAACACCAGCAGCCGGACATCAGCTATGTCCGTGATTCCACCATCGCCATTTCCAAGCATCTGACCCGTGGGACTATGGTCGTGCTGGAATCCACTACGTACCCAGGCACGACCGAGGAATTGATCAAACCCCTCCTGGAGGAGGGCAGCGGCCTGAAATGCGGAGAGGATTTTTATCTGGGCTTTTCCCCTGAACGGGTTGACCCCGGCAACCTGGTTTATAAAACCAGCAACACGCCCAAGGTGGTCGGCGCCGTCGGCGCGGACGCGGCCGAGGTGATTTCCATGGTCTACCGGGCAATCCTGGACGGCGACGTAACCACCGTGAGCAGCCCGGCCGTCGCAGAGATGGAAAAAATCCTGGAAAATACCTACCGTAATGTAAACATCGGCCTGATCAATGAACTGGCCATCCTCTGCAACCGTATGGGCATCAACATTTGGGAGGTCATTGACGCGGCCAAAACCAAGCCCTATGGCTTCCAGGCGTTTTACCCCGGCCCCGGCCTGGGAGGCCACTGCATTCCCCTGGACCCCTATTATTTAAGCTGGAAGGCACGGGAATACGGCTTCCATACCTCTATGATTGAAAGCTCTATGATGGTCAATGATCGAATGCCGGAATATACGGTGGAACGGGCGGGAAAAATTCTGAACCGCTGCCGGAAAGCGTTGAACGGCTCGAAGGTACTGGTTTTAGGCGCGGCCTACAAGCAGGACATCGACGACTATCGGGAAAGCCCCGCTGTTCGGGTGATGGAGGAGTTCCGTAAAACCGGAGCGGTCGTGGACTATTACGATCCTTACGTTCCCAAGTACCGGGACGCCGGCGTTTGGTATGAGGGAATTCCCGCCCTGACGGCAGAAGCAGTAAAGGGCTATGACCTTGTGTGCATTGCCACAGCCCATACAAAAGTGGATTATGAACTGGTTGTTTCCTGCGGCGTTCCTGTTTTTGACTGTAAAAACGTATGTAAAAACCTGAAAAACCGGGAAAATATCGAGGTACTGTAATGAAAAAGATTTGCACGGTAGTCGGGGCGCGGCCTCAGTTCATCAAGCTGGCGGTTGTATCCCGTGTGCTGCGGGAGGGGTTCCAAGAGGTACTGGTGCACACCGGGCAGCATTACGACCATAATATGTCCGATGTTTTTTTCGAGGAAATGGACATCCCGAAACCGGACTACAACCTGGGAATTTCCGGTGGAAACCATGGTCAAATGACGGGACAGATGCTGGAGGGCATTGAGGGCGTATTGCTCAAAGAGGCCCCGGATATGCTTCTGGTGTTTGGCGACACCAATTCCACCATGGCGGGGGCGCTGGCGGCAGTAAAGCTCCATATACCCGTATGCCATGTGGAGGCGGGCGGACGGCTTGGAACGTTGGCAAATCCGGAAGAGGTGAACCGGATTGTAACGGACCATGTGGCTTCCCTGCGGTTTGCCTGCACGCCCTCCGGAATGGAATTCCTGAAAAAGGAGGGTATTTCGGACGCCTCCTACTTGGCGGGAGACCCCATGTACGACGCTTTCCGGTATTATACGGACCGCCTGGACGGTAAAGAACTGGACGACCTTCGGGATTTTTCCGGCGCGCCGCTGAACCTGCCGGAAACATTCTATTATATGACTTGCCACCGGCAGGAAAACACCGACACCGACCGGAAACTTGACCAGATCTTTCAGGCGATGGAATCTTTGGATGCTCCCGCAGTTTACCCCGTCCACCCTCGCAACCATGACCGGGCGGAACGGCTGTGCCGGGAAAAGGGGTATCAAAATATCCTGCTGGCGCAGCCGGTGGGTTACAAGTGCTCCATTTCTTTGGTAGGCCGGGCAAAAAAAATAGTTACCGATTCCGGCGGACTGCAGCGGGAGGCGTTCTTTGCCGGAAAGCCCTGCGTTACCGTGTTCGATCATGTCGCCTGGCCGGAAACCATGGTAAACAACTGCAACCAGCTGGCGGAGCCTGACAAGGCGGACATCCTTGCGAAACTGGGAGTCGAAACGTCCTTTGACCCAGCCTATCAGCCTTTTGGGGATGGGCACAGCGCAGAGAAAATTGTGGAGAAAATCAAGGAGTTTTTAGGATGATCAAGGTCTGCCATATCACAAGCGTTCATCCTGTGGAAGACGTGCGCATTTTTCAAAAAGAGTGCGTCTCCCTGGCAAACGCCGGATATGATGTGTATTTAGTACAGCAGGGGGAGAGTTATGAGAAAAAGGGCGTTCAGATCGTCGGGTTCGGCGCCCCCTCCGCAAACCGTCTTCAGCGAATGCTGTTCACTGCCCGGAAAGCATATCAAAAAGCGCTGAACATAAATGCAGATGTTTACCATCTTCACGACCCGGAACTGCTGCCCTATGGGATGAAGCTGAAGCGGCGCGGGAAAACGGTTATTTTTGACAGTCATGAAGACATTCCCGCGGACATTTCAGAAAAAGAATGGCTGCCCGGTTTCTTACGGAAATGGATTTCTCTTCTTTATACTTGGTATGAAAATCACTGTTTTCTTCGAATTGACGCTGTGATTGGCGTAACGCCTCATCAATATGAGCGTATTCGCAAACAGTGCTCCAAGGCAGCGCTTGTGACAAACTATCCAATTCTGGAAGATTGCCCCGCTCCTTCGTTCCACGAGCGGAAGGTTGTTTTCCCGGGGATGATCAGTCCCCTGTGGAATATCCACATCCTTCTGAATGCACTGGAAACCATCCCGAATGTAACTCTGGAGCTGCGGTCCAGAAATGTAGAGGAACCCTACGGCTCCACATTACGCGCTCTGCCCGGATGGAAAAAGGTAAACTTTCCCGGAAGGGTTTCTCATGCGGAGGTCGTGCAGCTGCTCTCCCAGTGCAGCTGCGGCGTCGCGCTCGCCCACCCCTGCGCCAATAGCGGCGGGAACCTTGGGACATTGGGAAATACCAAAATTTTTGAATATATGATGGCCGGACTTCCCGTCGTCTGCACGAATTTTATCTTGTGGCGGGAATTCGTAGAGCGCTGGCAATGCGGTATTTGCGTAAACCCGGAAGACGCGGATGAAATTGCATCGGCTGTATCCTATTTGCTGGACCATCCGGACGAGGCGCGCCGGATGGGTATGAATGGACGGAAAGCCGCTGAACAAGAATTTAATTGGGGGGTAGAGGAAAAGAATCTCCTGGCCCTGTACCGTGCCGCACTTGGCGTATGCGAGGAAGACGGCCACTCTCTTGAAGAAGATATGTCCGCTATCAACACACAAACACCCCCCCCCCACGGACAAACTATGTAATTTTTATTATCTGGGCTGGTACGCCGCATGAACTCCGAAAGGAGGCGGCGTAATGGGCATTGTGGAAAATACTCCGCTGGCGGGAGTTGAGCCTTCCGGTCATTCAGAAAAGCACACCGTCAAGGTCTGTCATATCACCAGCGTCCATCCTGTGGAAGATGTGCGCATCTTTCAAAAAGAGTGCGTTTCCCTGGCAAAAGCTGGATATGATGTATATCTGGTACAGCAGGGAGAGAGCTATGAAAAAAACGGCGTCCATATCGTTGGATTTGGCCCCCCTGCCACAAACCGTTTTCGGCGAATACTGTTCACTGCCCGGAAAGCGTATCAGAAAGCGCTGGAAACAGACGCAGACGTTTATCATCTTCACGACCCGGAATTGCTGCCCTATGGGATGAAGCTGAAAAAGAGGGGAAAAAAGGTCATTTTTGACAGTCATGAAATGTACCGCACAATGCTGAAATACAAGCATTATCTTCCCAAATGGGCCTCCTGGCTTCTCGCGGGCTGTTATGGCCGTTATGAAGATTATGTACTGCGGCATATTGACGGACTCATCTTTCCGGCTTTTTTGAATGGCCGAAATCCATTTGAAGGCAAATGCCGCCATCTCGCCATTATAAACAACGTCCCGCGCCTGGAAGAAATTTATGACCAATATGATCCATACGACGAATCCATCCCCAAATGGGAGAGAAGCGCAGTCTATATCGGCGTCATGACGTACAGCCGGGGAATCACGCATTTCATCCGAGCCGCTGCGCAATGCGGCTGCACAGCGTATCTTGGCGGCGATTTCTCATCAAGCGCGTATCAGGCGGAGGTGGAGGCGCTCCCGGAGTTCTCTTGTGCAAACTATCTGGGCCGTCTGTCCCGCACGCAGGTGCTGGAAACGCTCCAGCGCTCTCAGGTCGGTATGGCAGCAATTTTGAACGTTGCTCAGTATAACCAATATGATAATCTTGCAACAAAAGTTTACGAATATATGTCCGCCGGATTGCCTGTGATTCTGACAGACGCGCCATATAACCGAAAATTGATGGAAAAATCTCCATTCGGGATTTGTGTAAATCCTGAAAATGTTTCAGAGATCGCTTCGGCTCTTGAGTACCTTTTCCGCCATCCCGATGAAGCGCGCCGTATGGGCGAAACCGGCCGGCGGCTGGTACGAGACCGATTTAATTGGGATATTGAATCCGCCAGCCTGCTGCGCTTTTATGAGGAAATTACCGGGGCAGACTCCTGATTCGTATGTGACGAGGCAGGAATATGAAGCATGCCCGCAGGGGAAAACAATCACCTGCGGCAAACACCCCTGAAAATTCCGAACGGGAAGCTATTAAATGAAACAGCCAAAGTTCTTCAATTGAACAGTCAGGGAAGAACAACACTTATCCATCTATCAGGATCTTATATCGAAAGGATCGATTTCATGCCCACAGACAAAAAAACCGCATCGCTGATTCTCCCAATCTTGAACGAAGAACGATATATCGAGGAATGCGTCCGTTCCTTGCTGAAACAGGATTATCCTCAGGAGGAGCTGGAGATTCTTCTGGTAGACGGAGGGTCCTCTGATGGAACAATGGAAATCCTTCACATGCTGGCGGAAGAACTTCCTGACATGATTCAGGTCCTGGAAAACCCAAAACGTATCCAGGCCGCCGCGATGAATCTGGGAGCAAATGCCGCCAAAGGGGAGTACCTGCTCCGCATTGATGTCCACGCAGAATACCCCCCCAACTATATCTCCACTTGCATCCACCTTCTGGAAACCACTGAGGCGGTTAATACAGGCTGTTCCTGCCGAACGGACGCCCGAACCAAAACAGGAAAAACCATTGCCAAACTGCTGACTTCCTCCTTTGCCGTGGGCGGCGCCAGTTTTCGGGTTGGGGCAGAGAGCGGTTATATGGAAACTGTACCCTTTGGCACATTTCGGAAATCTTATTATCAGGAGTTGGGCGGTTTTGACGAACGCCTGGTCCGCAATGAGGACAATGAGATCAACTATCGCATCCGCAAACGGGGCGGGAAAATCTACATGACAAATGATATCCAGGTAACTTATTTTTGCCGGGAGACCGTGGGCGCTCTGGCGAAACAGGCGGCGGCAAACGGAAAATGGACCATTATTGCCTCCCGCCTTTGCCCCGGCTCCATGTCGCTGAAATACTTTGTGCCGTTTGTCTTTGTTCTTTCCCTGATTGGAATGCCGCTGCTGGCTCTGCTTCATCCGCTGTTCGGCCTGATGTTTGCTGCGGAACTGCTGCTCTATCTGGTCCTGTCGCTGCTGTCGGCAGGGAAAAAGGCAAAGGGATTCCGGGAACTGCTGTTTTTGACAGCCCTTTTTCCGATCTTTCATATTGCCTACGGCCTCGGTTCGATATCCGGCACAGCGGAAATTCTGATTCCTGGAAAATGGACGGCCCAGGGACAGGCTGTACGAAAGGACATTCCATGAACATTAACGAAAACCATTGGCTGGTCAAAAAGGCAATGGCCTGGGTTCAGCATTATGACCATGAAAAATATTGGAAAATGCGGGAAGAGGTCGTAAATCCGAACTCCAAAAAAAGCAAGCTGCTCCGCCTGTATTATTTGTATTGCATCAAACGCTCTGACGCTTACTCCAACGCATCCATGGGCACGGACTTAGGCGCAGGGGCCTACTTTGCCTCTCCGCCGATCCTGCACCATCATCTGAATGGCATCATCATTTCACATTACGCCAGGTTTGGAAAAAACGTGACCATTTTCCAGCAGGTTACGGTCATGGAAGGTCCAAACCATACTTCCGCCATTATCGGAGACAATGTTACCATTGGCGCAGGGGCAAAAATCCTTGGCACGGTTCACATCGGCGATGGAGCAAAAATCGGGGCAAACGCCGTAGTTGTGTCGGACGTACCAGCCGGAGCCACAGCGGTAGGCGTTCCAGCACGAATCATCCTCAAATCGTCTCCACCGGCGGGGGCGGGGGGGGGGGGGGGGGGGGGGGGGGGGGGGGGGGGGGGGGGGGGG
>CANDBG010000050.1 GCA_947382875.1 uncultured Oscillibacter sp. | reverse complement strand
ACTGCGTATTCTGGAACTTGCTGATCGGCTTGCCGAACTGTACACGGCCTTTCGTGTAGTTAATGGCTTCCTCCATCGCACCCTCGGCAATACCCAACGCCTGCGCCGCAATGCCAATCCGTCCGCCATCCAGAGTCTGCATGGCGATGCTGAAGCCCTTGCCTTCGCGACCCAAGAGGTTTTCCTTCGGTACGATGCAGTCCGTGAAAACAATTTCAGAGGTAGGAGATCCATGGAGGCCCATTTTCTCCTCATGCTTGCCTACGGAGAAACCGGGGAAACTGCTCTCTACAATAAACGCCGAAATCCCTTTCGTGCCCTTGGATTTGTCGGTCATGGCAAACACCACAAACACCTCGGCCACATACCCGTTTGTAATGAAAATCTTGGAACCGTTCATTACATAATGGTCGCCCTCCAGACGCGCTTCCGTCTGGCCCTTGGAGGCGTCGGAACCTGCATTCGGCTCTGTCAGGGCAAAAGCACCCACCTTATGTCCGGCGGTCAGCATCGGCAGGTATTTTTTCTTCTGCTTCTCGGTGCCATGCGTGAGAATCGGGTCGCAGCACAGACCGTTGTGGGTCGCCACAATGTCACCCGTGGACGCGCACTGTTTGCTTAATTCTTCCACGCAGATGGCCGCCGCCAGAGGGTCCGCGCCCGCGCCGCCGTACTCCTTCGGCACGCACATACCCATAACGCCCAGATCAAAGAGCTTTTCGATGTTCTCACGGGGATACTCACTTTTCTGGTCCGTTTCGGCGGCAATCGGCTTTACTTCATTTTCCGTGAATTCCGCCATCGTCTTACGGATCAGCAGGTGTTCGCGGCTCAAATTGAAATCCATTTAACAATCTCTCCTTATGTTATAATTTCAAGGGTAAGCGATCAATCGTGCATTGTCATTCCGCATTACGGAATCCATTTCCGAATTTGGAGGACACAAACACTTACAGGCATCGAAACCGTGCCTGCAAAAAGCCTGTGTCTGTCTGCGGAAACAGTTTTTCATGCCCCGCCGCAGTCCCGAAAGACTGCGGCGGAGTGAGGAGAAACCAAAAGAGAAAATATGTGTTACTGAATGCCAGCAATGTCCTTGGCAAGCTGTTTCTTGCCCTGGATGTCGCCCTGACGGGCAATCATGATGCGCTGGGCCTGGGGAGAACCTGCGCCGTGCATGGACTCGGTGCGGTAGCCCACTGCCGCCGCGCCAAGGCACATATTTTCCAGAAAACGCATAATGCGCTGACGGTCCTCGGTGGATACTCCGTCCTTTGCGGCAAAGAACTTGTTGCAAATATCACCGATAGTCTCGCCGTTCCGGCCTACTACCGTGTCGCTTGTGAAGTCCTTCTGAGACGGCATTGTAACCATCAAACCGCCTGCCACGTCTTCCGCAAGGCGTACGATCTCGTAAGGGAACCGGGTCACGTTCTGCTTGCAGACGTTCGCCAGCAGTAAGTCAATCTGATAGTTGCCCGCCTTGGTCTGGAAGCCCTGGCTGGAACACGCAATGCCGCAGCAATACAGGGTCTCATTCAGGTGCAGCATTTCGATCAGCTTATCCTTCACCGCGGACGCCTTTTCCACGCCGTTGTATTCCGCAGCCAGCGCCGTCGCACCAATCACCACGTCGCCTACGCCAACCTTGCAGCCGCCGTAGCTCTGACGGTGATAGCCCGCGAAACGCTCAACCATCATACCGGCGAACTCATACTCGCCGTTCAGGAAAATGTACTCGTTCGGGATGAAAACATGGTCAAGAACCACAAGGGCCTCCTGACCGCCGAACTTCGCGTTGCCGACGTCGATAGAAGCGCCTTCCTCCATCTTCCGGGTATCGCAGGACTGACGGCCATAAATCATGTACATTCCCTCGGCGTCCGTGGGGCAGGCGAACGAAACCGCCCAGTCCTTGTCCGCCTCGCCCATAGAAATGGTGGGCATGAAAATATGCCAGTGGGAGTTGATGGAGCCGGTCTGGTGGCACTTCGCGCCGCAGACGACAATACCGTCCTCCCGCCGTTCCACCACATGAACGAACATATCCGGGTCTTTCTGGTCGTGAGGAGCCTTGGAGCGGTCGCCCTTGGGGTCGGTCATGGCGCCGTCGACCGTCAGGTCGTTGTCCTGGACGAACGTCAGGAATTTTTTGAAGTTTTCATGATAGTGCGTGCCATGCGCCTCGTCGATTTCA
Source organism: uncultured Oscillibacter sp. (assembly GCA_947382875.1). Lineage (GTDB taxonomy): Bacteria > Bacillota > Clostridia > Oscillospirales > Oscillospiraceae > Oscillibacter. Next base: position 18,557 of record CANDBG010000050.1, on the reverse strand, counting down.
AAGGTGGTGGAGAACACGGCGTTAAAGCTGTCCATACCCACGCAGCGTTGAAAGCAGGAAGCGGTCTTCTGGCCTAGCAGGCGCTGCATTTTCACCTTGTTAACCAAGTCCTCGGTGGACTGATGCAGATGGGTGAACCGGTTGATCGTGTTGCCGGTGAGGCTGGATTTGACCGTCATCAAATCGGCATACTGCGGGTCCTGGGCCAGGGCGTAGGTCATGGCCACGCAGTTGATCGACGGACGAATCATGGGATGATCGACCCAGTTGTCAATTTTCTCTCCGAACATATAGACGCGCGTTTTCAATGTCCGCAGGCTCTCGATGTACTCCTGTGCTGTTTTCAGTGCCATTTTTTGGTTCCTCCTCGTTTTTGTGTATGCGGTGCGCCCCTGGCGCTTGGAAACGAATGAAAAATCTTACTGGAACACGGCAGGACGCTTTTCCAGGAAAGCGGTCATGCCCTCTTTCTGGTCCGGAGACGCGTAGCAAAGGGCGAACATCTCGTTTTCAAGAGCAATCGCGCTGTCGATATCCAGCTGCATACCGCGGTCGATGCAAACCTTGGCGTACTTCACGGCCACGGGGGAATTTTTCAGGAAGGAATTTGCCATTTCCTTCGCGGCGTTCAAAAGCTCCTCAGGAGCGTAAACCGCATTTGCGAGACCGATTTCCTTGGCCTCGTCCGCGGAAATCATCTTGCCGGAGAAGGTAAGCTCTTTGGCCTTGGCGATGCCCACACGGCGGGGCAGCCTCTGGGTGCCGGAGAAACCGGGAGTAATTCCTAAACCCACTTCCGGCTGACCGAACTTCGCCTTTTCGGAAGCAAGAATAATATCGCAGCTCATGGCAAGTTCGCAGCCGCCGCCCAGCGCAAAGCCGTTGACCGCGGCAATGGTGGGAATTTCCAGCTTTTCGATGCGGCGGAACAGGGCGCTGCCGCGCTTGCTCCACGCGCGAGCCTGATCGAGATTATAGTCACGCTGTTCACCGATATCGGCGCCGGCCACGAAGGAACGGCCTTCGCCGGTAAGAATCAGCACGCCCAGTTCGGCGTCTTTCTCCACCTCGCTGATCAGCGCTTCCAGGTCGGACACCACAGCGCCGTTGAGGGCGTTGAGGGCCTTGGGACGGTTAATGGTGACAATACCGATTTTGCCTTCCTTTTCATAGCGAATGGTCTCATACATAACAAAAATTCCTCCTTATTGTTTACGGGGCGGGTTCCCCATTTTCTGTGAATGTCCGCTCGTGCCATTTATTATAACAAATCCTCCCCGGTGATTTCAAGGACTATTTCCCGGAGGCCAGAGAAAAATACAGAGAAATTTGTAGGAAATGGCAAAAACGTTATCAGCGGTCCAGGCCGAGGGGCGGTTCCTTCGGGGAAAGGATTTCGTACCATTCGCCGTCATACCACAGGTAAGCCCGGTCAATCGAGACATAGGAGAAAATCAGCTCCCCCTGATTGACCGAAAACTGCCAGGAAGTTCCGCCGCAATAAGTCTTGTTTGGAGCCTCTTTTTTCCAGGGTTTCATGGAAAGATTACGAATCCAGGCATCCAGTTCCTGGATTTCCGCTTCGTTCAGCGTCCACGGTTCCAGATCGCCCCCGCTGTAAAAGCGGCCGCTGACGGAAACCGTTGTAATTTTTGGGAGATGTTCCAAAAGAACGTTTTCCCCCTTGGGCGTTACCGCCAGAACCACCACCGCAAAAAGTGCCAGCATCCCGAAAAACAAGGTTTTTTTCATATCCACAGACTCCTTTTCCATAATCTTTCTAATAAGGACGAAAAATCCGGAAAAAAGTTTTGCCTCTTTTGAAGAAATTTTCTTGGCCGTGTCGTATTATAGACAGGCAAGGGGGTGGTGGTACGGCGTGAACACAATCACAAAAGAAACATTTTCCGAACTGGTGGTGCAATACGAACGGCTTGTCTATACGGTCTGTTTTCAGCTGGTTCGGGACGCGTCCACCGCAGAGGACCTGACCCAGGACACCTTTCTCTCCGCCTACATCCACCGGGAAACCCTTCCGCAGGGCTGTGAGCGTCAATGGCTCACGCGGATTGCGGTCAACAAGGCCAAGGACCACCTGCAAAGCGCCTGGAACCGCCGTACCGTTCTCCCCGGCGACCAGGACATTCCACCCGGACTTGCGCCGCCTGCGGAGGAAGTTGCCCTTCGCCGCGGCACGGAAGCGGAAATCACCGCCGCCATCCAGGCCATGAAAGAGCCTTACCGGCAGGTATGCCGTCTGTGCCTGCTGGGGGACCGGTCCCCGGAGGAAGCCGCCCTGCGTCTTGGCCGTCCGGTCAAGACCGTCTATACACAGCTCTCCCGCGGAAAACGGCTGCTGCGGGAAGCATTGGAAAGGAGTGGAACCTATGGATCTCTTTCGCGCTGACGGACATTTGTCAGAGGAAGCCCTCCGGCTTCTGGCCCAGAACCAGGTGTGCTTCAATGACCTGGAACGTCTGGAAACGGCGGAACACCTTGCCTTTTGCGACTACTGCCTCCAACGTTACACATACGTCCTGGAATCCGCTCCCCTGCTGACGCCGCAAAACTCCTGCCAGAAAAGCCTCTGGACCCGCGTACGAATGCGGTCGCTGCAATTGATTACCAGCCGGTACGCCACGGCGGCGGCGGCGGTGACAATCGCCCTGACGGTGCTCTGGGGCGGGACGCCGGTGGAATTTGTCCGTCCGGCTTTGCCGGAAGACCGTCCCAGCATTTCCCGCCGGCTCACCGATTGGACGGGAGAAATCCGGGATTCCCTCCATGAAACCGCTTCCGGCATTTCCAATCTCTTTGAAAATCTTCGGCCTGATTATTCTGCACAAGGAGGAAACTAAAATTATGAGACTGATATCCGCATTATTACACTTGTGTTTCGCCTGCGTTCCCGGCTGCGGTCAGATGTATCAAGGGTACATGAAGCGCGGCATTTCCCAGACGGTCCTGTTCAGCATTTCGATTTTCTTTGCGATTCTGCTGGAAAACGGCGCGTTGGCGGTGTTGATTATCCCTCTTTGGGCGTACTCGTTTTTCGACAGCTTCAACCTTCGCCGCCAGTGGAAGGATGGTTATGCCGTGGAAGATGAGTATATGTTCGGACTCTCCGATTTGGATTCCGACCGTCTCACGCGGCTTCTTGGCAAGCGTCACAGCCTGATCGGCTGGATCCTGGTAGTGGTGGGTCTGTTCAACCTGTACCAGATTTTCGCCCGGAACATTCTCGGAGCGCTGCGGGACTTCATGCCCTGGTTTGACTGGCTCTACCATCTGCTGGTCTGGGACGCGCCCCGGATTATGGGAACGGTTCTGATCATTGCCGCGGGGATGTGGTTTGTCCGCTGGCCGAAGACCCGGCAGGGGGAAGATGATTTTCCGCATAGTTTCTCCAAGCCCTCCAAGCCCCAGACGCCGCCGGAACGAAAACCCTCTCCGTGGACAAAGGCGGAGGAAACCTTCCACGAGGAACCGGAGCCGAAAGCCCCGGACATCCCGGAGGTTCCGGAGCCGGTGGAATGGGAATCGGAATTTGATGTGGAGAAATACGAAAAAGAAGCGGAGAACAACGAAACGCCTCCGAAAACAGGCGAATAAGCGCAAAAAACGCCCCAACCTGGAAAACCGGTTGGGGCGTTTTGCCAATGTTATCGAAAGTGCGCGAGCAGCAGCGGAAGCGCCAATACGGCCACCGCTGCCGGAGCCATGACGCTGCCTGCGCCCAGCATCGCCCCGCCAATGACAAGTAAACTTCCGGCGAGCCAGATCTTTCCGGCGAGGTCATGTACGGCATTCCAGTCGCCGCCCTGCGGCAGAAGAAACCGCAGAGAAATGCGGGCGTCTTCGGGGCAGTCGAGCATATGCGCGCCCAGAAGAAGCAGCAGCAAACCCAGTATACAGGGCGTCACAAACGTCAGAGGACAGCCCAGATTTGCGGCCTGAAGCATCAGGCCGCTGCAAAAGAGTACGGAGATGACCGGAAAGCCCATCCTTCCCACCAGCCGCACCGGGCGGGAAGGCAGCGTGAGATGCTTTTGATTGAACAGCAATTGAAAATGTGCAATGACATTCAGCAGGCACATGAGTCCCGGCATTCCAAACACCACGATGACACGCGGAAGGGAATCGTCTTTTCCGTCGGGACCGATGAGCCCGGTGGGAACAATCTCCGGAATCCGGTCCCAGAGCCGTACGCCCAGAAGCATCGGCAGCGCACAGGCGGCCAGCGTAACCGCCAGCAAAATACGTCCCTTTCGTTTGGATACATGCTTTCCAAGAGCGCGGGCCGCCTCGGCCTCCATTTGTTTTTGCAGGGCGTCGGGAGGACGCTTCTTTTTGTTTCCCATTCAAGACCTCCTGACCGGTCAAAAGGCCGGTTTTGCTTGTGGCATGCAGGTCTGCTGTCACTCGTCCAGCTTCAGGACGGCAAGGAATGCCTCCGTCGGAATCTGTACGGAACCAAGAGACCGCATCTTCTTTTTACCCTCTTTCTGTTTTTCGAGCAGCTTCTTTTTCCGCGTGATATCGCCGCCGTAGCACTTCGCCAGCACGTCCTTGCGCATGGCTTTGACCGTCTCCCGGGCGATGACGCGTCCACCGACCGCTGCCTGGACCGGCACCTCAAAAAGCTGTCTGGGGATGTTTTCCTTGAGCTTTTCGCACAGCTTCCGTGCCCGCGGGTACGCTTTGTCCTTGTGGGCAATGAAGCTCAGGGCGTCCACACCCTCGCCGTTGAGCTTCAAATCGACCTTCACCAGCTCGCTGGGGCGGTAGCCTGACAGCTCGTAGTCCAAAGAGGCGTACCCCTTTGTGTTGGCCTTGAGGGTATCGAAAAAGTCGTAGATAATTTCATTCAGCGGCATTTGATAATGGATTTCCACCAGATGCGTGTCCAGGTACTGCATATCCTTGAACTCGCCCCGCCGGTCCTGACACATGGGCATAATATTGCCTACATAATCGTTTGGGCTGATGATCGACACTTTGACATATGGTTCCTCCGCGTGTTCAATCGCGGCAGGGTCCGGGTAATTGTGCGGGTTGTCCACCTTTACCAGAGTACCATCCGTTTTATAAACATCATAAATTACGGAGGGCAGAGTGGTTACGAGGTCCAGGTCAAACTCACGCTCCAGGCGTTCCTGGATGACCTCCATGTGAAGCATTCCCAAAAAGCCGCAGCGGAACCCAAAGCCTAACGCAACGGAGGACTCCGGTTCAAACGACAGCGACGCGTCATTGAGCTGCAATTTTTCCAGGGCGTCCCGCAGGTCCGGATATTTGGAACCATCTTCCGTGTAAATGCCGCAGTAAACCATAGGCTGCACGGGACGATAACCCGGCAGGGCTTCCGCAGCGGGGTTGGCGGCGTCAGTCACGGTGTCGCCGACGCGGGTATCCTGGACGTTCTTGATGGAAGCGGTAAAATATCCCACTTCCCCCGCCCGCAGACAGTCGCAGGGCTCCATGCCCAGAGGCAGAAGATGACCGCATTCGATCACCTGATAGCTTGCGCCGGAAGCCATCATTTTTACTGTCTGGCCGGGCCGGACGCTGCCCTCCATAATGCGCATATAAACGATAACGCCCCGGTAGCTGTCGTACTGGCTGTCGAAAATGAGGGCCTGCAAAGGCGCGTCTTCGCCGCCGGAGGGCGGCGGGACATTTTTTACAATATCCTCCAGAACGGCGTCAATGTTCACGCCCTGTTTGGCGGAAATCTCCGGCGCGTCCAGGGCGGGCAGACCAATGATATCCTCCACCTCCTGTTTGGCCCGGGCAGGGTCGGCGGCCGGGAGGTCAATTTTGTTGAATACCGGCAGAATTTCCAGGTCGTGCTCCATGGCAAGGTACGTATTCGCCAGCGTCTGGGCCTCCACGCCCTGGGTGGAATCCACCACCAGAACGGCTCCCTCACAGGCCGCCAGAGACCGCGAAACTTCATAGTTGAAGTCCACATGACCCGGTGTGTCGATGAGGTTCAGGGCGTACTCCTCGCCGTCAGCGGCGCGGTAGCTCAGACGCACTGCCCGCGCTTTGATCGTAATACCCCGTTCCCGTTCCAGGTCCATGTTGTCCAGGAGTTGGCTCTCCATTTCCCGCTGGGAAACGGCGTTGCATTTTTCCAGCAGCCGGTCCGCCAGGGTGGATTTACCATGGTCAATGTGTGCAATAATCGAAAAATTCCGAATGTGATCCTGTTGAATCATTTTTCAAAAAACCTCCTTAACAGCCAGAAACGCCAGGAATTCCAGAGAGTTAACGTTCATGCTATGGCTGTTTTGTCAGCCCGTTGAGCCGGGCATCGGCAGTGCTCAGCACCTGCGTCAGACTTTGGCACCGGCCCGGATACGCGGCGGTAATCGCCCCGGAGGACATATCGGGAAAAACCGTTTTTTGGGCCGTCAGATTCCGAAGTGCCTGCGCATACCGCATCTCTGAGAGCTTCATATCCGCCCCGGCAATGCCCATGGCGCAGGCGGCGGAATCGAGGGCAAAGTAACTCTCGTTGGCTCCGGCGGCGCGGTAGAGGTGACGGTAGAGCTGATAGAGGGCGCTGCCCAGATACGATGCCGCACCGTTGATGGCGGCTTTGTCGCCCAGCTTGCCCAGGATTTCAAAAAAAACGCCTACCGCGCCGGAAATGAGTTTGCTTTGCAGCGTGGCAAGAACGCTGCCTTTGAGGACCTTCCCCGGTTCGGCGGCGTTGAGGATATCCTGTTCCGTAAGCATATTGCCCTCCCGGGAGAGGGTCCGACCCAGGATGAAGTCGGCGGAAACGTTGTAGTAGTCACAGGCCCGGACGACAAATGCAAGTCCGGGTTCCCGAATCCCCTTTTCGTAGTGGGAGAGCAAAGCCTGGGAAATGCCCAGCGCTCCGGCGGCGGTGCGCTGGGAGACGCCCTTTTCCTGACGAAGCAGGGCCAGTTTACGGGAAAAATCAGAATTCATGACGGGAAGCTCCTTTATCTTACTATCGCAGAAAGTGCAAATACGCACGGTATAGTTTAGCAAATGAGCTACCTGATGTAAAGTAGAACCATTGACAAATTTCGGAGGAAAAGTTTGGCTTTCTTGCACTTGACAGGAAATGGCGAACGCTGCGCGGAAAAGCGCACGGTCTCCCGGCGATTGCAAGAACGGATAAAAAGCAAGCTGCTTTTTATCCGTCCCAGAGGGTTTGCTTACTCAACCTTCATTAACTCAATATTTGCTTCAATGTCTGCAATCAAACCGCTTTGTGCGTATTCCGCCGCCCGCAGGATAGCATTTTGAATGGCGCGGGCGTCCGAGGAACCATGGGCCTTGATAACCGGTTTTGAAATGCCCAGGAAGGCCGTTCCGCCGACTTCACCGGGATCGATGATACGCTTCATGTCCGCCAGATTTCCTTTAATCAGCCCCGCCGCCAGCTTGGTTTTTGTACTGCTGTAAAACATTTTTTTCAGTTCCTTCAGCAAAAACTTTGCAGTGCCTTCCAGAGACTTGAGCATGATGTTGCCGGTAAAGCCGTCTGCGACCAGCACATCCGCGCCGCCCAGCATGGCTTCGTTCGCCTCAATGTTGCCAATGAAGTGAATCCGGCCCGCTTCACCGGCCTTTGTCAGAAGCGCATAGGTCTCCTGCCGGAGACTGTCGCCCTTTTCGGACTCCGCGCCGATGTTCAGCAGACCTACCCGCGGCCGTTCCAGCCCCATAACTCTTTTGGCGTAGTAATTGCCTAAGTACGCAAATTGCAGCAGATATTCCGGCGTACACTCTGCGTTTGCGCCGCAGTCGCACAGCACCGCCCGGCCCTCTGCCGTCGGGACCACCGGACCCATGGCCGCCCGGCGTATGCCGCGAATGCGTTTGACCAGGAGCGTCGCCCCCGCCAGGAGCGCGCCCGTGGAACCGGCTGATACAAACGCATCGCCTGCGCCCTCCTTCACCAGCTGCAAGCCAACCGTCAGGGAGGAATTCTTTTTTCGTTTGAACGCCGTAGCCGGGTCATCGGAAATCTCAACAACTTCCGCTGCGTCCCGGATTTCCACCCCGGCAGGCAGTGTCTTTTCGCCGCTGGCTTCCACCGCCCGCAGAATGTCCTCCGTTCGGCCTACCAGGATGATGTCCAGGCCATGTGCCTTGCGGGCTTCCAGCGCCCCCTGCACGACCGCCTGTGGAGCATTGTCTCCGCCCATTGCGTCTACGATGATCTTCATTCTGTAATCCTCCCACGCGCTGACTGCGCATTGTCTTCTGTTTATTCCAGTACCGTCTCCCGCAGCGCCGCAATCCGTTCCAGGGAACGGCGGGACAGTTCGGCATTTTTGTTCCGTTTGCCTTTCACCCGGTATCCCAGCGGCGGCATGATGCCGAAGTTGATGTTCATTGGCTGGAATACCGTTACGGATGGATTGGACACGTACAGGCCAAGCGCGCCGATTGCGGTCTCCTGGGGAAAATCCACCGGAGGCAGACCACGCAGCCGCCGCGCGGTTTCCACGCCCGCTAGGAACCCGGAGGCGGCTGATTCCACATAGCCCTCGACGCCGGTCATTTGCCCGGCGAAGGAAATCCGTGGGTCCGTTTTCAAACGGTAGTAACGGTCCAGCAGCTGCGGGGAATTCAAAAACGTGTTGCGGTGCATGACGCCGTAGCGCAAGAATTCCGCATCGTGCAGGGCGGGAATCATGGAGAATACCCGTCGTTGTTCGGGAAAACGCAAGTGTGTCTGAAAGCCAACCAGATTGTAAATGCTTCCTTCACGGTTGTCCCGTCGCAGCTGTACCACGGCAAAGGGTTCATGACCTGTGCGGGGGTCTTTGAGTCCGCGGGGTTTGAGCGGACCATAGCGTAAGGTGTCCTGTCCCCGCCGGGCCATGACCTCCACGGGCATACAGCCCTCAAAGACTTTTTTATCCTCGAAGCCATGGACTTCCGCTTCTTCGGCGGTTGTCAAAGCCTGCCAGAAGGCGAAATATTCTTCTTCATTCAGGGGGCAATTGACGTAATCTGCTGTTCCGCGGCCGTAGCGCGAACCGAGCCATGCTTTTTCCATGTCGATGCTTTCGGCGGAGACCAGCGGCGCGGCGGCGTCGTAGAAGTGGAGCGCGGAGCTTTCGCCGAGCAATGCCTGTAAGGACGACGCCAAGGCGTCCGAGGTCAAGGGACCGGAAGCGATGACGGTTTCACCGTCTGGAATTGCTGTAACTTCTTCGGAAATGATGGTAATGTTTGGGTGATTACGCAGGCGGTCAGTGACCAAGGCGGCGAAGCGGTGGCGGTCGACGGCCAAGGCGCCCCCGGCTTCCACGCGCGTAGCGTCGGCACAGGAAAGGATGAGGGAATTCAGCTGTCGGAGTTCTTCTTTCAGGAGGCCGACGGCGTTTTCGAGCTGGTCACTGCGCAGAGAGTTTGAGCAGCAAAGTTCCGCAAAAAATTCCGTGGAATGCGCCGGCGTAAACTTTTTCGGTTTCATCTCCCAAAGTTCTACCTGTACGCCCCGTTCCGCCAACTGCCAAGCGCACTCACTCCCCGCCAACCCCCCACCAACTACGTTTGTTTTCATTGTGATTCCTCCCAATGTGAGGATTTTTGCAATAACTGCGTATTGCTCGCGGCTTGCGCCGCGGGATGATGGCTTGCCGCTCATCGGCGGCTGGGCAGTTCCACCCCCCATTTTCTCTTTTTCTTCGCCAAGAAAAAGAGAAAACGGGCCGTGGACGGTCCAAAAGAGAAAAAGACGCTCGTATGTCTGGTGGAAACTTGTTAGACTGTGCCCCTGTCGACGGGAAGTCCGTCATCGACTTGCCTCTGCCGCAGATACCGCTGCCGCTCTGCCGGTGCGCGAAATGGATTGTTGTTGAGACTGGTGAAAACTTGTTGGCTTTATGCCACTGTTGCTAGAAGTGCATCACTGATTTGACTCTGCCTCTCATACCGCTGCCGCTCTGCTGGTGGTCGAACGAGCTTGGCCTCCGTCGGCGTCCCGCTCTTTCAACCACCAACCGCATCGCATCCCTTCGCGCACCGCAGCAGCAACAGCGGAGTTTGATACACAGGTAAGTCGATTTGATCTTCTCGTTTGGCTTCCCCCAAGCGATTTCAGCCGCCTGATTCCACCATGCTGTTTCGCCCACCAATGCAGCGGCAGCGGTGTTAGACGCAGAGGCAAGTCGATTTGGACTTCTCGTTATCAGAGGCAGAAAGCCGTAGTGTTGCACCGCACTTAACAAACGCTCTTTTCTTTTGGACCGTGAACGGCCCGTTTTCTTTTCTCTCGTAAGAGAAAAGAAAATGGGGGGTTCAAAAAGGACCAGCCATTGAAAATGGCTGTCTTCCGCCCGCGGCAACGCCGCGTGCTTTGCAGAAGCAAAACCACTCAAGCCCTATTGGATGTTTTTTTCGCGGAAGCCTTTTTCAAAGGCTTCTTTTCCTTTACGTCAGACGTAACCTTTGCGGTCGAAGACCGCTTGCTCGCTGCCGCGGACCGTGTCCGCGTTTTGGCCTCGCCGCCGGCAGGCGGCTCGGTGCTCTGCGCCGAAGCCGCAGAATCATCCTTCTTCGCTGGGCGATAGCCGCGCTTGTCTTCAGGGAGAAAATCTGCACATTCCGGATTGATACAAAATGGCTTCTGCCGGCCTCGTCCAGCCTTCTTAAACAACGTATGACCACACAACGGACAATCATCCTGAACCGGAACATCCCACGTCATAAAATCACATTTCGTCTTCTCATCCCGGCTCGTCAAATGCTCACAGCAATAATACGTATACTGTTTCTTCGTTTTCTTACTATTCCCCGTGCGCTTCATCAAACGTCCGCCGCACTTCGGACACCGGCCCGGCATCTCAACCACCAGCGGCATCGTGAACTCACACTCCGGATAGCCCGGACACGCCAGAAAACGCCCGAATCGTCCCGACTTAATCACCAAATTTCGTCCGCACACCGGACACAATTCCGTCGACACCTCATCCGGAACCTTAATCCGTACGCCCTCCAAGTCCTGTTCGGCCTTCTTCAAATTCTCCGCAAAATCACCATGAAAAGACCGTAAAACCTCTTTCCAGAACGTACCGCCCGTTTCCACCGAATCCAAACTCTCTTCCATACGGGCCGTAAAAAGCGGGTCAGCGATGTCCGTGAATTTATCCTTCATCAATTCGGTAACGACCCGGCCAAGATTTGTGATTTTCAGGTGTTTTCCTTCTTTCATCACATAATCCCGATCCAAAATAGTGGAAACCGTCGGCGCATAGGTGGACGGACGCCCGATTCCCTGTTCCTCCATCGCCCGAATCAGCGACGCATCCGTATAACGCGCCGGAGGCTGCGTAAAATGCTGGTCCTTGGCAAAGCCCTTCAACTGCAAGGCCTCGCCCTCCTTCAAATCCGGAAGGGTCCCTTCTTTTTCCTCTTTTTCGTCGTCCTTACCCTCTTCGTAAACAGCAGTAAATCCAGAGAATTTCAGCTTCGACGCGCTGGCACGGAAAGAATGGTCCGCCGCGGTAATCTCCACCGAAACACTGTCATACACCGCATTGGACATCTGACAGGCCACAAAACGGCTCCAAATCAGACGGTACAGCCGGAACTGTTCGCTGGACAAATCCCCCTTGAGCTGTTCCGGCGTCCAGTTCACATTGCTGGGCCGAATGGCTTCATGCGCATCCTGGGCATTGGCCTTCGCCTTGAAACGGTGCGTCTGAGCATATTCCTTGCCATAACGCGCTTCAATAAACGTTTTCGCGTCCGCGAGGGCCTCCTCGGACAAACGCAGGGAGTCGGTTCTCATGTAGGTAATCAAGCCCACCGTACCCTCGCCCTGAATATCCACACCCTCATAGAGCTGCTGGGCAATGGCCATGGTTCGTCTGGGGGTCATGGAGAGCTTGCGCGACGCCTCCTGCTGAAGCGTTGAGGTCGTAAACGGCGCAGGGGCGCTTCTCTGCTTGTCGGTCCGCTTTACAGACTTCACAGCAAACGCAGCCTTCTCCGTCTCCTGAATCACGGCGTTCACATCTTCTTCGGATTTCAGTTCCGCCTTCTTACCGCCCTTGCCGTGATAGTGCGCGGTAAAAGGCTTATTCTTGGCGCCCTCGGACAACAGGTCCGCATTCAGGGTCCAATATTCCTCCGGCTGGAACGCTTCAATTTCGCGTTCCCGGTCATCCACGAGACGCGTCGCAACAGACTGCACCCGTCCAGCCGACAAACCCCGACGGATTTTTTTCCAAAGCAGCGGGCTTAACTCATATCCAACGAGTCGATCCAGAATCCGGCGGGCCTGCTGGGCGTCCACCAGATTCTGATCAATGGCCCGGGGCTGCTGGATGCTCTCCTGCACCACTTTTTTCGTAATTTCGTTAAACGTTACACGCCGGGTTTTTTCATCGGGCAGCTCCAAAAGCTGTTTCAAATGCCAGGAAATCGCCTCGCCTTCCCGGTCCGGGTCGGTTGCGAGATACACGATGTTCGATGCGTCAGCGGTTTTTTTCAGGTCGCCGATGACTTCCTCTTTGCCCTTGATCGGCTGATACACCGGTTCAAAGTCCTGCGCCAGGTCCACGCCCAAAACGCTCTTGGGCAGGTCCCGCAGATGACCCATACATGCTTTGACGACAAAATCCTTCCCCAAATACTTGCCAATGGTCTTTGCCTTGGCCGGGGATTCCACAATCACCAGATTTTGTGTTGCCATAGTTACCTCCGTTTAAGGGAACCGTCTCCCAAAAATAAAAATATATGGCGTCAGCCGCCCGCCAGTGTCACGGTACGGGTATACCGTTTTCCGCTGTGCTGCCGGACAAGACTTTCAATCTCCATCACCGTCAGAGCCGACAAAACTCGACGGGCAGGAATCGCACAGGCTGCGACCAAATCATCCACCTGCACCGGGTCCCGGTCGGAAAGCGCCCGCAAAAGGGCGATCTGGTCGTCTGTCAAGCCCTCCGGACTCCGGACCGGCAGCGTTGCCTCCGCCGGCTTCGACGGCGTTTCCGCTGCCGCCGGTTTTGTCCGCGTCTTCGTCTCCGGCTTCGGATGAGGCTTCAAGGGCGGCAGAGGCCGCCGGGGCCGATCCGACGGATGCAGCTTGTCCGGGAACATCCCCTCATATTCCCGTAAAATGCGCCACGCCTTTGCGCCAACGCCCGCGCCCTCCTCTAAAAGTTCAATACAACCTGCACTGTTAGGCGCGTCGATCGGGCCGGGAACGGCGAAAACATCGCGGCCCTGTTCCAGCGCCAGCCGAGCGGTAATCAGCGTACCGCTGCGCATCGGCGCTTCCACCACCAGCACGCCCACGCTCAAACCGGACATAATCCGGTTTCGAACTGGAAAATGCCGTCCATCTGGCTCCGTGCCGGGCGGATACTCGGAAATCAGCGCGCCAGCGGCGGCGACATCTTCATAAAGGTCGCGGTTTTCCGGCGGATAGGGAATATCCAGGCCGTTGCCCGTCACACCGACAACCACGCCTCCGGCCCGCAGCGCCCCACGCGCCGCAGCCGTATCGCCGCCGCGGGCGAGGCCCGTCACAACCACCGCGCCGCAGGACGCCAGATCGTAAGAAAGGCGTTCAGCACAGGCGATGCCATAAGGCGTAGCCTTGCGGGTGCCCACAACGGCAATCGCCGCCTCATCGTCAAACGCGGGCAGACGCCCCTTGACGTACAGCACACAGGGCGGGTCATAAATGCTCCGCAGGCGTACGGGATATTCGGCGTCGCGGATGGTCAGAATCCGCTGTCCGTACCGCTGACAGTCCGCCAGAATGTGTTCAGCGGGATTCAAATTGTGTTCCAAAATGGCGGAAATCTGATTCGGTTTCAGGCTCTCCACCATTTTAAGGTCCGCTTCTTCGGCATAGTAAATATTTTCCGGGTTCTCAAAGTGCTGCAACAGAGCCAGTCTCGTCTGGTTGCCCACGGCCGACATTGAGGTCAGCCACAGCCAATATTTCAGCATGGCTCCACCCTCCTTGTTTTATCCATTATTTCTATTTATTCATCCTGCATTTAAATATACATCTTTGTTAAATCTCTGTCAATCCCCCCGGGCACCTTCCCACAAGAGAATTGCCGCTGCTGCTGCCGCGTTCAGCGACTCGCAGCGTTCGTCCATCGGAATGCGAATGGTTTGCGTGCAGGCCGCCAGAACCGCGGGAGACAACCCCCGTCCCTCGCTGCCCACGGCTACGGCGCAGCGGGACAAATCCATCGTCCGGACATCCGCCGTGTCTTCCCGCAGGGCCGCGCCGTAAAGCGGAAGGTCCGCCGGGTGCAGACGCGCCGTCAACTCGTCCAGGGTGCAGCGGTAAACCACACTGCGAAAATGAACCCCCATCCCTGCACGGACGGTCTTGGGGTTGTAGAGGTCCGCGCAGCCGGGGAGCAGCGCGGTCCGCCAGCCAAAAGCGTCCGCTGTTCGGAGAACCGTACCTACATTGCCGGGGTCCTGCACGCCGTCCAGAATCAGCCAGCGGTTCCGGCCCTGGGCGTCAGGAAGAAAGCGATCCGGCAGATCGTGCTTTCCGCAGAGACAGGAAAACACAACTCCCTGTGGCGTCTCCATCGGGCTGACCGCCTTCATGACGCTCTCGCTGACCTGCGCCACGCGGGCCGCCTGCCCGCAAGCAGAAGACAGTTCGACTCCCTCCGTGTACAGCAGCGCCGGAATGGACACGCCCCATCGTACCGCTTCCCCCAGGAGCTTTGGGCTGTCGCACAGGAATTCTCCCGTCTCCTCCCGGTAAGCCCGGGAACGGGCGAGCTTACGGAAGTGCGTACAAAGGGGATTGTTTCGGCTGGTAATTATTTCCACGACAGCGCCTCCTTTTCCGGCAAGGCCAGCAGCGGAGGCGTCCTGAGACATTCCACGGCTGAACGACATACAAGACCCGCAATTTCCTTAATCATAATTGCAACTGTCCCGCTTGTCAAGACGGGAAAATATCTTTTACAGAATCGATATACCAATTTTTGTAAAAACAGGTTTCGTTTTTCCGCAGGCGTCCGCTGCGCGGACCTTAAATTTATCGGATTTCCTGGTTTTTCCTGTCGGGAGAAGCACTTTTCAGGCGAAAAAATTTTGCCATGCACGAATTTCAAATTTATTCCCGAATTTTCTTCCGTCAATATGTTCCCAAACCAAGGAAAATGAAAATAGAATTCAATTTTCCGAAAAATAACAGGCATGACGGTCCTACCAAACCCAGAAAAAAGCAACCCCGCCGTGGTCGGGCGGGGTTTTATTTTTATGCCAAAAATCCTTGCAGGATGCAATCCTCGGCCTCTTCTTCCGTAAGACCCAGCGTTTCCAGCTTCAAAAGCTGGTCACCCGCAATCTTTCCGATGGCCGCCTCATGAATCAGCTGCGCTTCCATACAGTTCGCCGTAATGGCGGGAATCGACTTGATTTTCGCCCCGCCCATAATGATGGAGTCGCACTGCACATGGCCGAAGCACTTGGCGTTTCCCACCATACGAGGATAGAACACCTGACTGGATTCATCCTGGGCCACGGAACGGGAAATGACCCGGCCTTTGGAGTCCTCGCCGTCCAGAATGATCTCCATATCACTTTCGGCCGTCTGGTCCCCGTGGGTCAGGAGACGCTCCGTAATAATGGCTTCCGCTCCCGGACCGCACACAATTTTTGTGTCGCGCTTTGTGGAGTCGATGCCTCGAATCTGAACCGTCTCCATTTGAATCGTGGCGCCTTCCTCCAGGTACACAACGGTTTGAGGGTTCATGACTCGGCCGCCGGTTCCGGTTCCCTCGCCGTAATGCTTTTCGGTGTAACGAACGTGAGAATGCTTGCCGATATAAAAGGTATGAACGCCGTCATGCCGGGACTCCTGGTCGCCGCAGTTGTGAATCCCGCAGCCCGCCACGATGTCAACGTCACAGTTTTCGCCTACGTAAAAGTCGTTGTACACCATCTCCGAAAGACCGGATTTGGTGATAATCACCGGAATATGGCAGGTTTCCCCCACCGTACCGGGCTGAATCCGGATATCAATTCCGGGCTTGTCCTCCTTGGACGTGATCTGAATGTGTTCCGTGGACTGCCGGCCGTCACAGCCGCTGTCCTTCCGGATGTTGAACGCGCCCACAGGCTTGCCCAGCAGGTCCGCGATTTTCTCCAGCAGCTCACGGTCAATTGCGGTATCCATCATAACGCTTTCGCCTCCTTTGTCAGTACGGGACAGCCGCCAAGGGTATCCGATAAAATTTGCGGAAGAATCTCCGCCGGAGCGCCTCGGTGCCGCAGCCGCCCTTCCCCGACGACGATCACCTCGTCGGCCAGGGAAATAATCCGTTCCTGGTGAGAAATAATAATCATGGTTGCGCCTCCGGCGGCGTGAAGCTGCTCGAAGGTCTCCGTCAGGCGAGCGAAAGACCAAAGGTCAATTCCCGCTTCGGGTTCATCAAAAATCATCAGCTTGCCCTGCCGGGCCAGAATCGTGGCAATCTCAATCCGCTTGACCTCCCCGCCGGAGAGAGACGCGTCAACTTCCCGGTCCAGGTAATCGTTGGCGCACAGGCCCACGCGGGTGAGGTATTGGCAGCAGCGGTCCTTGGACAGACGTTCGTCACCGCTGGCGAGGGTGAGGAGTTTCCGGACCGTCAGGCCCTTGAAGCGGGGCGGCTGCTGAAAGCCGTAGCTGATGCCCAGACGTGCGCGGTCGGTGATGCCAAGGTGTGTAATATTCTCTCCGTTCCAGAAAATTTCTCCGGCGGTTGGCTGTACCAGGCCCATGATGCTTTTGGCGAGGGTGGTTTTTCCTCCGCCGTTGGGTCCGGTGAAGACCACGAGGCTTCCGTCCGCCACGGAGAGGGAGATATCGTTCAGAATCCCCAGCTGACCGTCACCCTCCTGAACGGCGTAACTGAGGTGCTTCAATTCCAGCATATGTTAAAATCCTCCTTAACAGGCTGCGCGGTTTTTCGATGGTATTCTACCAGATGCGCGCAGAAAATGCAACGCGGCTTTTGGGTTTTTCCCCACTATTTTACCCGAAATTCCGTTTTTTATCTGTTGCAGGCGCAACAGTCGCATGATTTTCGCCTTCGGCATATACTGGAAGGAAAAGGAGGGTCCTGATCATGGAACAGACGGTACATAACCCCGAACCTTACGATTTCCGGCAATACGACCGCATCTGGCAGCGTGTCGCGCCAAATCTGGAACCATATCCCGACATGGCTCCGTCACCGGAAAAGGCCGTGCCAAAAGCGCCCGCCAGTCTGGCGCGGCAGGAAAGCCAGCTTCCCGGCGCGGAGTCGAATCCCTGCTGCATGGGCACGGAGGCCGCCGAAATGCTGGACGTTCTCATCGGCTATATCGAGGAAGAACAGTCCGACCGGCGGTATATTACGGCCCTGACGCGGCAAGCGCCGTCGTGGGCGCGGCAGCGGCTGCGGGAGATTGCGTCGGAACAGGCCAATCACGTCCGCCGCCTCATGGCCGCTTACTATTTGATTACCGGCGAGTGCTGCCGCCCCAGCATCAGCACGGAACGCATCTACACCGGCCGCTGGTGTCCCGCCCTGCGGGAGCGCTACCACGCCGCGGCCTGCAACGGCCTGAACTATGCCCGTTCCGCCGAGGACACGACAGACCCCTGTTTAAGTCTTCTCTTACAGGAGCTGAGCGAAAGCTCCTACCGGCACGCCGCACAGTTTATGCAGATGTTGGAACGCAGCTTACAAAGGTAGCTTTTCGCGTGCAGGGGCGGGCCTGTTGTGCCCGCCCTTTTTTCATGAACGTCCGGGCTGAAGGGGCGAACCTCACATTTTTACACAAAAAATGTCCGGGCATTCGCCGGAATTTGTACTTGAAAACCGACAGAAACAAGGTTATAATATTTTTTCGATTGTGAGATTAAAAGGCGGAACACGCCGTAAACAAAGGAGAACCTTTATGCAAAATGAACATTTGAGAAACATCGCCATCATTGCCCACGTGGACCACGGCAAAACGACTCTCGTGGACGAAATGCTCAAACAAGGCGGCGTCTACCGCGAGAATCAGGAGGTTGTGGACCGTGTCATGGACTCCGGCGACCTGGAACGGGAACGCGGCATCACGATTCTGGCGAAAAACACTGCCATCCGTTATGGCGACACGAAAATCAACATTGTCGACACCCCGGGCCACGCCGATTTCGGCGGCGAGGTGGAGCGCGTTTTGAAAATGGTCAACGGCGTAATTCTTCTCGTCGACGCCGCGGAGGGGCCGATGCCGCAGACGCGGTTTGTGCTCAGCCGGGCCCTGGAAATGGGACACCGGGTAATCGTGGTTGTGAACAAGATCGACCGGCCGGACCAGCGGGTTCATGAGGTCGTGGACGAGGTTCTGGAACTCCTCATCGACCTGGACGCCACCAGCGAACAGCTGGATTCTCCGATGCTGTTCTGCTCCGGACGGCAGGGCACCGCGTCGTATTCCCCCGACGCCGCCGGAACCGATTTGAAGCCGCTGTTCGAGACGATTCTCGAGTATATCCCCGCGCCGGAGGCCAACGTGGACGAGCCCTTCCAGATGCTGGT
>CANDBG010000049.1 GCA_947382875.1 uncultured Oscillibacter sp. | reverse complement strand
GACGTTTTGCAGGAGGAGGTTACGGAGGACATTGAGAAGATGGCCGCCATTCTGCCGGGTGACAAGCCCTATTTGAAAACCGGCGTCTTTGAAACCTGGAAGGCCCGAACTCCCTGGCTGATGCTGCTGATGCTGTCGGCTACGTTTACCGGTATCATTCTGACCTATTTTGAAAAATCCCTGATGGCCTGCGCAATTCTAACCTCTTTTATCCCCATGCTTTCAGGTACAGGCGGCAATAGCGGCACACAGGCTTCCACTGCCGTTATCCGGGCGCTGTCCCTGGGGGAAGTCCGCTTTTCCGATATGGTGCAGGTCCTTTGGAAAGAGTTCCGGGTGTCGGTATGCTGCGGGCTGTGTCTGGCCGCGGCGAACTTTGTCAAAATGATGCTGGTGGATCGCTGGCTGCTTCGGAATCCAACCGTAACGCCGCAGGTTGCGCTGGTAGTCTGCGCTACATTGATCGGGACCGTGCTCTGTGCGAAACTGGTGGGCTGTGCGCTGCCGCTGCTGGCAAAGCGCATCGGCTTTGACCCAGCTGTGATGGCCTCCCCGTTCATCACCACAATTGTGGACGCCTTGTCCCTGTTGATCTACTTCCGTTTCGCCTCCATGATCCTGGGCTTGTAAAAAAGTATGCGCCGCAAAGCGGCGCATTTGAGGGGTCCAGGGGACTCGGTCCCCTGGCGGGGGTCCAGGGGGGAGTACCCCCTGGGGCCTTTACTGAATGGCAGTTACGGCGTAATCCTGGGCTTCAACGGCCTGCTTGAGCGCATCATTTGAAAGCTCGGCGGAAAGCGTCACAACCGCAGTGCCGCTCTCGTGGCTGACAGCCGCCTCCGTTACTTCCGGAAGCGCTTCCAGCGCCTTCTTGACGCGGGCCTCGCAGTGAGCACACATCATTCCTTCAATCTTCATCGTCTTTTCCATAACCTTTGCTTCCTCCTTGTGTTTTGTTTGAATCGCTTTATCCTTTTTCGCATCCCGCAGGTTGAACAGATTCAGCCGCAGGGCGTTGGATACCACACAAAAACTGCTTAAACTCATGGCCGCTGCTCCAAACATCGGGTTTAACGTCAATCCCAGAGGAATCAGCAAACCTGCGGCCAGAGGAATTCCTATCGTGTTGTAAAAAAATGCCCAGAACAGATTTTCATGAATATTCCGAAGCGTTGCCCGGCTTAACCGAATCGCAGCGGGAACATCGGAAAGACGGCTCTTCATCAGCACAACGTCCGCTGCATCCAAAGCAACGTCGGCGCCTGCGCCGATGGCTATGCCGATGTCGGCCCGTGTGAGGGCGGGGGCGTCGTTGATGCCGTCGCCTACCATCGCAACTTTGCCCTTCTGCTTCAGACGGCGTATAACGCTCTCTTTTCCGTCGGGCAGAACGCCCGCTATCACTTCGTCAACGCCAGCCTGCTCGCCGATGGCTTTTGCTGTACGCTCGTTGTCTCCAGTGAGCATGACGACGTGAATTCCCATGCCCTGCAGCTCTTTTACAGCCTGGGGGCTGTCTTCTTTGATTACGTCCGCTACGGCAATGATGCCCATAGGACGTTTTTTGGTCTCATTGGCGAAAAACATCGGCGTTTTTCCCTGAGCGGCCAAGGTGTCCGCTATCGCAGACAGCTCACCAGGAGAAACACCTGCTTCCTCTAACATCGCCTGATTTCCGCCAATATATGTGTCGCCGTCTGCCACTGCCCGAACACCGCGCCCGTGGACAGCGGCAAAATTTTCAACAGCAAATACAGGCACATTCCGCTTTTTGGCCTCGCTGACGATAGCCGCAGCCAAGGGATGTTCGGAAGGACCTTCCAGACTTGCGGCCAGGGCCAGTAAATCCGTTTCATCGTTTTCCGCGGAGGGGAGAATGTCCGTAACATTCGGTTCCCCCTGCGTGATGGTGCCGGTTTTGTCCAGAGCAATGATTTCCGTTCGCCCAGCCGCTTCGAGGGAAGCGGCGGTTTTGAACAGGATTCCGTTTTTTGCGCCTATGCCGTTGCCAACCATAATCGCAACCGGCGTAGCGAGACCCAGCGCACAGGGACAGCTGATCACCAGCACGGAAATACCCCGCGCCAGGGCAAAGCCTGCGGTTTGGCCCAGAAGCAGCCAAACGGCGGTTGTAATGACTGCAATCGTAATCACCGCCGGGACGAATACGCCGGAAACCTTATCGGCAATTTTGGCAATCGGGGCTTTTGTGGCGGCGGCATCGCTGACCATCTGAATAATCTGCGACAAGGTGGTATCTTCGCCCACGCGGGCAGCGCGGCACTTGATAAAGCCGGACTGGTTCAGTGTAGCGGCGGAAACGGTGTCGCCGGGCATTTTGTCGACTGGGATGCTCTCGCCGGTCAGGGCGGACTCATTGACAGCGCTGCCGCCTTCGAGAACCACGCCGTCCACCGGGATGTTTTCGCCGGGGCGGACGACAAATATATCGTCTTTCTGTACCTGCTCAATCGGGACTTCCACTTCCTGACCGTCCCGTTCCACAACGGCGGTCTTCGGAGCCAGCTTCATGAGGCTCTTGAGCGCGTCGGTAGTGCGGCCCTTGGAGCGGGCTTCCAGCATTTTTCCGACGGTAATCAGGGTTAAAATCATCGCGGCGGATTCAAAATAGAATTCCATCATATAATCCATAACCGCCTGCATATCGCCGCGCATCTGCGCATCAGTCATGGCAAAGAGGGCGTAGGTGCTGTAAACGAACGCCGCCGTTGAGCCAAGAGCAACGAGGGTGTCCATGTTGGGCGCACGGTGCCACAGACTTTTGAATCCGCTGATGAAAAATTTCTGGTTAATGACCATAATAATGATGGTCAGCAGGAGCTGAAGCAACCCCATAGCAATATGGTTGCCCTCCAAAAAAGCGGGAAGGGGCCAGTTCCACATCATGTGACCCATGGAAAAATACATCAAAACCAGCAGGAATCCCACCGACCAGAGCAAGCGGCGTTTCAGGACGGGAGTCTCATGGTCCTGAAGGGCGTCCGCAGGATTTTCAGCGGTTTTCGTGTTTTTTCCGGCGGTCTTTTCAGACGCGCCATAACCGGCCTCCTGTACAGCCGCAATGATCTCCTGGGCCGGGGCAGAGCCTTCGACACCCATAGAGTTTGTCAGCAAACTGACGGAACAGGCGGTAACGCCCGGGACTTTTGACACAGCTTTTTCCACTCTGGCACTGCAAGCCGCGCAGCTCATGCCAGTGACGTTGTATTGTTGCATAGTGACCTCCTGGACAGGCGTTGTAAACCACCGCAGAGCGTGGGGAATCAACGCAGGTAGTTTCCCACAAAGAGTTCATTTCATGAATTTTTGCAGGATGGCGATAAGATCTTCAATGGTTTCCTCTTTCCCGGCGCGAATGTCGGAAATGACACAGGTACGGATATGTTCGGCCAGCAGCTCGCGGCTGAACGCATTCAAGGCGGCGTTTGCGGCGGCGGTCTGGGCGAGGATATCGGTACAGTAAGCGCTGCGCTCCACCATGCCGCGGATACCGCGGATTTGTCCTTCGATGCGGTTCAGGCGGTTGATGAGGCGTTTTGCTTCGTCTTCCGAACGTTCTTTTATTTTTGGTGCAGTTTCATTCATGGCGGCCTCCATATACCCGGTGGGGGTATTCATAGGATATACCCCCCAGGGGTATTTGTCAAGAGGCTTTGCAAATTTTTTTCATCCGCTGCGCAAGGAGGCTCTATGGAAACCTGTCATACACGATATCCGATTTTGCTGCTTCACGGCCTGAATTGCCGTGACGACTGCTTTTCGGGCTGCTGGGGCCGCGTTCCGGAAGCTTTGCGGGAGAGGGGGGCTGTGGTATACCTTGGCCATCAAGACGCCTGGGGGACTATTGAAGGCAATGCCCGGACGCTTGTGCACCTGGCGAAAAAAATTCTGGAAATGGAAGAGGTTCAAAAGCTGAATCTGATTGCGCATTCCAAGGGCGGTCTGGAAGCCCGCTATCTGATTTCGACGCTGGGCTTTGCCAGGCATACGGCGTCGCTGACCACCCTTTGCACGCCCCACCGGGGCGCGAAGTCCGCGGAGGTCTGGCGGAAGCGTAAAATCATCTGTGCAGCTGCGGGCCGTGCATTGGAAATTGGCTGGAGGCGTTTCGGCGACCAGTCGCCGGACTTTCACAACGCGGTTGCGTCATTGACGCCGGAGGCGCTGGAACGCTTCAACGCGGAAAACCCGGACAGTCCGCAAGTCTATTACCAAAGCTGGGGGGCGCTGCTGGCAAAGCGAACCTGGGACCCGATGGACCGCGCCCAACTTTGGCTGACGAAATCCGACGGCCCCACGGACGCCCTGGTAACGCCGGAATCGGCAAAGTGGGGGGAGTACCGGGGGACTCTGGAAAATGTGTCGCACCAGGATTTTGCTGGAGCGCGGCGGCGGAAGCTCCGTCATTTTTCGGCAGAGGAATTTTTTATTCGTCTGGTACAGGAATTGGCGGAGAAAGGGTTTTAGGAGCGAATACAAAGAGCAGGACGGGCGAAAGCCCGTCCCGTTTGATTATTTGATTAGATGTCTGGTTGGTTTGTAATGAGACGGTTCAGCCAGTTCCAATTGCTTTGCAACGAGGTCATTCAACCGGTTCCAAACGGCTTTCCCTGCATCGGAGACATTGTTGCCGCTCAGCCGAAGGTCATCTACAATTCGGGCCCATTGTTCATATGCTGCGCTTTTCCATTCACCGTCTTCCGCGTTGACGGCGGCAACGATTTCAGTTAAGGACTGCAAAATCATTTCCTGCTGTGCCTCCGAGCGTTCCGCGAGATCATTCAGGAACCTGGAGGGGTCTCTTGCAAAAAGGGTTAATAGATTGGGCCCGTCCAGCTGGTCCATGGAAACCAGACCAAGTGTTTCCAAAGTTGGAAATTCGTCAATCCAGAACGTTTCGCTGTCAGGGGTGCAGTCGTTCGCCATAGTGCTGTACAGATAATTCCGGGAACCGTCCTCTTTGAGCTGGAAGATGAGCCAGTCACAGCCCGGATAACCGGGCGATACCCAGCCGTCGTCGGTGACGTAGCGTCCGCCTGCCATAATGACATATTCCGGGGTATTTGTGTGAAGCTGATAATCAATGCGCCAGACCTGGAAAATCTGTCCGCAAAACGTATTTATGTAGGAACCTTCCAGAAGGGAAACGCGCCAGTCGTCGTATTGAAGGGGCATGGGAACAAAGTCACCGTCCACTAACCGCCACCCTTTGGCTTCCGACTCCATCTTTTCCGAAACCATACGTTTTACGGCCTCCTGTACCTCCGGCGAGACCTGGATTCCCTCGGCGAAGTGGTTCGGGTACAAGCGCTGATCTTTGTAAAGGAGCAGGTTTTCGCCGTCGAAGTAGAGGTAACGGAAGGCGGTGCCGAGTTGGGTACCGGTAGGGTCGTGGGTGCCGTCAAAGGGCACGCTGGCATAGAGATTGACATAGCGTCCATCGGTGTCCAGGGAGCCGAAGTGCAGGCTTTGTCCTTTGGGCCAGGCGTCTGTAAGGAGGGCGCGGAGATTGGCCTGATAAATTTGGCCGTCCCGCTGGAAGTAGAGACAGCGTTCCTCCCAGGGACCGGCAATTACTTCTTTTTCCCCGTCGCCGTTCAGGTCGAGGGGATGGTTGATCCAAGAGTCGTTCACGGACCGCAGAAGCAAAACCGGCGTACCGTCCTCCTGAAAATAGTAATAATCGGTAAGGGTTTCGGCGTTGCTGGTGTAGGTAATGACCAGGCCTTCATGCCCGAACAGATTCTCGAAACGCTTGATGGGATAATTGAAATCACTGGATTCCAGGAAATAGGTGCTGGGCCAGGAGCTGAGACGCGTGTCTTGTACGCCAAAATGTACATTACCGTTTTCCGTCTGCATGACGCAAACCGTGTAAAGATCAACGCCAGTGGACTCGCCGCCGAGCATTTGGGTATATCTTCCGCCGTAGGTTTTCAGTTCCACGGCAGGCGCGTCGTAAGGCTGCACGTTATTGAGGGGGATGGTCAATTCCGGTTCCCAGGCGGGGTAGGCGGTGGGGAGGGCCTCCACCAGCTGGTTGGAAATGAACCAATAAGCACCATTCGGTTGTTCCTCCAAGGTGAGGTGGAAGGAGTCAAAGAGCGCCTGACCGTTATGGAAAACCGAGCCGTTGTAATAGAGGTGAATCCAATTACCGTCCCGTGTTCCGGATGTAAAGGTTACAGGTTCCGCGTTGGTGTCTCCGTGGAAGTGATAATAAGCGTTGTACTCCGGGAGGTGGAGGAAGTTCTCCAACCCAACGGGATTGGAAAGAGACGTAAGGCCGGTATTGGCTTCCAGAAGTTCCATCATGTTTTCATAGGAAATTTTGGTCAAATCGGTTTCGGGGTCCAAGCCGCCGTACCCGGCAGCGACAACCATGTTCCGTTCCTCCGGAGAGACGGCATCTGGCCGAGCGCCGCCGTTGTAGAGGAGTTGAAAGAGGTCGATGTCGTCTGGCCGGTCGTAAAGGGAGGTGAGGAACTGTGCGCGGAGGTTGTTTTGTCCGATACCGTAGGGTTCAGTAAAGAAATCGCCGTTGAAGTAGGCGAGTTCGTCGGCGGTCAGGGAGTGGAAGGAGTTTTCGTTCTGGTTCTCCAGCAGTTTGTTGGAAACAAACCAGTACCCGCCGCCAGGTTGTTCTTTCAGAGTGAGGCAGAAGCTGCCAGAAAATGAGCGAAGGCCATTAGAAATGGAACCGTGGTAATAAAAGTGGATAAGGTCACCGTCTTGTTCACCGGAACCGTTGGTGAGACTGATTGATCTTTGATTGAAACCAGGGTCAAAAAGCTGGTAGTAAGCATCATATCCATCCAAATACATATAATCCACAGGTGAGAAGACGTCTCCGCGAACAGAAATACTAAAGGAGGAGCGGCCTGTGTACTTATGAATGAGGCTGCGTATGGTTTCACTATTTAGTTTGATTAGGCGCTGGTTTGAATCGGTGCTGATATCATAAGTATCTTCAAGCATCCGGCGTTCCTGGTCGGAAATATCCTCACCGTCCAGACCGGCACCTCCGTAAAAAAGCTCGGAACAGTTGATATATTGAGGGTTATCGAAAAGTGTTGTCATGAACGCTGCACGAATAAAACCGTCTTCGTCTTCATCCATAACATAGTCGAGAAGTTTGGATACTTCTTCATCGCTTAATGGTTCTGCTGTTTTTGCGCCGGTAAAGGTGACGGCGCACGACAGGGCCGCGAGCAGGGCGGCGGCGAAAAGCGCGGTCCGCGCCGTTTTACGGTTTTCCGCGATACGGGAGATACGTTCTTTCAGCTGCCGTTTGCCGGCGGTCATGGTGGTTGCGGAGAGCAGGGGATTTGCGGGAGTTTTGCGCACAGGAATCAGGGAGAGGAGCGTTCGACCATAAGGGATGCGTTCAGACTCTCCCAAGCGGCGGAGGGCGCCCTCGTCGCAGGCGAGTTCGCAGTCGGTCCTGGAGGCAACGGCGGCCCACCACACCAGGGGGTCAAACCAGTAAACGGCGAGGCAGACGCTTCGCAGCAGCGCCCAGAGAGAGTCCCGGTGCCGGGCATGGGTTTCCTCATGGGCCAGGACGTGCCGCAGGGTGTCCGGCGAGGCGATGGCGGCGGGGGTAAGATAGATGGCGGGCCGGAACAGTCCAAAGAGGCAGGGGGAGGGCAGACCGGTTTCCACCAGATAAATGGGATGCCTGCAGTTCTCCACCGGATAAGGAATCCGAACCTTGCGCAGCTTCCGCCAGAACCTCAAATTAGTGAAGAGCATCCAGCAGGTCATAAGGATGATGCCGCCGTACCACAGGGGGCGAAGGAGGCTGTCCAGGGAAAACTGGTAATTGAACTCGGTTTCGACCTGAATCGGGTTTCCCAAAGCGTCCTGACTGGGAAAGGTATAGGTATTGGAGGGCGTGGCAGGTCCGACGGCCACATCGGGAATGTGAGGCCCCCCAAAAACAGGCGTGTTGTTCTGCCCCCAGAGCGTCACTGCGTTTGGTGCGATATAAAGAGACTCCATGTTTGCCGTCACCGGCTCCACGGCGGTAAGCAGGCTGAAGTCCGCCGCCGGGAGGCTGACCGGAACCAGCAGCCGGAGTAAAACGAGTCCCCAGAGGGCGTATTGGAGGCGTCGGGGGATTTTGTCCCGGAACAGCCGCCGCAGAAGCAGCAGCGCGAGAATCAAAACGGAGGAAGTAATTAAAATTTCGTTCATGACTGGGAACCTCCTGTCTGTTCAAGAATTGCGGAGAGTTCCGCCAGATCGTCCTCGGAGAGCTGACGGTTCTCCACCATGGCATGTACCATCAGTCCGAAGCTGCCGCCGTAGACTTTGGAGAGGAAGTTTTCGGTTTCGGCGCTGGCGGCGTCCTTCTGCTCCACGGCGGGGAAGTACTGCCGGGCCCTGCGTCCTTCCTCGTAGCGGACGGCCCCTTTGGACTCCAAACGGGAAAGCATGGTAATGACGGTGTTTTTGCTCCAGCGGGTTTCGTCGCGGAGAGCGGCGGTAAGTTCGGTAATGGTCATCGGGGCGTGTTTCCAGAGGCGGTTCATCAGTTTCCACTCACTGTCGGACAAATTGATTTTCATAGGCGGTCCCTCCCGGATAAAGAATGGTATACAAATGTCTACCAATAAAATAGCAGAAAGGTAGACGTTTGTCAACCAAAAGAAAATGACAATCCGGAAACAAATTTCTTGAAAAAGCCGGGAGAAACGTCTATAATAAGGAATCCAAATGGAAACGGCTCCCGGAGAAGCGGGAGAGACAGGAGGCGTCATGCAGGAAACAAGAGAGAAGAGCGCGTTAATCGCCATGAGCGGCGGGGTGGACAGCTCCGTAGCGGCGCATTTGATGTTGGAAGCGGGATATCGCTGTGAGGGAGCGTTCATGGAGCTGCACGGCAGCGCGGACCTCACGGACGCCGCGGCGCTGGCGGCGCAAATGGGAATACCTTTTATGGTTTTGCGCTACGCCCCGGCGTTTCGGGAGCAGGTAATCGAAAAATTTATCCGAGTATATGAATCCGGCGGGACGCCGAACCCTTGTATCGACTGCAACCGTCAGATGAAATTTGGTAAAATGCTGCAAGCGGCGGCGGAGAAGGGCTTACAATACGTTGTCACCGGCCATTACGCCCGTATTGAATATGACGAAGTGTCCGGGCGGTATCTTCTGAAAAAGGCGCTTCATGCGGAAAAAGATCAGAGTTACGTCCTCTATATGCTGACGCAGCAGCAGTTAGCGCATATACAGTTCCCGCTGGGGAGCATGGAAAAGCGGGAAGTGCGGGCGATTGCGGAGCGTCTTGGCTTTGCGAACGCGGGGAAGCAGGAGAGTCAGGACATTTGCTTTGTTCCCGACGGCGACTATTGCGCGTTCATGGAATCTTACACCGGCAAGAGCTACCCGCCGGGAGATTTTCTTGATCTGGAAGGTCGTACCATCGGGCGTCATCGCGGTGCGGTGCGCTATACCTTGGGCCAGCGCAAGGGCTTAAACCTGGCGATGGGCACACCGGTATACGTCTGCGGCAAAAGCATGGCGGAAAACACCGTGACGGTAGGCCCCGAAAGCGCGTTGTTCACAAAAACCGTTTTTGCGGAGGACGTCAACTGGATTCCGTTTGAAGCGCCGGGCGGCCCTTTGCAGGTCACGGCAAAAACGCGTTACCGTCAAAAGGAGCAGCGGGCGTTGGTTTACCCCTTGGAGGGCCGCCGGATGCGTCTGGAATTCGAGGAACCCCAGCGAGCGGTTACGATAGGACAAGCCGTGGTTCTGTACAGCGGCGACACAGTGGTCGGCGGCGGAACGATCACGGGAACGGAGTGAGGTCAGAAATGGAGATTCTTGAACAAATCCAGCGTTTTCGGCCCTGGAACGCACAAGAGGCGCAGGACCGCATAGAACTTCTGCGGCGTTTGTCCAGCGGGGAGAAACTATATACGAGAGACAACACGTCAGCGCACCTGACGGCCTCCGCGTGGGTTGTGAGTCCGGACCGACGGCAGATTCTCCTGGCATACCACAATCTGTACGATTCCTGGGCGTGGCTCGGCGGTCACGCCGACGGAGAACGGGATTTATTGTCCGTGGCATTGCGGGAAGTCCAGGAGGAAAGCGGCCTAAAGGATGTGCAGCCGGTTTCCCCAGAAATTTACTCCCTGGAAATCCTGACGGTAGACGGCCACGAAAAGCGCGGCGCGTACGTTTCCTCGCACCTGCACTTGAACGTTACTTTTTTGCTGGAAGCCGACCCAAAACGCCCCGTACGCTGTAAACCGGACGAAAACAGCCGCGTAGGCTGGTTCAATCTGGCGGAAGGCGTGGCGGCGTCGAGCGAGCCATGGTTCCGCGAACGGATTTACAGCAAACTGAACGCAAAATTAACCGCCTTTCCCCCTGTGCCGCAGTTTGAAGCGTAGAAAGGAGCCGATTGGATGCAGACGGCAGAATTGATGATATTGGACTGGATACAGACGCATTTTCGCTGTGAGGCGCTGGACACGGCGCTGACGTTCATCAGCCGTCTGGGAGATCACGGGGAGGTGTGGATTGTACTGGCGGCGGTTTTGCTGCTGATACAGCGTTACCGCCGTCAGGGAGCCGCCGTTTCCTGCGCGTTAATTCTGGACCTGGTTGCCTGCAACATTTTGCTGAAACCCTTGATTGGACGCAGCCGCCCGTTTTTGCTGCGTCCGGAACTGACGCTGCTGGTTTCGCCGCCTGGGGACGCGTCGTTTCCCTCGGGCCATACGGCGGCGTCATTTGCGGCGGTGTTTGCATTGAAAGGGTGTGGGAGTCCGTTATGGAAGCCTGCTTTTGTGCTGGCGGCGGTCATGGCGTTTTCCCGGCTGTACTTATATGTACATTGGCCCAGTGACGTATTGGGCGGCATCGTTTTAGGAGCCGCCGTCGGCTGGGCTGGCGCAAAGATCGTAGGGAACCTTCCGAAAGGGAAAACATAACAAACAAGGGAACGCCCCGGGTCCTTTCGGGCCCGGGGCGTTCTTTGTACACTTGGGAGATTAGCAGCAGGGAGCGGGGTTGTTGCAGCCGCAATTGCAGCCGCATCCGCAGCCATTGCCACCGCAGTTGTTGCCGCAGCCACAGCCGCAACCGCAGCCGCAGTTATTACCGCAGCCATTGCCGCCCCAGCTGTTGTTGCCGCAGCAGCACCAGACGATGATCAGGAGAATGATGATCCAGCAGCAGTTGCCGCCGCCAAAGCCGTTATTGCACATAATTGGGACCTCCTACAAGATGTAGGCCGTTTGGATTGGCCTCAGTTCATCATATGCCATCCCGGGCAGGCGGTTCCAATTTGGACACGCAGGTCGGAAATTTTTTCTCAAAGCCTCCAGCTGGCAACAAGTGCGGCGGCGTCCTCCCATTCCTGTTGGTCGAAGACGCCCTGATTCAGCAGAGATTCTCCCAGGGTCTGGTTGGAGCCGGCCAGGAGAACATCCAGAGCGTAAAAGGAGATGTAAGCCAGCTCGGCCCGGAGGAAGGGGTCCTCTTGCAGCATGGATACTTCGCCAATGGTAAGCAAACCGGCTTCCTGCGCCCGGAAGAGGGCGTCAGAGAGGTTTGTGTTGTCGGAGGAGCTGTAACCCATGGCCCGCAGGAGAAATTCGGCATACTGCCGTGCGTTCACCGGGGCGGAGGGGCGGAACTGCGTGGCGCTGTAACCGTTGGTGTAACCGCGTTCAAAGGCGTAGCCGACATAGCGTTCGGCCTGGGAGCCGGGCTGAATGTCGGTAAAGGGAAGATAACCGTTCCAGGAGAGGGCTGCATCCTCCTCACCCAGAACCCGGATAAACATAATCAGCGCTTGCAGACGGGTGGGAGCAAGTTCCAGGTCAAAGCCCTGACCGTAACCGGTAAAGCTGCCCCGGAACAGGTTCATGGTTTTAAGTGCAGAGGCAATTGCGTTGTAATCGATGGCATTGGAGTATTGGAAGGAGCAGCCGCCCTGATAATCCACCACAGCGGTTTTGCTGGTGACTGTAAAATTAGCGGCGGTGTCTTCCGCGACAAGATAACGATGATTGGCAGTCAACGCGCTGCCGCTTGGCACAACGGTCCCGGATGATACATCCACCACAGCGCCGGAGGCATAAGAGATGCGTCCGTCTCCGGCCAGGAGCAAAACGCTGTCGCCGGTAAAGCCTTGCAGGAGGTCATCCTGTTTCAGCTGCGCCTCAGCCCAGGTGGAAACGGGATTGCCGTCCGGCGGGGGTGGAACCGGTTGCTCCCAATTGATTCCCGGGCCGGCGGCGTCCAGACGCTGCTCAACTTTGGCGTCTACGGTGTTGGTAAAGATGCCGTGGAGGTAGGAGAGGGTTGCCAGAGGGTCCGCGGCGTCTCCGGCGGCGAAGGCCCAGACAGCGCCCAGCAGCAGGATACACAATGGAAACAGAAAAACAAATTTCTTCCGCATAGATCAGGCCCTTTCCCCGGCGTCAGCGGTTCGCGATGCGGTAGCTAAGCGTAAGGAGGCTGTCCGCAAAGTGGATGTTCTCAAACTGCACTTCCGGCACGGAGCTGGAAAGTTCCACATTGGTAAAATTCCAAAAACCCCGCACACCCAACCGAACCAGCCGGTCCGCGGTTTCCTGTGCGATGGACTGTGGGACGGTCAGAACAACAACATCCACGCTATGAGAGCGGAGATAGCCCTCCAAGGCTTCCATGGAGTAGATGGGAACGCCGTTAATGGAGGTGCCGATAGCGGCAGGAGAGATATCGAAAGCGGCGTCGGCGGAGAACCCGGTTTGTGAGAAAGGGAAATTGTGCAGCAGCGCCCGGCCAAGGTTGCCGACACCAATCATAATCAGGTGATGGTTTTTGTCGACGCCCAAAATGTGTCCGATTTCTGCGCGAAGCTCCTCGGCGTTGTAGCCATAACCCTGCTGGCCGAACTCTCCGAAGCAGCTCAGGTCCTGACGAATCTGGGAGGCGGTGATATTCATTTCCTGCCCCAGGGAGTGGGAGGAAATGCGCACGACACCCCGGGCACAGAGTTCAGTCAGTTGACGGTAGTAGCGGGGAAGGCGTCGGATCACTGCGTCGGATATATTTTCCTTTTTCAAAATGCTACACTCCTATCGCTTGAAAAGTCTTCAAAACGGTGGCGATTGAAGAAAATCGTATGATTTTATCGATTCTATTAGTTTAGCCCAAAAGCAGGAACTTGTCAATTTGTTTGGAGATGCTTTTCATAAAACTTTTTTGCTTTTGAAAAAATTTACAGTAAAACCAAAACGCTGCACGGACAAAAGCATGAAGTTTTTTTGTGCATTTCCCGGCTTTTCAGCAACGATCTTGTTGAAGCAAAGGGCTCGTCATGGTATAATCGAAATCATAACAGGATGTGGAAGGGTGTCAAATGGAGATTATAAAAAAGCTGCGTGAGGATCCTGATTTGTCAGATTTGCTGTGCGATGCTTGTGATATAGAGGTTCTTCCGGAATTCGAGACGCCGCAGGACGAATTTGGCCGTCTGAGCTACAATCTTTCTGGAAAAACGTTTGCCAAGGCGGCTTCTGGCAGTGAATACATTTTACTTGAAGATGGTTCCATAGGTTTTTGGGGAAGCGAAGGGGAATGCGGCAGGATTGCGGATAATCTGAAAGAGTTCTTTGAATTTGCGATCAATTGTCCGTATTGGCAGGATTATTTGGAAGAAGCAGAATATCAAGACCGGGAAAGCCTTGAAACGTTTGCGAAAGAGGTCTATGCGGAGCTTGTGGAAAACGAAGCGGATTTGAGCGGTTTTGATCTGCCGAAAGCGCAGAAGAAGTTAGCGGCTTGTTTGGGGATTGAGAAAAAAGCGGATGTCGTGGATCTGTTGATGCGTTTTTATCATAGTACAACGCGTGAGCCTCGTTTTATCGCAACCTATACAGAGGAGAACGGAAGCGCCCGCAGCGGCACAGGTTCGTTGTTTGACCGCTGAACAAAATCTTCCGGCAGGAACCTGGACCTGAAAAGTGCATCCGTTTTCCCTGTTGCACTTCGCCTATAAATTTGTTATACTGAAATGAAATGTAAATGGAAAGGGCTGTACCATGCGTATTTTGGGAATCGACCCCGGTTATGCGACGGTAGGCTTTGGCTTGGTGGAAGCGGAGCGGGGACAAGTACATATGCGCACCTATGGAACGATTACAACGCCGGCGGGTCTGCCTCTCAGCCGCCGCCTCTACCAGCTGGGCACGGACATGGAGGAGCTGATTCGACAGCTGAAGCCCTCAGTCATATCCATTGAGGAGCTTTTTTTTAATACGAACATCACAACCGGTATTGCGGTAGCGCATGGACGGGGGGTTCTGTTGTACTCCGCGGAAAAATGCGGCATTCCGTTGTACGAGTACACCCCATCTCAGGTAAAGCTGGCGGTGACGGGCTATGGAAAGGCAGAAAAACGGCAGGTGATGGATATGACCCGCCGTCTGCTGAATCTGGAATCCATTCCCCGTCCGGACGATGCCGCGGACGCATTGGGTTTGGCGCTGTGTCATGCCCGGAGCTTCACGTCCCGGCTTCCGCAAACGGAGAATGTACGGGAAACCATCTGAAAAAAGGACGTTGCGTTATGTTTTACTATGTGAGCGGCACAGTGGCCGAGCTGCTGCCCTATTTGGCGGTAATCGACTGCGGCGGCGTGGGCTACGCCTGCAAGACGACCAATCACACGTTGTCATCGCTGAAAAAAGGAAAGCCCGGCAAATTATATACCTACCTGAATGTAGGGGAGGATGTGTTTGATCTCTACGGCTTTGCGACGCAGGGCGAACTGAACAGTTTCCGGCAATTGATCAGCGTGTCCGGGGTTGGACCAAAAGCGGCGCTGGCAATTTTGTCCGTAGGGACGCCGGAGAGCCTGGCGATGGCGATTGTCACCGGCGACGAACGGGCTTTGATGGCTGCGCCGGGAGTGGGAAAAAAGATTGCCCAAAGAATCATTTTGGAGTTAAAGGACAAGGTGGCAAAGGAGACCGCAGGCGGTTTGGATTTTTCCGGCGGGAAAGGCGCACCAGCTGCGGCGACGTTTGCCAACAAGGCGGCGGAGGCCGCGCAGGCGTTGGCAGTGTTGGGCTATACCAGTCAGGAGGTGTCAATTGCCCTGAAAGGCTTGGATGTGGAAAATCTGCCCTTGGAGGAAATGATCCGGCAGGGCTTAAAACGTATGGCGAAGCCATAAGGAAGTAGAGGGGGAGGCTATGTTTCTTCTTACGAATGAGCAGCGGGCGGCTATGGGCCTGGGATTGATAAAGCCGGAGTGGGAATGGGTGCGTTTGAAGGGGCCGGAAAACGGAAATGCAGAAACCTGGGCATGCTTTGACGGCGATATTATTCGCAAATCCATATTGGAAGGTCCTGGGATTTATGTGGAAAGGGACTATGAAGAGCAAACCACAGAGAACCGGACGGTTCTTCTTGCGCGTACCGGACGGGGCGCGCCGAAAAAGCTGTCAGCGACCTCGCTGGGCTGGGGACGGCGTTCGTTTGGGATGCGTTTGAGCTGGACGGCAGAAACCGGAACGGTTGAGCTGTGGCACGCGGATACATCGAGATGCTTTTACAGTTCCAAACTGGACAGTGTAAAGGTGGAAACCTTTGCAGATTTTAAGCGTTGGACGGAGCGCTGGGCGCAGGAAACCACTCCCGAGGACGCTGTAAGGCTGAAAAACTTTACAGAGCAGAAACGCCGCCACCAGCGGGCGAAAGAGGGGGATTTCTTCCGCTCCCGGATCGGGCGGCGCGAGTATGGCTATGGACGGATTCTTCTGGACTATGAGAAAATGCGCAAGGAGAAAAAACCGTTCTGGGATATTCTGATGGGCAAGCCTCTTGTAACGGCGGTTTACCACATCATCACCGAGGACCCGAACATTCCGGTTGAGGAATTACAGGACTTGCCAACGCTGCCGTCCAGGTTCACAGCGGACGATTTGATTTATTACGGAGAATATACAATCATCGGGAATCTGCCTTTGGAGCAAAAAGAGCTGGATTTTCCGGTAATGTACGGGATCAATCTTTCCGGTCGGGACCGCGGCAAACGGAAAATTTGTTTCCAATGCGGCCGTATATTCCGGGAGCTGGAAGGCGTGGAGATTGTGCAGGGGTGCGAGGCATTCCGCAACAATACGGTTTCGGTTTCGGCGCTCCAGAGCCGCGAGGTGCTGGAGGAATGCATAACCGCCGGAGACAACCGTCCTTTCTGGCGGAGCCAGAGCGAAGACCTGCGCGCCTATCCCCGCAAGCTGAAAGCGGTTTGCAGGCAATTCAGTCTGCTGGTGGAGGATTTGTACATCAAGAAGTGAAAGGAGAGACAATATGGCGAAGTATGAGCGAAGGTTTCAGGGAGATTTTGGAACCGTACTGTCTCGGCTTCACGATGGAATTCTGGGCGGGAGTGTGTCCGCCAGCTGGGAAGACGGCAGCGACTATATTGCCGAAGAATTCCGCTGCGCTGTCCGGGTTTACGAACGGTACAGCTTCGTCGGCGGCAACCGCCTGAGCCTGTCGGTTACGCTGGTAGGGAATGGGGACGATCTGTTTCTCTCGGCCATCGCAGCCGGAGGCAGTCAGGCGATGTTTTTCAAGATCAATACATGGGGAGAGGAAGCCTTCCTGGATAAAGTCCGGGAAATCGCGGAAGGGCTTTGAAACCGTTTCGAAGAGAAGGAGGACCGGTATTTTGAGTCCGTCTGTATTTATCACGATTGGTTTTGTTGGCAGTGTGATTACCATGATGCAGTTTGCGAAATACTGCGGTCTGCTGAACAAGAGCCGCGGGCTGGACCCGGAAACGGTGGAGCATTATCAAAACATGGCCCAGCGGTATCTGGCGGCGACCGGTGCTATGCTGGCTGTGGCGGTACTTTCCATAATCGTCGGAATTTTCATTTCGTAACATTTCCCGGGAAAAGAAGGTGAGCGTTTGAGCATTGACTTCGGAAGCGATATCTATGAAGAACCAATCGTCGCCAAGACGTTTCTTCAGGAGGACGCCCAGGAAGGGTCTCTCCGGCCAAAGACGCTGCGGGAGTACATTGGTCAGGAGAAGGCGAAAGAGAATCTTTCGATCTTTATAGAAGCGGCCAAAAAGCGGGAGGAATCCCTGGATCATGTGCTGCTCCATGGCCCGCCGGGCCTTGGCAAGACAACCCTTTCCGGCATCATCGCCCAGGAGATGGGGGTCAATATCCGGATCACATCGGGACCGGCGATAGAGAAGCCGGGAGATCTGGCGGCGCTGCTGACCAACCTGAACGAAGGGGACATTCTTTTTGTGGATGAAATCCACCGCTTGAACCGTGCGGTAGAGGAAATTCTCTATCCGGCGATGGAGGACTATGTGCTGGACATCATTGTAGGGAAGGGACCGTCGGCGAACTCGATCCGGTTGGATTTGCCGAAATTCACGCTCATTGGCGCGACTACCCGCGCTGGACAGCTTTCCGCGCCGCTGCGGGACCGTTTCGGCGTGACGCTGCGTCTGGAGCTGTACACGGCGGAGGAACTGTCGAAAATCGTCACCCGGTCCGCCGGGATTTTAAACGTGGACATTGTGCCGGAAGGGGCCTATGAAATTGCCCGGCGTTCCCGCGGCACGCCCCGGATTGCGAACCGGATGCTCCGTCGGGTGCGGGATTTTGCACAGGTGCGGGCGGACGGTGTGATTACGAAGGAGGTTGCCGATCAGGCGCTGTGTGCGCTGGAGGTGGACTTTCTGGGTCTGGACCCGATTGACCGTCGAATGATGGAAGCGATTATTGAGAATTACAACGGCGGTCCCGTCGGGCTGGAAACCCTGGCGGCGACGATTGGCGAGGAGTCTGTGACGCTGGAAGATGTATATGAGCCCTATTTGATGCAGCTTGGCTTTCTGACCCGGACGCCCCGCGGCCGCTGTGTGACGCAGAAAGCGTATCAGCATTTGAACAAACCGATTCCCGGCGGCGCGTCGCCGGAGAACATCATGGAGCAGCTGACGCTGTAAGGCGGAGGAAGCGGGAGTGAAATCGGTTTATCTGTCCTCGATTCGTCTGCGGCGGGAACTGCCGGAGAAAACATATTTGCGTCGGCTGGGTCCCGTGCGGTATTTCCTCGAGGGAAATGTGCTGGAGTTCGACCGGCCCGTAACGTTTCTGGTAGGAGAAAACGGAATCGGTAAATCCACGCTGTTGGAAGCCATAGCGGTGGTCTGTGGGTTCAACCCGGAGGGCGGAACGCGAAATTTCAGCTTTTCCACCAGGGCCACACACTCCATTTTGGGCGACTATCTGACACCTGC
The DNA here is from genome assembly GCA_947382875.1 of uncultured Oscillibacter sp. Classification (GTDB taxonomy): domain Bacteria; phylum Bacillota; class Clostridia; order Oscillospirales; family Oscillospiraceae; genus Oscillibacter. The sequence continues at coordinate 2,717 of CANDBG010000049.1, read as the reverse complement.
CCGGAAGCGGTATCCGCGGGACGGCTTTTTTCTCCGTGCAGAGAGCTTTTACAATGTAGCGACCAACATTGACGAGATGGACGAAGCCACCCGCGCAGGACCGCAGCTGATTAACAGCTACGGCGGCGTATCGCTGCACAAGCAGTCCCACGGCGAGAGTTTTTTAGCTTTGGTGCAGAACCGTTTCGGCGGAGAAGGGCTGTATCTGCTGGACGAACCGGAAGCGGCTTTGTCTCCGTCCCGCCTGCTGACGCTGCTGGCGGAGATGAACCAGCTGGTAAAGGCGGATTCTCAATTCATTGTGTCGACCCACTCGCCGATTTTGATGGCCTTTCCGAACGCCCGGATTTATGAGTTAAACGAAAGCGGCATTCGGACGGCAGACTACAAGGAAACGGAACACTATCAGCTGACGCGGCGTTTTTTGGAAAATCCCGAGCGAATGCTGCGCTATTTGCTGGAGGAGTAACATAAGATGGAAAATGTTTATTGGATTTTTTTATTTGTTACGACAATGCTGGCTCCAGGGGTGATGTTGCTTTATGGCTGGCTTTTTGTGAATCAGCCGCCGCAAAACGTAAACAGCGCTTATGGCTACCGGAGTGCCCGTTCTATGCAAAACAAGGAGACGTGGGCGTTTGCTCACGCGTACAGCGGACGGTTTTGGGTTCGTGCAGGGTTGGCGGTGCTGGCGATTTCCGTTATGTGGATGTTGGTGACGATTTATGAATTTCCGGCAGTGGGAGGCCGTTCTGCCTTTATTTTAATCGCGCTTCAAATAGCAGCGGCTCTGTCGGTGATTCCTGTGACGGAACGGGCTTTGAAACGGGAATTTGACGCATCCGGAAAAAGGAGGCAGTCCAAAGATGCTTAGAATAGCGGAAGAGGATTTCCAAGCGCTGAAAGCCCTGCTTGAGCAGGAGAAGTTCCAGGAGGCTTATGAGCAGTATGAGCCGGTAATCCGGGATATGCTGTCGGTCTTCAGCGAAGCGGAATGGATCAATTTCTGTCGGCAGTACGGCAAAATAGAGGAGTATCCCTTACGCTTTCATCTGGCCGCCTGGAAGGGCGATTGCCTGGAATTGGGCGGATATGAGGAAGACATCACGGAAAGGCTGATGGATTATTTCCAGCAAAAGCTGCCGAAGGAAGTGTATTGTCAGATTGAGCGGCATGCGGTGTATCTGGACATTGACGAGCCAAGCCAGGAGCTGGAACCGCAGTTGAAACCATACCAGGAGCAGCTGGAACGCCTGGGATACGGTATAAAAGCTTACTTTGACGATACCTATTGCGGAGGTATTTACTTTGTATTTCTGGAAAATATGCATTTGTGACAAAAAAGGAGCCGCAGCGGTCAAGCGGGCCTTTGCGACGATTCTTTGATGATCTTGGGAGCAAAGAGGCAGCAAACTATGGGAAAACTATTTGGTACGGGCGGCGTTCGGGGCGTGGGAGGCGAAGAACTGACGGCGGACCTGGTTTTCCGGGCCAGGTAGGCTGTAGGAATGGTTTTAACAGAGGGAAAAGGGCAAATATCCGACGGGGGTTCCGGGCAAGGACGCCCGGATTTCCTCAGATATGCTGGAATCCGCTTTGATGGCGGAAATTTGTTCCGTCGGCGGCGCAAAGCCAGCAGGAACGACGTGCGCCGCATACCCCCAAGCGCTGGAAAACAGCGAGGCGCCGCACAGCGGCGGCGTCAAAAAAGATCATGGACTCCCCCGCGCTGGCGGAAGCCATCCAAAAAGAGAAGGAGGCCCTCGCCGGAGACCGCCGGATTTTGGTTCGCGCCTCGGGGATACAGGCCCTGATTTGGGTCATGGTGGAGGCAAAGACCATCGAAATTGCCCGAAATACCACCTCCCGATTGGTGGATTTCATAAAATCACTAAAATTTTAACAGCAAATTCCCGTAATTTTGATAATTTGCTTGACATTTTCATGGACAGGCGGGTATAATACAAGATGTGCAATGTATATGAGAGCGATGCGCGGACGCTGGACCAAAAATCGGATGAGGAGCTTTGCTTCCTGGCGGCGTCCGGAAAGCGTGAGGCGGAAGAAATTCTCGTCACACGATATACCCGTCTGGTGCGTACCTGCGCCCGGCCCTTCTTCCTTGCCGGAGGCGACAGCGAGGACTTGACCCAGGAGGGCATGGTGGGCTTGATCAAGGCCGTGCGGGAATATAACGCAGAAAAAGAAGCGTCGTTTCGAACCTTTGCAGAAATTTGCATCCGCAGTCGGCTGTATTCTGTCCTGCGCGCCGCGGCGCGGGATAAGCAGCAGCCGCTCAATCAGTCGGTTTCTCTGGATACTCCGTACTTTGACAGCAATTCCTACACCTCTGGTACCAATAACTTGGCGCAGCGTAATCCTGAAGATTTCCTGATCGACCGGGAGCACACGGCAGCCCTCTTATCCGGTGTCCGGAAACAGTTGTCCGAATTCGAAGCGAAGATTTTGGGGTACTATTTGGACGGTCTTTCTTGCAGGGAAATTGCCAAAGCGGTGAAAAAACCTCAAAAATCCGTGGACAACGCTGTGCAGCGAATCCGACGCAAGGTGGCACAGCAATTACTTTCCGGCGATTTCAGCAAAAGCTGAACGCATATAATTTTCTTTTCAAAGAGAGGGTAAAATCATGTACGAAGACAAAACCTTAGTGTGCAAAGAGTGTGGTCAGGAGTTCGTGTTCACCGCCGGTGAGCAGG
>CANDBG010000048.1 GCA_947382875.1 uncultured Oscillibacter sp. | reverse complement strand
GGTAGCCCACGCCGTTGACTTCCAGCTCCTTGGCATAGCCGTCGGTCACGCCGACTACCATGTTGTTCAGGAGCGTACGGGTCAGGCCGTGGAGGCTGCGGTGCAGCTTATCCTCGGAAGGACGCTTCACGGTGATCGTGGTGCCTTCCTGTTCAATGATCATCTCCGGACGCAGCGCACGGGTGAGCTGGCCCTTGGGTCCCTTTACAGTAACCACATTACCCTCGGCGACATTCACCGTTACGCCGGCGGGAACGGTAATGGGCATTCTTCCAATTCTCGACATGGTTCAAACACCCTCCTTACCAAACATATGCCAGGACTTCGCCGCCGACATGAAGCTCGCGGGCTTTCTTGTCGGTCATGACGCCCTTGGACGTGGAGATGATCGCAATGCCCAGACCGCGGAGCACGCGGGGCAGCTCGTCGGCGCCCGCATAAATCCGGAGGCCCGGCTTCGAAATGCGGCGCAGGCCGGTGATGACCTTTTCCTTGCCCGCATTGTACTTCAAGGTAATGTGGATCATGCCTTGCGCACCGTCGTCCACCACCTGGAAGCTCTTGATATAGCCCTCGTCCACCAGGATCTGAGCGATGCTCTTCTTCATGTTGGACGCGGGAACGTCAACGGCGTCGTGCTTCGCGCTGACTGCGTTGCGGATGCGGGTAAGCATATCCGCAACCGGATCGGTGATATGCATTTGATAGTTCCTCCTGTTTTTAGAGTTGCGGTTCCTGTGCAGAACCGCTTCGGCGGCGAGGTATCATGGCCAATGGGGGCGTTTTCGAAAAACGCGCCCGATTGGTCATGACCTTTCGCCATCCGTTATCCCAAAGGCCTCATATCCACGGCCCTTGTTCCAGTAATTTGCAGACGGCTTCCCGTTTCTCAGAAGGAAGCCTTCCGCACACCGGGAATCTCGCCCTTGTAGGCCAGCTCCCGGAAGCAGATGCGGCACACGCCGTAATCCCGCAGGTAGGCGTGGGGGCGGCCGCAGAGCTTGCAGCGGTTGTACTTCCGGCTGGAATACTTCGCAGGCCGCTGCTGCTTCAGAATCATGCTTTTCTTAGCCATACTTCCTCATTCCTCTCTTAGCGGGCGAAGGGCGCGCCGACCTGTCCAAGCAGGGCGCGGGCCTCCTCGTCGGTGTGAGCCGTGGTGCAGATCACCACGTCCATGCCGCGGATCTTGTCGATCTTGTCATACTCGATCTCGGGGAAAATCAGCTGCTCGCGGATGCCCAGGGCGTAGTTTCCCCGGCCGTCGAACGCGTTGGGGCTGATGCCCTGGAAGTCACGGACACGGGGCAGCGCCACGTTGAACAGACGGTCCAGGAATTCCCACATCTTTTCGCCGCGGAGAGTCACCTTCGCGCCGATGGGCATTTTCTCACGGAGCTTGAAGTTGGCGATATTCTTGCGGGCCTTGGTAATAATCGGCTTCTGACCGGTAATCTGACCCAGGTCCCGGACGACATTCTCCAGGATTTTGGCGTTCTCACGCGCTTCGCCGCAGCCGACGTTCACGACTACCTTGTCGATGCGCGGAATCTGCATCACGCTCTTGTAGCCGAACTGCTTCATCAGAGCGGGAGCTACCTCGGCCTGATATTTTGCCTTCAGATTCGGCACTTTCTTTTCTTCAGCCATGCGTTACTCCTCCTCTCTCTTACAGTTCAGCGCCGCACTTCTTGCAGACGCGGATGCTGACGTTCTTCTCTTTTCCGTTCACGGTCTTCTTCTCGACCTTGTGGCCCACGCGGGTGGGCTTGCCGCACTTCGGGCACACAACCTGCACCTTGCACGCGGCAATGGCGGCTTCCCGCTTCACGATGCCGCCCTCCTCGCCCTGACGGCGGGGCTTGATGTGGCAGGTGACCAGATTCAGGCCCTCGACTACCACCTTGTTCTCCTTCGGCAGCGTGGCGACCACTTTGCCCTTATGGGTGTTGAAGTCCTTATCCTTCGTGCCGTCGCCGGAGAGCCGGACGACGGTGTCGCCCTTCTTGATCTTCATAGCCATTTATCCTTGCCCTCCTCAAATCACTTCCGGCGCCAGGGACAGGATCTTCATGTAGTCCTTGTCGCGCAGCTCCCGGGCCACCGGCCCAAAGATGCGGGTGCCTCTGGGGTTCTTGTCGTCCTTGATCAGAACGGCGGCGTTGTCGTCAAAACGGACATAGGTGCCGTCCGCCCGGCGGACGCCCTTCGCGCTGCGCACAATCACGGCCTTGACGACTTCGCCCTTCTTCACCGTGCCGCCCGGGGCGGACTTCCGGACAGAGGCGACAATCACGTCACCGATGTTGCCGTATTTGCGTTTGGAACCGCCCAGAACACGGATGCATTTGATTTCCTTGGCGCCGGTATTGTCGGCGACCTTCAGAAAGGTTTCCTGCTGAATCATGTCTCGACGCCTCCTTACTTCGCTTTCTCAATGATTTCAACCACGCGCCAGCGCTTATCCTTGGACAGCGGGCGGGTCTCCATCACTTTCACTTTATCGCCCACGCCGCAGCTGTTCTGCTCGTCGTGCGCTTTCAGCCTGTACGTCCGGCCCACAATCTTCTTGTACAGCGGATGGGCCACCCGGTCCTCAATGGCGACCACAACGGTCTTGTCCATCTTGTCGGACACAACCTTACCGACCCGGGTCTTGCGGGAGGAAGTTCTTTTCTCGTCCATGTTTCCTTACCTCCTTCTCACTGCTTGCCGGAAGCCGCGGCGAGTTCCCGCAGCACGGTCTTGACTCGGGCAATGTCGTGCTTGGTTTCGCGGATCTTCACGGGGTTATCCAACTGGTTGGTTGCGTGCTGCATACGCAGAAAGAACAGATCCTTTTTCAGACCCGCCAGCTTCTCATTGAGCTGCTCAGGGGTCATCTTGCGGATCTCGCGGATTTCATTTGCCTTCATCTTTACTCACCTGCTTCCTCGGTGCGGGCGAGGACCTTCGTCTTGATGGGCAGCTTGTGGCTGGCCAGACGCAGCGCCTCGCGGGCGACTTCTTCCGATACGCCGGCAATCTCAAACATCACGCGGCCGGGCTTCACAACGGCGACCCAGAACTCCGGAGAACCCTTACCGGAACCCATACGGGTTTCGGCGGGCTTCTTCGTGACGGGCTTGTCAGGGAAAATCTTGATCCAAACCTGACCGCCGCGCTTGGTATAACGGGTCATGGCAATACGGGCGGCCTCAATCTGATTGCTGGTGATCCAGGCCGGCTCTGTAGCTACCAAGCCAAACTCGCCGTAAGCCAGGGTGTTGCCGCGGGTGGCCTTACCGGTCATGCGGCCGCGGTGTACCCGGCGGAATTTCACTCTCTTAGGCATTAACATTAGTTGGCTCCTCCTTCCTTGGCAGGGGCTGCGGGAGCAGCCGGACGGCCGGGATTGGCTGCGCGGTTGAATCCGCCCTGGGGACGGGGCGCGCCGCCGCGGTTGAATCCGCCGCCCTGACGGTCACGATTGTAGCCGCCGCCCTGGGGACGGCCCGCACCGCTGCGGTTGAATCCGCCCCGGCGGTCGCCGTCGCGGCGGGGACGGCGCTCGCGCCGCTCCTGATAGGGCTTGGAGGTGTCCATGGTGCGCGGGGTGGTGCGCAGCGTCTGGCTCAAAACCTCGCCCTTGTAAATCCATACCTTGACGCCAATCCGGCCAAAGGTCGTGGCGGCTTCCGCGAAGCCATACTCAATGTCGGCGCGGATGGTTTGCAGGGGAATGGTGCCCTCATGATAATGCTCCACACCGGCGATCTCGCGTCCGCCCAGACGGCCGGAGCAGCAGGTCTTGATGCCCTTCGCACCGGCGCGCATGGCACGGGCCATGGAATTCTTCATGGCGCGGCGATGGCTGATACGCTTTTCCAGCTGCTGGGCGATGTTCTCCGCCACCAGCTGGGCGTTCATATCGGGGTTCTTCACCTCGACAATGTTCAGGCGGACCTTCTTGCCCACCAGCTTCTCAACAGCCTGACGGTACTGCTCAATCTGCTCGCCGCCCTTGCCGATCACCATGCCCGGGCGGGCGCAGTGCAGGAAAACCGTCACCGTGTCGCCGCTGCGCTCGATTTCGATTTTCGGCACGCCAGCGCCATACAGAGTCTTTTTCAGATACTTACGAATTTTCTGGTCCTCTACGATCAGGTCGCCGACCTTCTCGTCACTGGCATACCAGCGGGAGTCCCAGTCTTTGATCACGCCCACACGCAGACCGTGGGGATTTACTTTCTGTCCCATAAACTGCTCTCCTCCCTTATGCCTTTTCCGTCACAGCCAAGGTGACGTGAGATGTGCGCTTGTTAATCCGGTAAGCGCGGCCCTGCGCCCGGGGCATCATCCGTTTCAGGATCGGTCCGGGCGCCACGAACACCTCAGAAACCACCAGCTTCGCCGGGTCCAGGCCAAGGTTGTTCTCGGCGTTGGCAACGGCGCTTTTCAGCAGCTTCTGGAGAGGCTCGGAGGCCGCCTTGGGCGTCTGCATCAGAATCGCCATGGCGCTGCCGGCATCCTTGCCGCGGATCAGGTCGCACACGATCTGAACCTTACGGGGAGCGATGCGGACATAGCGCAGATACGCCCTTGCTTCTTTCTTTTCCATGCTCTGCATCCTCCTTAGTTATCCTTCCGGTGGCCGCGGAAGGTACGGGTCGGGGCGAACTCGCCCAGCTTGTGGCCCACCATATCCTCCTGGATATACACCGGTACGTGCTTGCGTCCGTCATGGACAGCAATGGTGTGGCCCACGAAGGACGGGAAAATCGTCGAGCTGCGGCTCCAGGTCTTGAGGACCTTCTTCTCGTTCTTCTCGTTCATGGCCTCGACGCGCTTCAGAAGTTCCGGGGCGACATACGGGCCTTTTTTAATTGATCTGCTCATAGTTCTCTGCCTCCCTTACTTCTCGTTGCGGCGCTTCACAATGAACTTGCTGGTAGGATTCTTCTTCTTGCGGGTCTTGTAACCCATTGCCGGCTTGCCCCACGGGGTCACAGGGCCGGGTCGGCCAACCGGAGCGCGGCCTTCGCCGCCGCCGTGGGGGTGGTCGTTGGGGTTCATAACAGAACCGCGCACAGTGGGACGCCAGCCCATGTGGCGCTTACGGCCCGCTTTGCCGATGTTGATATTGGCATGGTCGATGTTGCCCACCTGACCGATGGTCGCCATGCAGTTCACACGGACAATCCGAACCTCGCCGGAAGGCATACGAATCTGAGCGTCGTCGCCCTCTTTTGCCATCAGCTGGGCCGCCGTGCCCGCGGAACGCACCAGCTGCGCGCCGTTGCCGGGATGCAGCTCAATGTTGTGAATCATGGTGCCCACGGGGATGTTGGCCAGGGGAAGGGCGTTGCCTTCCTTAATGTCGGCCTTTGCGCCGGACTCCACCTTGTCGCCCGCCTTCAGGCCCACAGGAGCCAGAATGTAACGGCGCTCGCCGTCTTCATATTCCAGCAGGGCGATGTTGGCGCTGCGGTTGGGATCGTATTCCAGGCGGAGAACCGTCGCGAACATATCGTGCTTATCGCGCTTGAAATCAATCACGCGGTACTTGCGCTTGTTGCCGCCGCCGCGGTGGCGGACGGTGATGCGGCCATAGCTGTTGCGGCCCGCGCTCTTTTTCAGAGGCTGCGTTAATTTCGGCTCGGGCTTGGCCTTCTTGTCAATGCCGTCGAACCCGGAGACTGTCATCTGACGTCTGGAGGGAGTCGTCGGCTTAAAGGTTTTGATAGACATTCCGCTTTACACTCCTTCTCTAGTATCAGATCATGCCTTCAAAGAATTCGATGGTCTTGGAATCCTCCGTCAGCTGGACGTAGGCTTTCTTCCAGCTCCGCGTCATGCCGGGACGGCCCGCGCCCATGCGCTTTTCCTTGCCGGGCATTGTCACCGTGTTGACGGAGGCCACCTTCACACCGAAGATTTCCTCCACGGCCTTGCGAATCTCAATCTTGCCCGCATTCTTCGCCACTTCGAAGACGTACTTCTTTTCTGCGGTTCCGGCCATGGCGCGTTCGGTAATCACCGGACGAATTACAATATCGTATGCGGTAGCCATTATGCGTACACCTCCTCGATCTTGGCGAGGGCGGCTTGATCCACTACCAGATACTTCGCATTCAGAATGTCGTAAACATTCAGCTGCGCCGCGGGAGTGGTCAGCACGCCGGGCAGGTTCCGAGCGCTCTTAACGATCACTTCGTCCATGGCGGGCGTGACCACAACGGCCTTTCCGTCCACATGAACGGCGCTCAGGAACTTGCGGAAATTGGCGGTCTTGATGGCGTCCAGGGCAATCTTGTCGATGACCACCAGACTGCCCTCCGCCGCCTTCGCGGAGAGGACGGACTTCAGGGCCAGACGCCGGACCTTCTTGTTCAATACATAGCGGTAGCTCCGGGGCTTCGGGGCAAACACAATGCCGCCGTGGGTCCACTGGGGCGCCCGGGTGCTGCCCTGGCGGGCGTGGCCCGTGCCCTTCTGACGCCAAGGCTTGCGGCCGCCGCCGGAAACCTCCGCACGGGTCAGGGAGCTCTGGGTGCCCTGACGGCAGTTGGCCAGATGATTCTTTACGACCTCATGGACAACCGCTTCGTTCGGTTCAATGCCGAAAATCGCGTCGTTCAGCTCAACCGAGCCGACCTCTGCGCCGGCCATGTTCAATACTTTCATGGAAGACATTTACTCTCAGCGCCCCTTTCTTACTTGCTTCTGGCGGAAGCCTTCTGCGGGTTGCGGCCGGAAGCCTTCTGCGGGTTCTTGCTGATGTCCGCGCCGGCCTGCTTGACCTTGTGGACCTTGACGGTAGATTTGATCGTCACCAGACCGCCCTTGGGACCCGGCACCGCGCCGCAAACAACCAGCATATTCAGCTCCGGATCGACCTTCACCACGGACAGATTTTGTACCGTGACCTGATCGACGCCCATGTGACCCGCGCCGTCGCGGCCCTTCATGATGCGGCCCGGGGTTGTGCCCGCGCCCAGAGAACCCTGGTGCCGGTGAACGGGACCGCCGCCGTGGGTGTTGCGCTTCACGGCCGCGCCGTGGCGCTTGACAACGCCCTGGAAGCCGTGGCCCTTGCTGGTGCCGGTAATATCCACGAAATCGCCGGCGGCGAAGGTGTCGGCCTTTACGATGTCGCCCACGTTCAGCTCGGCGGCATTCTCCAGGTTAAACTCCTTCAGGTGCTTCTTGGGGGCAACCCCCGCCTTGTTCAGATGGCCCAGCTCCGGCTTGGTGAGCTTCCGCTCGGCCACGTCCTCGAAGCCCAGCTGCACAGACTCATAGCCGTCCTTTTCAGCCGTCTTCTTCTGCACGACCACGCAGGGTCCCGCCTCGATAACCGTGACGGGAATCACGTGACCGTTTTCGTCAAAAATCTGGGACATTCCCACTTTTTTGCCGATGATCGCTTTCATGTAGGTTCCTCCTTGATTAAAGGTTATTGGTTGGGCGAGGCGGCCATTGGGCAGCCGTTGCTCGGCCAACTTGACCCGTCCGCCTCAATTGTGCGGCGGACTGCGGTGCTGACTGGATGAATGAGGTCTTACAGCTTGATCTCGATTTCCACGCCCGCGGGCAGCTCCAGCGCCGTCAGCGCCTCCACGGTCTTGGGGGTGGACTTGGTAATGTCAATCAGACGCTTATGGGTGCGCCGTTCAAACTGCTCACGGCTGTCCTTGTACTTGTGGACGGCCCGCAGAATGGTGACGATTTCCTTTTTCGTCGGCAGCGGGATGGGACCGGAAACCTCTGCGCCGGTGCGCTTTGCGGTCTCCACGATTTTTTCCGCGCTCTGATCGATCACCTGATGGTCATAAGCCTTCAGACGGATGCGGATTTTTTCTTTTTGTGCCATGATTGTTTTCCTCCTGATTCGTACTGTGTCGTTTTCTCAAGTCTCGACTCTGTACGGCGAGAGAAAATTTTTCTGGCCGCTGAACCGTGCGTATCATTCCTTTTCATGAAAAAACCCGGCGCAGGATCTGGCCGGTCCGTCATGACGCAGTGGTTCCGCAGCGTACAGACTTTTCTCAGCCGCCCGATTATCGGACATACTCCCCGGAAGTTACCTCTTTCGAGCAATCTCCCGGTTCATCGCAGTTTCGCGCAGCAGGGCTTCGCCCTACTTTCGCGGACCTGCTTATCATAGCGGAATTTTTCCCGCTTGTCAAGCATATTTTCTCTATTTTCTATAAATTTTTCAAGTTTTTTTCGGCAGTCTCTTTCGACGGTTAAAATCCGGCGGATTTGATGGAAAATACGCCCTATTCTTTGCGCCATTCCTTTAGGATGCCGTATACCATATAAATAAGATATCCCAGAAACAGCACGCCCATCGGAAGCAGTACCAGGCCGCCAATGACTTTCCAGACCATGCTGCACAACGCTTTTTCGATGATTGCTCCCATATTTGCCTCCTCAGTCGAAAAACCTGCCTTTACAGATATTCTCTCCGCCCAGCTTTTCTGCCGTCAGACGAAACACAAAACAGCCGCCCGGACACACGAACCCCTTCGTATACCGATCCGGACCGTCTCCATTGCCGGAAACAGCGCCAGCATCATCTTGGAACCAATCTCCTTGTCCTTCCACGTTGACTGGACAGCCATATGTGCAGGTGTACCAGTCCCCGATTTTTTCTCCGTTCCGACAGTAGCGTTCCGTTTGACTGCCGTGGAGAAAACCTATGGTCTCTATATTGTGAATTCATATTCTTCCTCATACCACTTTTTTATGGGGCAGCCTTCTTTTGTGTTCTCGGTATCTCCACACTTCAACTTATGTAATTATGTAATTTTTCCCTTGGAACAATTTTTGAAACCGTATTGCAAACTGAAGTTTCATAATTTATATGTATCTTTTTCTACCACCTTATAAACATCTTCCCCTATTTTCTGTTCAAAATAATCTTTTAACTCTATGTTCGCATCCCATTTTTTCTTCGGATATGAGCCATATCTTTGTTTTACATCATGCATTCGTTCCTCTATATCCAAAACGCATTCCGCCCCTGCCAGTGCATCGCATAATTGAATCAGTCTATCATAATCATCCAGTTTCATAAGTTTCAATTCACAGCTGATGAGCTCCAATTCTTCAGCAGAAGTATCAAATTTGCCAATATATTCATCTATTGTTTGGTTATTAAACGAATGTGTAAGACAAATCCTGGCGGCCTCATCATATCCTAAAGACATCATATAACGATATCCGTCAGAAACATGTCCCAAATGCCTTATACCAAATTTTCGTCCTATATCATGAAGAAGTCCCAATATGTAGGCCTTATCCGCATCCAAATTCTCACATAAAAATGCTATTTTTTCAGCACAATGTGCCGCGACACGGCTATGATTTCCCCATGGCCCAGGATTACAATGTTCAGCTTCTTGCAACAACTTCTCCGCTTCTTCTCTTGTTGGCAACATAACCTATCCTCTCTTTCTTCCTTACTATATTTTTATTGGAGAAACAAAGTCAAATCAGGTCTTGGAAAAACACCCCAAAGAACCGGCTTGCATTTTTTGCCTGTTCAGTATATACTAAGGACGATTGCTTTGCAAGTATCTTCCGCCCACGGCGGAAATTCTGTATCGTTCCGGCGGCGAACGCCATACTATACTATTATAATGTATACGCCGCCGCTTTTACAAAGGAGCTGAAATCTTGAACATCCGAACCAAACTCGCGGAAGGCATTTATCTTACCTGCCTTCCGGCGCAGAAATTCAAAACCAGCCTCTTGTCTGCACAATTTATCGTCCCTCTCCGGCGGGAAACCGCTTCCGCTACGGCCCTTCTTCCCAGCGTTCTCCGCCGCGGAACCGTCACCTGCCCTGACATGGGTCTCCTTTCCGCTCGTCTGGACAAGCTCTACGGAGCCAGAATTGATGCCACCATCCGTAAAAAAACGGAAGCGCAATGCGTTGGTTTCGTGGCCAGCTTCATTGACGACCGCTTCGCACCCGGCGGCAAAAAGCTCCTGGAGCCAGTCGCAAACCTTTTGGGGGAGCTGATCTGTGACCCCGCCACGGAGCGGGGCCGTTTTGTGCCCGCCTACTTTGAAAACGAAAAAGTCAATCTCGTCAATGCCATCCGCAGCCTCATCAATGACAAACGCGGCTATGCCGACAGCCGTCTTCTTCAGGAGATGTGCGCCGGCGAGCCGTACGGCGTTCCCCGCCTGGGCACGGTGGAAACCGCGGAAGCCATTCAGCCGCAAAAGCTCTACGCCCACTATGGCAAAACCGTCGCATCCTCCCGCCTGGAACTTTTTTACTGCGGCAGCGCTGAGCAGTCCCGCCTGAAGCACGCCCTTCTCTCCGCGTTCTCTACCCTGCCAAGGGAATCCATGGCGGACGTTCCGGTTTCCGATTTTCATATTCCGGCCAGTGAGCCGCGTTATTTCACAGAATCCCTTGACGTAACCCAAGGGAAATTGGGCATGGGTTTTTCCTGCGCCAGCGAGGACCATATTGCTTTAATGATGGGCAACACGCTCTTTGGCGGCAGCAGCAACTCCAAGCTCTTTTTGAACGTCCGGGAAAAGCTTTCCCTCTGTTACTACGCCTCTTCTGTCTACCACCGCCAAAAGGGTATGATTACCGTTTCTTCCGGCATTGAGTTCGACGACTATCAGCGCGCTTCCGATGAAATCCTTGCCCAGCTCGCCGCCGTCCAAAACGGCAACATAGAGGATTGGGAGCTGGAAGCCGCCCGCAGCTCTCTGCTCAACGCTTACGCCTCCATGGGCGACTCGCAGAGCCGGATGGAAAACTTCTATCTGGGGCAAATCGTCACCGGCCGCGAAGAAACCCCGGAGGATCTGGCCGCACAAGTACGGAACGTCTCCCTGGACCGCATTCTCCGGGCCATGAAAACGGTACAACTCGACACTGTTTATTTCCTCCAGGGAAAGGAGGCCGCGCAGGAATGAAACAGACATTTTATGAACGGATCGGCGAATCCGTCCACCGGGAAACACTGCCGAACGGCCTGCAAATCTGCATCGTTCCCAAACCGGATTATGCCAAAAAATATGCCTTTTTTGCTACACGCTACGGCGGCATGGACACTCGGTTTCAGCTTGGCGGCGTCTGGCGCGACACCCCCGCCGGCATCGCCCACTACCTGGAACACAAGATGTTCGACACCAAGGAGGGCAACGCTCTGCAAAAACTCGCCCAAAACGGTGCGGAACCCAATGCCTTTACCTCCAACTCCATGACCGGTTACTATTTCGATTCTACCAGCCATTTTGAGGAAAACCTCGAAATTCTCCTCTCTTTCGTTTCCATCCCTTACTTTACCGAGGAAAGCGTCGCCAAGGAACAGGGAATCATCGGTCAGGAAATCCGCATGATTGAGGACAACCCCGACTGGCAGCTTTACACCCGAATGCTGCGCGCCTTGTATCAGGTCAACACTTCCCGAACTTCCATCGCTGGAACCATCGAGAGCATTTCTCACATCACCGCAGAAACCCTCTGCGATTGCCACCGTGCATTCTACACGCCCTCCAACATGATTCTTACCGTCGTCGGCAGCGTAGACCCTGTTCATGTCGTTGACCTCGCCCGCCGGATTCTTCCCCGTGAGGGCGGTCCCGTCATTTCCAGGGATTATGGCGACGAACCGTCTGCCATCGCGAAACCGGAAACCAAACTCTCTATGGAGGTCTCCATGCCGCAGTTCTTACTGGGCTTCAAGTGCCGTCCCGTTGACAACGGTGAGGATTATCTCCGTACCTCCCTCCTGGGCGACATGGCCTGTGACCTTCTTTTGGGCGAATCCAGCCCGCTCTATCAGCGCCTGTACAGTCAGGGTCTGATCGACAGCAGCTTCGGCGGCGACTACGAAATTATGCCCGGCGCAGCCCATCTCTTTGCCGGCGGCGACAGCAAAGACCCTCACGCAGTTGCCGCGGAGATTCAAAAGGAAGTGGAACGCGTTGCCGCTCAAGGGCTTGACCCGGATTTCTATGAGCAGGTCCGCCGCGCGCTCTACGGCTCATACCTCCGGGCGCTGAACTCCTTCGAGAACATTGCAGTTTCTCTTACCGAAGGGTATTTCCACGGTTATGACCCGCTTCGGTTCCCCCAGCTTTTCGATTCCATTTCTTCGCAGGATATTCTGGATTTTCTCCATGAGAATGTCTCCGCAGACCGGGCGGTTCTCAGTCAGATCGTGCCCGGGGATTGAAAAGGAGGGCCGTTTCTGTGACTGCTTTGAAAGATATGCCCATCAGCTTCCCCGGACTCTTCGGGGACTGGGAATTCAACCCGGACCCCATCGCACTTCACATCGGGCATGGAATCTATTGGTACGGCATCATTCTTGCCCTCGGATTCCTGGCCGGACTGCTCCTCTGTATGCGGCAGGCCCCCCGCTACGGCCTTACCGAAGACAACGTTCTGGACCTCGTACTCTGGGCCGTTCCCTGCTGCGTGCTGGGGTCCCGCATTTACTATGTTCTCTTTTACCTGGACCTCTACCGCACCGCCTCCGGCGGCCTGGACTGGGGCCGTATCGCCGCCATCTGGGACGGCGGTCTCGCAATCTATGGAACCATTATCGCAGGGGCCTTGGTTGCGTTTCTGTACACCCGGCGAAAAAAAATACGCTTCGGCGCCCTTGCGGACCTCTGCGTCATGGGGCTGCTTCTGGGACAGGTCATCGGACGTTGGGCCAACTTCATCAACCGCGAAGCCTTTGGTGGCCTTACGGACCTCCCCTGGCGGATGCGTCTCTGGGTCAGCGCTTATGAATCTATTGAAGTCCATCCCACGTTTCTATACGAAAGCCTCTGGAATCTCATAGGGCTTCTGCTGATCTTGTTTGTCATCTCCAAAGGCCGGCGGTTCGACGGCGAAAACACCTGGTTTTATTTTCTCTGGTACGGCCTCGGCCGCGCCTGGATCGAGGGAATGCGCACGGACAGCCTGTACCTTTTCAACTGGACCTTCCTGGGTGAACCGATTCGGGTTTCTCAAGCGCTTAGTATCCTGCTGGCTGTTCTGGCGGCGTTTATGCTGTTTTTCAACATCAAAATCCGCAAGCGTTCCCCGGAAAACCTGCTCGTCCGTGAGCTGGAACGGCAGGCGGCGGGAGCCTCTGAAAAAGAAGCGGAATCCGTTTCCGAAGAAGCCGCCGCTCCGGCGGAAGGTTCTTCGGAAGCCGGCGTTTCTCCTGCAGACACAGAGGATTTTCCGCCGGATGTTCCTCCGCAGCTTTGATGGGAAACATCCCCCAGCCACTCAAGGCCGGGGGATGTTTTTACAAGTCTCCGTTTATGGACTGCGCAAGTCAATGCAGAATCAGCCCGCCCGTTACATTGATGCTCTGCCCTGTCATGTTGTCCGCGTAATCCGACGACAAATACAAAAACATTCGGGCCACGTCCTCCTCTGTCTGCGGACGTTTCAGCGGAATTC
This sequence comes from uncultured Oscillibacter sp., assembly GCA_947382875.1. Classification (GTDB taxonomy): domain Bacteria; phylum Bacillota; class Clostridia; order Oscillospirales; family Oscillospiraceae; genus Oscillibacter. The sequence continues at coordinate 7,650 of CANDBG010000048.1, read as the reverse complement.
CCGCAATGCGCTCCTGCCAATATGCCTCCGGGTCTCCGCCCGCCTGCCGCACGTCGTCCAGCAGCTTGTCCCAGATACGGGTATGCACGATTCCCGGGCAAACGCAGTTTACGTTGATGTTATAAGGCGCTGCATACTTCGCAATCGCCTGCGTCATTCCCGTGACTGCAAATTTCGCCGCAGTATAGGCAATGTTGGTGGGGTACCCCTCTTTTCCCGACATGGAAGACATATTTACGATCTTTCCTGCGCGATTTGGCAGCATCGCACGCAAAACCGTCTGGTTTACCAAAAATGTACCCTTTGCATTCACGTCCATCATAAACTGGTAGATTTCCTCCGGCATTTCCAGAAAATCCACTTTTGTACTTGCGCCCGCGATGTTGTTCAGAATGTCAATGCGTCCAAAGGTTTCCAGCGCAAGGGCCGTCATGGCGTCCACCTCCGCTTTTGAGGTTACGTCACATTTACAAAACGCTGTCTTTACGCCAAATTTTTCCGCAATTTCTCCAGCGGTTTTTACCGCCGCCGCCTCGTCCATGTCCGCGACCAGCACATTCGCACCCGCTTCCGCCAGAAGCAGGGAGGTCGTACGGCCCATGCCGCCCGCTCCTCCGGTTACGACGGCATTTTTGCCTTTCAAACTGATTTCGACGCTCATAGGGTTTCATCTTCCTTTCCCGTGATTTCCGGACTCGCCGTGCGGGCGGTTTCAGCAGCTTTCGACCGCCCTTTCCAGTTACAATATCATAAGCAGCCGAAAAAAGAAATCCTCTTTTTGGCACAGCATATTTCAAATCGAAAACCATTTACGTCCCGCCGGACGCCAAACGCCGCCGGTATTCCTCCGGACTGACTCCCGTCGCTTTCTTGAACGCCTTGTAGAAGTTGCTGTAATTCCGGTAGCCAACCCGCTCCGCAATCTGCATGATCTCAATATTTTCATACATAAGCTGTTTGGCCCGGCCAATCCGTTTTTCGATGATGTAACTCACCAGCGAAGATCCGGTAATGCTTTTGAACAGCTTGCTTATATAGGTCACACTGTAATTATATTGCTTTGCAATCGCCCGAAGGGAAATCGTTTCCGCAAGATTTTCCTCAATGTAATGCAGAATGGAACCCACCAGACGTACGTGCTGCAAATGCGCGGTGTCATGGCTCTGCTCAAGCGCCATGTCACAGTATAAACATCCCAGCATCCGATGGACAATGGAACTCGCAATTACCTGCTCTCCCGGCAAATTGCCCAGCCCGCGGAATTCCTCGATCAGACACAGGTATTTTTGCAGACGGATCATGTCCAGATGTAAAATCGGATAGTGCGGATTCTGTTCGGAAAACATTTCGTAAAGATTCGCGCTTTTCTTGGAATAATTCCCCAGAATCCGCGGCTCTATGCCGATGCTGAAACGCGTATGCCCTTTATTTTCCGCACAATTCATCAAATGGCTTTCAAACATCCGACAGAAAATGATATCGCCCTTGTGGACCATATATGTCGCATTTTCCTTCCGGTAGGGCGCTTCCTCGTCGCCGAGGTAAAAGGTAATCTCATAATAATCATGATAGTGTTCGTAAAAGCTGGTATTCTGATCGCTTTCATGCATGGCGGCATGATAATCGTTCTCCGGAATCAGAAGCGAAAGCTTGGAAAGAAGCCGTGTGTCTTCTGCCTGCATGATCTTCCTCCTGTTCAGTCGGGTATATACTGACATTATATCCCAGACCTCCGGAACAGTCAAAGCAAATTCCATAGATCAATATATAGATTTTGCTAAAAATTCCTGTTAAAATCTCTTCAGGACTTTTCGTCAAATTGTCAGCCTCTCCAGCAAAAATGTCTCTGGACAAATCCAAATTTTTGTGCTATACCTGGATGAACAGACGTTCTTTCCAAATCCGGAACGTATTTTCCGGACCTTAAAAACACATCGTTTTCAAAAAAGGGGGAATTTTCTTTGCGGATTCACCGTATGCAGGCCAGCTTCGGCAAACTTCAGGGACAGGTCCTGGAGCTTCATGATGGGCTGAATATTCTGCAGGCGCCAAACGAAACCGGTAAATCGACCTGGTGTGCTTTTCTGCTCTCCATGTTCTACGGCGTCAACAGCCGCGAGCGGGACCGTGCTGGCGCTCTGGCGGACAAAAACCGTTATGCGCCCTGGTCCGGCGCATCCATGTCCGGACGCCTGGACTGCCGCGACGGAACCGACGAGCTGACTCTTCTGCGAACAACCCGCCGTCCAACTGCGCCGATGGGGGAATTCCAGGCTCTGTACGCCGGAACTAACACCCCCGTTCCCGGCCTGACCGCAGATACCTGCGGTGAAAAACTTCTTGGCGTCAGCCGGGAGGTCTACGCCCGCAGCGGCTTTATCCGGCAAAATCAAATGACCGTCACCTCTGACGCAGACCTGGAACGGCGAATCACTGCCTTGATTTCTTCCGGAGAGGAAGATATTTCCTATACCGAAGCTGCAGACGCGCTCAAAAAACAGCTGAACCGCCGCCGGCATCACAAAAGCGGTCAGCTTCCGGCCCTGGAAGCCGAATTGGCCGCTACCCGCAGTCTGCAAGCCGCCCAGGCCGATTTAATGCGTCAGCTGGACGAGGCCAGAGAACAGGCTAATACCCTGGAAGCACGAAAGGCCGCGCTGCATCAGGAGTTGGATCAGCTGGACCTTTGGGAGTCCCAGCGGCAGCGCCAGACCCTCCAGGACGCGGAGGACGCCGCCTTGAAAGCGGAACAGCGCGTCGAACAGCTGCGGCGGCAGCTCGCTGAGGAAAATATTCCGGAAAACGAGAACATCGGCCGTCTGCGGGGAGCGATTATCAATCTGGAAACCATGCGAAAAACCGTCGTGAAGGCCCAGGCGCAGCTGGAAGAGGCTGAACAGGGTTTGCGGCAGGCGGAAGCGGCCGTTCAGAACAGCCCGTTTGCCGGTAAAACGGAGGAGGAAGCCCGGCAGGAAGCGTCCGCGCCTCCGGACGGCGCCAAATGGAATCCGGTTCCTGTCATTCTGACGCAGGTTTTGGGGCTTCTGGTGGCCTTTACCGCCTTTTCTGCCATTCTCAAGGCGTCCGATAACTACCCCTTGAGCTTTGCCGTTCTTGCCGTTCTGCTTCTGGCGGCCCTCTACCTCCCGCGGCAGCTTAAAAAACGCGCCGTGCGGCAAGGACAAGCCAACCTCTTGTTTGAACGCTTCGGCTGTGAGGACTTGGCGCAAATTGCCGCCCTCGCGGATACATACGCGGAACTTCTGGATTCCCGAAACGCTGCCCAGGCGGACGTCCAGGCCAAAACTGCCGCTGCGGAAAGTCTGCTGGCAACCCTCACCACCAATGAACAGGCTATTTTACAGGAGATTCGCCGCTTTGCCCCCGACGCCGCCGACATCCACTCTGGTGACGACGCGCTGCGGGCCTGCGCCATCCGGCGGAAAAGCATCGTCGAGGCTGAAAACGCCGTGCGGGAAGCGCGAATGCGCTGTGACCTGCTGGCCCAGCAGATTCCAAAGGAGAACTCTGCACAAAAGCTGACGCCTCCGGCGCGGGGCCGTGCCTCCGTCCTGAGCGAGCTGGAAAAAACACACTCCAGCCTTACCGCCGCCCGCTCCAAAGCTGACCAGCTCTCCGGGCGTCTCCACGCCACCGGAGACCCTTCCGTTTTAGAATCCTCCGCCGGACGCCTCGCGGAACAAATCGCCGGACTGGAACGGGAATATGCCGCACTGCAGCTGGCGCTGTCCGCGCTGGAAAGCGCCAACACCACCCTGCAAAATCAGTTTGCTCCCGCTCTGGGACACCGCGCCGCCGAAATTTTTGCCGAACTCACCGCCGGGGCCTATGGCAGCGTCGCCTTGGACCGCAGCTTCCACCTCTCCGCGGAATCCGTTGATACCGGCCTGCTCAGGGACGCCGCTTTCCTCTCCGCCGGGGCCGCTGATCAGCTTTATCTCGCTGTACGTCTGGCGATTTGCGAGTTGGTCCTGCCGCCGGAAAAGGCTGCCCCCATTGTCCTTGACGACGCCTTCGCCGCCTTTGACGACAAACGCTGCCGCCTCGCCCTGCAGTGGCTCCGGGAGGCCGCCCGGGAACGGCAGATTCTTCTTTTTACCTGCCACAGCCGCGAAGCGGAATTTTTTGCCGGGGATTCCGAAGTTTCGATTCAGCAGTTGACGAATACGGGGTCTGGGGTATAAGATAGAAAAAACACGTAAAGGAGATTTTTTCTATGAGCGAATGTACACATGATTGTTCCAGCTGCGGCGAGTCCTGCGCTGAACGCCAGGAACCGCAGTCCCTTTTGAAAGAGCTGAACCCCAATGCACGGGTCGGCAAGGTTTACGGCATTGTCTCCGGAAAGGGCGGCGTGGGCAAGTCAATGGTCACTTGTCAGCTCGCCGTCACCATGCGCCGCCGGAGGTATTCCGTGGGTGTTCTTGACGCCGATGTAACCGGTCCTTCGATCCCGAAAGCCTTCGGCGTCCACGGGCAGGCCGTAGGCAGCGAGGACGGTATTTATCCCATGGTTTCCCGCTCCGGGATTCAGATGGTCTCCACAAACCTCCTCCTCGCCAACGAAACCGACCCCGTGATCTGGCGCGGACCGGTTATTTCCGGCGTGGTGCAACAGTTCTGGACCGATGTGCTTTGGAACTGTGATTACCTGTTCGTCGATATGCCCCCGGGCACCGGAGATGTGTCTTTGTCGGTGTTCCAGTCCATTCCCCTGGACGGCATCGTTGTGGTTGCCTCGCCTCAGGAGCTCGTTTCCATGGTGGTGGAAAAGGCCGTCAAAATGGCCGAGATGATGGAAGTGCCAATTGTGGGTATTGTGGAGAACATGAGTTATGTCACCTGTTCGGACTGCGGCAAAAAGCTCCACATCTTCGGCGAGGGCAAAACCGCCGAAGCCGCAAACCGGCACAATCTGCCGGTTCTGGCGGAAATGCCCCTGGACCCCGCCCTTGCGGCCCTCACCGATGCAGGCAACATCGAGGATTTCCAGGGCAATTGGCTTGACCGCGCCGCGGACCGCCTGGAAGGTAAATAATGCAGACTGCGCCGTATTTTCCCTGCGGCGCAGTTTTTCTTTGCAAAAACCATTGCAATTTTTATCGAATTCCGTCATAATGGTACAAACCAATTTGAAACAGGGGGAACCGTCTATGCAGGAGCTGAAAGCGCGTATTCTTCAGGAGGGCGCCGTCCTTCCAGGCGGCATTATCAAGGTGGATGGTTTTTTGAACCATCGGGTGGATACCGTGCTGCTGGACCATATTGCTGAGGAATTTGGAAAATGTTTTGATATGGATGCGGTCGATGTCGTGTTTACCGCCGAGGCGTCCGGGATTGCACTGGCTGCCATTGTCGCCCAGCGGTTCGGAAAGCCGATGATCTTTGCGAAAAAGGCGAAGAGCGACAACATTGAGGGCGGCCTTTATCAGAGTGAAATTTTTTCCTACACCTACAAGAAAAAGGTGACGCTGCTGGTCTCCCAGGAGTGGCTCCACGCCGGAGACCGCGTTTTGATTGTGGACGATTTTATGGCAAACGGTGAGGCTGTGCGGGGGCTGTGCGACATTGTGAACTCCGCTGGCGCGGTGCTTGTTGGCATTGGCTGCGCCGTGGAAAAGGGATTCCAGGGCGGCGGAGACCGTCTGCGGGCCGCTGGCGTGAACCTCCACTCCCTGGCGGTTATTGATTCCGCAGAACCGGGTAATATTGTATTTCGGAAGGATGAAACGTCATACCAAGACGTAAAAAAGAGCTGAAAAAGGCGATTTATGACCAGTTATACCGGGATTTGGCCGCTCCGGATTTCTTCGACACAGAGAACCCGGAACATTGCAAACGCTTCCTTGCGGACCTGTGGGAATTTTTGAACCAATATGCAGAAAACAATTCCGATGCATGGCGCACATTTCAGCTCTTTTACAACGAAAGCGAATTGCAGGACGCCTTTTCCCGGGTCCTGGCAAATCTGTGGTCCTACGTGGGCGAATACCATTCCTTACAGGACGGTGTCAGCAAGGAATGGTTTGATGAACTTTTTCAGGACAGAGCGGAGGAATTGTGGAAACGGAGATTATTTCATCGAAACGGAATAAGTGTTTTCTTTGTAGTAGCAGAAAGGATATGTGATTTATGCAGCATCAAATGGTAATTGTTCTGGACTTCGGCGGACAGTATAATCAACTCATTGCTCGCCGTGTTCGGGAGTGCGGCGTTTATTGTGAGGTCAAGCCTTACACCACGCCCCTTGCAAACCTGCGGGCCATGAACCCGATTGGTTTCATTTTTACCGGAGGACCTAACAGCGTTTACGCCCCCTCCTCCCCACAAGCTGACCCGGAAATCTTCCGGCTGGGTGTGCCGATTCTCGGCATCTGCTACGGCTGTCAGCTGCTTGCGCACAACCTTGGCGGAAAAGTTACCGCCGCCGTGGACGATTCTGCCCGGGAGTACGGCAAAACGGAAACTTTCTTTGATACCTCCTGCAAGCTGTTCCAGAATCTCCCCGCACAGGGCATTACCTGGATGAGTCATGGGGATTACATGGAAAAAGTTCCCGACGGCTTCCAGCTTTATGCACACAGCTCCGCCTGCCCGAACGTTGCCATCGCTGACGAGAAACGCGGTTTTTACGGCGTGCAATATCATCCCGAGGTGAATCACACCGAACATGGCACGGACATGATCCGCAACTTTCTTTACAACGTTTGCGGTGCAGCGGGCGATTGGTCCATGGGCGATTATAAGGACACCGCAATCCGACAGATTCGGGAAAAGGTTGGAAAGGGCCGCGTCCTGCTTGCCTTGAGCGGCGGCGTGGATTCCTCCGTAGCGGCGGCGCTGGTGGCCGAGGCGGTTGGCAGCCAGCTTACCTGCGTGTTTGTTGATCATGGCTTGATGCGTTTGAATGAGGGCGACGAGGTTGAAGCCGCTTTCCAGAAGTGGGATATCCAGTTCGTACGCGCAAATGCCGAAGAACGGTTTCTGTCGAAACTGGCGGGCGTTTCGGAGCCGGAAAGAAAACGTAAGATTATCGGTGAGGAGTTTATCCGCGTTTTTGAGGAAGAAGCGAAAAAAATCGGTCAGGTGGATTATCTCGTTCAAGGCACCATTTATCCGGATGTGATCGAGTCCGGCGCGGGAGATGCCGCCGTGATTAAAAGTCATCATAATGTGGGCGGTCTGCCGGATTATGTCGATTTTAAGGAGATTATTGAACCGCTGCGTTTGTTGTTCAAAGATGAAGTGCGGCAGTTAGGACGGGAACTGGATTTACCGGAGTATTTGGTAATGCGTCAGCCATTCCCAGGACCGGGTTTGGCTATCCGGGTGATCGGCGAGGTTACAAAGGATAAGCTGGACACACTGCGGCAGGCCGACTTTATTTTCCGGGATGAGATCGCACGCGCGAATTTGGAAGGAACCATGAATCAGTATTTTGCGGTGTTGACAAATATGCGGTCCGTGGGCGTGATGGGCGACGGAAGAACGTATGATTATACGCTCGCCCTGCGGTCCGTTACTACCAGCGACTTTATGACTGCTGATTGGACCAGAATTCCTTACGAGGTCTTAGACCGGGTTAGTGTGCGGATCGTCAACGAGGTGCCGAATATTAACCGTATCGTC
>CANDBG010000047.1 GCA_947382875.1 uncultured Oscillibacter sp. | reverse complement strand
CCCATTGCACCCGCCGCACCGCCGCCGGGCGTTTCGCGGAGGTCCGGACCGCCGTCCCGGCAAATGACTTCGCACAAATTCCGAATGCCGGCGTCCAAACGCTGTACCATCTCCGGGTCCGCGCCTTTCTGCGGACCGAACACATGAGCTGCGCCGGCAGGACCGTACATCGGGTTGTCAATGTCACACATCGTCACAATCTCAACGCCGTCCAGAACCTTGTGCCGTCCGGAAAAGTCAATTGACACAATATCGCCGGTGGTTCCGCCGGTGGGGAGGAAGGGCTCCCCACCGGCGTTGAAAAACCGGATGCCTGCCGCCATCGCTGCACCGCAGCCGCCGTCGTTGGTAGCGCTGCCGCCCAGCCCAACGATGATTTTTTTCACACCCCGGGACGCCGCTGCCAAAATCAGCTGTCCTACGCCGTAAGTAGTGGTTTTCATCGGATTTCTCCGGTTTTCCACCAGCGGCAGACCCGCACACGCCGCCATTTCAATAATCGCCGTCCGACCGTTGTCTGTCAAACCATAGAATGCTTCCATGTCCTCAAAATACGGATTTTTTACAGTCAGGAATACTTTTTCGCCCCCCAAGGCAGACAGAAAGCAATCCACACTGCCCTCGCCGCCGTCGGCGACGGGAATTGCGACGGTTTCACAGTCCGGGAAATACGTATGAATCGCTTTGCGGAGAATGTCACAAATTTGCCGGGAAGTCAAAGTTCCTTTGAACGAATCGGGAATCAATACCGCTCTTTTCATTGCCGCACGCCCTCCTGGTTTGAAAATCCGAACGCCTCACAGCTGCGCTGCGAGAAACTGGTTGATGGTATCCAGAAACGCCTGCCCATAACGGGATGCCTTGACACGTCCCACGCCGGACACTTCCAGAAAATCCTTTATGCTCCGCGGCTCTTTTGCGGCCATATCCGACAGCGTTGCATTGGAAAATACGATGTACGCTGGTACGTTTTCCTCCTTGGCCAGACGGTTCCGTGTGGCTTTCAACGCCGCAAGCAGGTCAAAATTCACTTGGTTTTCGCTTACAGCCGTAACCTTACGCGGAAGATCCGCCGCCTGCCGTTCCGCTTTGACCCGCATCGTTACCCGTTCGCCGTGAAACAGCACCGCACCCGCCCGTTCGGTAAGACGCAGCGTACTATGCTCCGATTCAATAAATGTGTATCCTTTGGTGTCCAGACAATCGAAATACTGCCGCAGCAAAGGCGCAGGGGTTTCCTTCAAAAGTCCGTATGTGGAAAGAGAATCCAGACGCAGGTCCACCACCCGCTGGCCTTTGCCCGCCCGTAAAACCTGGGTAATCATCCCCATTCCGATGTAATACCCCAGGTGCTTCTGCACCCGCTTGACGCAAGACAAAATGATCTGTGCCGGAATGGTGATGTCCACGTCCTCGAACGTCCCGCCGCAGTTGCCGCAGCCGTTACAGGTCTCCGGATGGGTTTGTCCAAAGTATTCCAGAATGTATCCCCGCAGGCAATTCGTCGTTTTGCAGTAGCCGATCATGACGTTCAGCAGGTCCAGGTTTTGCTTTTGGAGCGCGGCGCGTTCTTCGTCAGACAGCGTGCCGTCGTCACTGTGACCGATCAAAAACTTCGCCGTTGTTATGTCCCCGGCCCCATAGAGCAGAATACAATCCGCCGGTTCGCCGTCACGCCCGGCGCGGCCCGCCTCCTGATAGTAGGATTCCAGGTTTTTCGGCATATTGTAATGAATCACAAAGCTGACATTGGATTTGTCAATCCCCATGCCGAAGGCATTCGTAGCTACCATAACGAGTTTGCGGTCAAACTGAAAATCGTCCTGATTGTGAAGACGTTCCTCCTCCGTCAGCCCCGCATGGTACCGCGTAGCGGAAATTCCTTCGTCACAAAGGGCCTCGCAGACCTTTTCCACCGTCGAACGAGTTGCGCAGTAAACAATTCCGCTCCTGCCTTGGCGCTCCTTCACGAGTTCCAGTACGGCAGAGAGCTTTTTTTTCGGCCGCTGTACATCAAAGAACAAATTTGGACGGTCGAAGCCCGTCACAATCCGCACAGGGTCCCGCAGCTGCAAACGCTGGGCAATGTCTTCCTGCACCTGCGCGGTTGCCGTGGCAGTAAAGGCCGCCAGAATCGGACGGCTGGGAAGCCGCTCCACAAACTCCGCAATTTTCAGGTAACTTGGACGGAAGTCCTGGCCCCATTGGGAAATGCAATGGGCCTCGTCCACCGCCACCAGTGATACGTTACTTAAAGCGTCCAGGAAACGAGGGTCTGTCAGACGTTCCGGCGCAATATAAATCAGCTTATAAACATTCCAGCGAACTCCATCCCAGACCTGACGCGCCGACTCCTGGTCCAGAGAGCTGTTGAGAAATGCGGCGCTGATTCCGGCGTTTTGCAGGGCGGCAACCTGATCCTTCATCAGGGAGATGAGGGGGGAGATGACAACCGTAATTCCGGGAAGCAGCAACGCCGGGATTTGATAACAAATGGATTTCCCGCCGCCGGTAGGCATGATACCAAGGACGTCCCGCCCGGTGAGAACGCCGTCCACAAGGTCCTCCTGCCCTGGACGAAAGCCGGTATGGCCGAAGGATTGCTTTAAAATGGTATACTTGTCCATACCAAACCTCCACGAAGGACTGAAATTGGAAAAAACGATTTCATAAATCCTCTGTAAAATACAGTTTTATATATTATATCACAGCGTCTGCATTTTTTACAAGGGTCAACGACGCCTCAAACGCAAATACGGTCAAAGGGTTGGAAAAAGCGGTTTCCAGTTCTCCTCTCACCGAAAGACGGCTCCCGGTGAAATTTACCAGACAACACTTGGCGCGGAAGTTGTCAAGTCATTTTTCGCCGCTGTTTCCCTCTGACAAGAGCCGCTAAAAAACGACCGTTCTTTTTGAAAAAACAGAATTATGTCAAGAAAAAACATTGTTTTCCACTGTGGAGAAATACGGTTACAGGGTTTGTAAAAAATTGATATAAACGCGGGAAACCATTGGAAATAAATCGATGAAAGGCTGTGGAAAACTCTGTGGAAAATGTGAATAACTCTTTGTAAAAGATTTTATTCACAAATTTATGTAAACTTTGCGCCTCCTGGGTGAAGCGGACGAAACCTGCGGGGCTTTCTGTAAAGTTTGGCGAAATTGTCGAAAAAGGGCGAAGAACAGCGGAGAAAATTTTCATTTGTCTGCCGCTCCCAGCCCGAAAAAAATCGCGCAATTGACAAAATGCTCAAAAATTTTCTGTGGGAAAAACCACCACATTACGAAACGTAATCGGTGGGTGCAAGACCTGCATCTGCCAATTTTTGGAGACTTAACAGAATTCCCAGTTTTGCATGCTGCCATGTCAGGCCGCCCTGAAAATAGACCGCGTACGGCGGACGAATCGGACCGTCGGCGGAAAGCTCGATGCTGCTTCCCTGAACAAAGGCTCCCGCTGCCATAATGACCTCACTGTCATAGCCGGGCATGGCCCACGGTTCCGGAGTTACATAACTATCCACCGGCGCGGCGGCCTGAATCCCCTTGCAAAAGGCTACCATCGCTTCCCGGCTGCCCAGCGTCACCGCCTGGATGATATCATGACGCTTCTCCTCCGCGCCGGGAACACAGGAAAAGCCCAACGGTTCATAGAGGTTTGCCGCGAAAATCGCACCTTTTAACGCGCCTGCCGTAACCGTGGGAGCCAGGAAAAAGCCCTGGTAAAACGCAGGCATAAGCCCCAGGTTTGCACCGACCTCCCGCCCCAGGCCCGGGGCGGACAAGCGATATGCACAACGTTCCACACACGCTTTGGTTCCGCAGATATAGCCGCCGATGGGCGCAAGACCTCCGCCGGGATTTTTGATCAGACTTCCAACCACCATGTCAGCCCCTACGTCGGAGGGTTCCACGGTTTCCACGAACTCGCCGTAGCAGTTGTCCACCATAATTTTTACGTCCGGCTTCACCGAGCGGCAAAACGCAATCAGTTCCCCGATTTGCGCCACGGAAAATGTGGGACGGGTGGCGTAGCCCTTGGAACGCTGAATCGTAATCAGTTTGGTACGCTCGTTGATGGCCGCGCGGATGGCGTCGAAATCAAAGCCGCCGTCAGGACGCAGGTCCGCCTGGGCGTAAGTGACGCCGTATTCCTTCAAGGAACACGTACTTTCCCGGATGCCGATGACTTCTTCCAAGGTGTCGTAGGGCGCGCCGACTGGGGAGAGGAGTTCGTCGCCGGGGAGCAGGTTCGCGGAAAGCGCTACGGTTAACGCATGGGTACCGCAGGTGATTTGCGGACGGACAAGCGCCGCTTCTGTGTGAAACACGCTGGCATAAATGCGTTCCAGGTTGTCTCGTCCCTCGTCGTCGTATCCGTAGCCGGTCGTTGCGGCGAAATGGTTCGCGGCCAGACGGTTCTCCTGCATGGCCGCCAGGACTTTCCCCTGGTTATATTCCGCCGTCCGGTCAATTTCGTCGAAGCGTCCGCGAAGACGCTCCAGAACATGCTGGCCGTAAGCGAAAACCTGTGGGCTGACACCCAGTTTTTGATACATGGCTTCCAATTCCATGAATGACCCTTCTTTCTTGTGCAGATTGAAACGTTATTATAACACGAAACCTTGTGCAATGCAAAACGAACACCCCTCCCAAAGGAGGGGCGCCGCTTTACGGAACTTTTTCTGGTATTGCGCGGGGTCAAATGCCAATCATCACCGCGCCGCCAACCAGAACCATCTGGGCCACTAATTCAATAAAGAACAGGGGCAGGAACCACTTGACCCATTTTTCATAGGGAATATCGGAGGTGCCGCAGACGATCACAACCTGACTCGTCGGCCACAGCAGGTTCGAGAGTCCGTCACCGAACTGGAAGGCCAGGCAGGCCACGTCACGGCTGACGCCCAGTGCATCGGACAGCGGGGCCATGATCGGCATGGTCACGGCCGCCTGACCCGTGGCGGAGGAAATCGGCAGGTTAATGATGGTTTGAACAATCAGAATCATCTGCGCCGAGAGGGCGGAGGGAGCTTTCTTCAGCAGCTCCGCCAGGGCGTGAATGATCGTATCGGTAATGACCGCATCGTTCATTACCACCAGAATCGCGCGGGAAAGACCGGCAATCAGCGCGCCCCAGGCAATGCCCTTGATGCCGTCAACAAATTCGTCAACGAACTTGTCGCCGCTCCAGCGGTTGATAATGGCGGCTACAATGGCCATCATGATAAACAGGCCGCAGAGCTGGGTGTTGCCCCAGCTATACTTCATCAGACCAATCATAAGAATGATCAGCGTGATCAGCAGGTCCACCAGAACCAGAATGTCCTTGAGGGCCAGCTTGTATTCGTCCAGCGCGCCGTCGCCGAAAGAGTGAATGCAGGGACGGCCATAAACCGCGGACTTGGTGGGGTCCTTGCGAATCTTGAAGCCGTAGCGCAGCAGGTAAATCATGGCAATGCCCACCATCACCACGAAGCTCAGCCAGCGATAACCTTGGTTCGAATACATGGCAACTTCGGAAATGCCTTGCGAAATGGCGACGTTGTAGGGGTTCAGCGTGCCGCAGGTAAAGCCGATGTATTCGCCCAGGGCCAGAATGGCAAAGCCAAACATGGCGTCATAGCCCAAGGCGACGCCCAAGCCTACAATGAGCGGGTAAAAACCATACAGCTCGCTCAGCATTCCGAACACGGAACCACACAGCGCAAAGGCGATCATGAGGACCACCGCCAGGGCAACGGCCTTATTCCCCAGCTTTTTCATGATTACGCCAATTCCGGCATGGAAAGCCCCGGTCCTTACCATAATTCGGAAACTGGCGCAGCAAATCATAATCATAAAGATTGTGCTGGCGGCCTCCACGGTGCCGGTGTACAGCGCACGGAACACGCCAAACACGCCGGTGGGGGAGGTGTCCGCCTTGTCGATGTAGTGGAACGAGCCGTCGACGGCCAGGTTCCGCATCGTTCCGTCGACCTCCACCTGTACATAATCATACTGTCCAGGCGGAACAATCCAGCTCAGGACTGCCACAAGGACCACCATGGCGAAAACCACAATCCAGGTATTCGGCATCTTGAACGTCTTTTTTCCCAGCTTTGGAGTTTCCTTATTTGACATTAAAATTCTCCTTTCTCACGTTTCCTGTTCCTATTCTATAAAACGCCAGCCGGGGACCGACGCCTTATACCAGAAAAATGCGTCTCAGGCTTCAAAATTCGCTTGAACCTGCATCTCCTTCCCCCAAAGCATACACTTGCCCTTGGCAAACACAGAATCAACATTCAGGCCATCGTCCAGCAGAACGATGTCGGCGTCGGAACCGGCGGCAAGACAGCCCTTGGCGGGATAGAGTCCCAGGGCTTTGGCAACGTTTTCCGTTGCTGGGGCCAGGGCCTTTTCCAGCGGACAGCCCTGTATCTGCACCATGGCGCGAACGGTCTCATGAAGCGCGGAAATAGCCGCGGCGCGAATGCCCACCAGTTCCTTTTTTTCATTCCAGACCGGAAGGCTGCCGTTGCTGTCCGTGCTGATCGTCACCAGTCCTTCGGGGGCCTCGTCAATGGCCCGGACCAGCAGAGCAGTACGGTTGACCATATCCTCCGGGTCACAGGTAAAGTCGATGTATCCGCCCTGTTTGGCAAAGCGGATGGCGGAATCGTATTTTCCCGCCAGGTGCGTCGGACGGAAGTTCCAAATGGGAATTTCCGTTTCCGCCACGATTTCAAAGAGCATATCCAGCTCCGCCTTACCGGTGCCGGTGTGGAGGTGGACAATTCCGGGCTTGCCGGAGAGCATTCCCGCAATCCGGGCGTCAGAGGCCAGCTTGATGAGGGATTCTTTGGTCATGTTACTGGACCGATGGTCGGAAATGGCAATTTTTACGCCAATGATTTCATCAATAAATACAATGTCATTCATGACGCTGCCCGTAAGCGTCGGGGACGGATAGCTGTAATTCCCCGTGAGACAGTAAGCCGTGAGGCCGAACTCCCGCAGGGCCTTGGTTTTCGCTACCAGATTCGCCACGCTGCGGGTTGCGCCGTCAGTTCCCAGCAGACCCACAATCGTAGTGACGCCCGCCTTCACCGGCTCGCTGAACTTCAGCGGCGGAACCTGGGTAATAAAACTGCCCTCTCCGCCGCCGCCCACAATGTGGACGTGCTGATCAATATAGCCGGGAATGGCGGTTTTTCCGCCGCCGTCCAGGAGCTGCAGGCCGTCGCAGGTACAGTCGATTTTGTCTGCAATCCGCTCGACCTTCTGGTTCGCGACGAGAATTTCACTGGGCTTCCATACGCCGTCCCGGTAGGCTTTTACGTTTTTCAGAAGTTGCAGCATAATACAAGAATCCTCCTTGGTTTATTTCCGCAGGCTGCGGCCTAAACGGTCGTTTACAGTTTTGCCATGGTCCATAGCGATCCGGCCGTTGATCAAAACGTAGTCGATTCCCTCCGGGGGGAGGTTGGGCTGGTCAAAGGCGGCCTTGTCTGCAATCGTATCCAAGTCAAAAATCACAACGTCGGCGTCCGCGCCGGGGCGGAGGGTTCCTTTATTGCGCAGTCCCAGCTTTGCCGCGGGCATGGCGGTCATTTTGGCGATGGCGGCGTCCAGGCTCAGGCGTCCGGTTTTGACGTAGTTCCGCAGAAAGCGCGGGAACGTTCCCGCTGCCCGCGGATGGCCCTGTCCGCCGCTCATGAGTCCGTCGCTGGCGAGCATAATGTTGGGATGCAGAAGGGCCATGTCCACATCCTCCGGCTTCATCACGTGACAGACCGTAATGGTGCGGGGGGCTTCGGCGCGAAGCTCCCGGAACATGGCTTCATTGCACCGCTGACCCTTGTATTTGCCGTCACAGATTTCTATGACGGAATAGTCAGCGTGATAACGCTCCAAAAAGCCCTCGTCATAGGTGGTTTCTCCGATGCGGGTGCTGAAGGCGTAGTAGGGGTAGCAGTCGCCGGAGAGGTCCATCCCATTGGCGCGGCAACGGTCCATCATCTCCAAAAGCCGTTCCATCTGTCCAAAGCCGCCCATGCTGCCTACGTGCGAATTTTGAACCGGCACATCCAGAATACGTCCAATGTCAAACAGCTCATTGACGGCGCTGAAAATGAATTCCGCGTCGTCCCGGACGTGGGCGGCGACAAACTTGCCCGCCTTTTTACAGCCCCGGGCGGTCTCAACCATTTCCTCCATGGAAACGCCCGGCACATAGCGAATGCCGAAGGATACGCCGAAGCAGCCTGCTTCCAGGGCGTTGCAGGTCATGGCGGAAAGTTCTTTCAATTCGCCGGGTTCAATGGCGGTGTATTTGTCCATGTGGCCCACGGCCTCCCGGAAGAAGGTATGCCCGGCCAG
This sequence comes from uncultured Oscillibacter sp., assembly GCA_947382875.1. Classification (GTDB taxonomy): domain Bacteria; phylum Bacillota; class Clostridia; order Oscillospirales; family Oscillospiraceae; genus Oscillibacter. The sequence continues at coordinate 13,102 of CANDBG010000047.1, read as the reverse complement.
AAGCCCCATGTTGACGGCTCCGCCGTCCCGGTCCATGAGGTCCAGGTATTTCACCGGGTCTGCCGTGTTGATGCCGCAGTTTCCACCGATGGCCGTCGTGACACCCATGCGAAGCATGGAGCAGGTAATGTCCGGAATCAGACGGTCGTTTTCCTCGTCGTAGGGGTCCTCGTGCATATGAATATCCAGAAAACCAGGGCAGACGTATTTGCCGGAGGCGTCCAGAACCACATCCGCTTCGGGTTGTTCCGCTGTCAGAGCCAGGACCTTTCCATCTTCCAAAAGCAGGTTGTTTTTGGAGTGAATCCGGTTCGCCGGGTCGAGAATCGTACCGTTTTGAATCAGCGTTTTCATGCCTTCACCTTATTCCCCTTTCAAAGAGTCCGGAATGCGCTGGCAGGCGGTCATTTGCTCCCAGGTCTGCCGCTGAACCAGACATTCGTCCCGCCCGTTCCGCACCAGAACCACCGCGGGAACCGGTATGCTGTTATAATTGCTGGCCATGGTGTAGCCATACGCGCCGGTGGAGAACACCGCCAGCAAATCGCCGCGCTCTGCCTTCGGAAGTTTTGCGTCCTTTATAATAATATCGCCGCTCTCACAGCATTTACCACACACTGTTACAATTTCTTCCGCAGGCTGACTGGCTTTGTTTGCCAGAACGCCCCGGTAAACCGCCTGATACAGCGCCGGACGAATGTTATCCGTCATGCCGCCGTCTACCGAAACGTATTTGCGCAAGCCTTTGATTTCCTTGATGGAGCCGATGGTATAAAGGGTTATGGCGGCGTCTCCGGCGATGCTCCGGCCCGGCTCCACCACAAGCGCCGGACGTAATAGGCCCATTTCATCAAAACATGCGGCAATCCGTTCCATCATCGGGTCCAGATAGTAGCGGTAGGGTTTGCGTTCTTCTTCGTCGTTGTAGGCAATGCCGAAGCCGCCTCCCAGGTTCAGCTCCCGTACTTCAACGCCATAACAGGCCTTCACATGCCGAACCAGTTCCAGTATGGCGTCTGTTGCCTGGAGGTAGGGTTCGTTCTTGAAGAGCTGTGAACCAATGTGGAAGTGGAAGCCCAGGAAATCCACATAGGGCGATCGGATGGCGGCTTCCACCGCCGGATAAATTACATCCTCGTCCAGCGGGAAGCCGAACTTTGAATCTTTTTTGCCAGTAACAATATAGTCGTGACTGTCGGCCTTTACGCCGGGCGTTACACGATAGAGGACCTTCATGCGTTTGCCTTTCGCCCTGCAGATGGACTCAATGTCTTCCAGTTCATGCGCGCCATCGATGATCATCCGGCCTACGCTGTTTTCTATGGCAAGCTCCAGTTCGCCGGGAAGTTTATTGTTTCCGTTAAACTCAATCCGCTCCGCCGGGAAACCAGCCGCTAAAGCTGTACGCAATTCTCCGCCGGAAACAACGTCCAGACACATTCCGGCTTCGGCAACCAAACGAGCCATGCCCAGGCAGAAGAATGATTTTGCGGCATAGGCTACCCGTGCGCCCGGCCAGCGTTCGACAAAATCCCGACGCAGCTCCGCAAACCGTTCCTCAATGGCCGTCTGTGAATAAATATACAGCGGCGTTCCGTATTTTTGGGCCAGCTTTGTTGTATCACAGCCATCCAAAAAGAGCGTTCCATTTCTGGTTTCGATCATATTTGAATCCTCTCCCATCCCTCTTTTGTTTGATTGTGTATTTCGCTTTTGTTAGATTTCCATTCATCCTCAAGCTCCTGCCGAAAACGGCAGCTTATGAAATAATTTCTCATAAATTCAACAAAATCATTCTGAAACCATAAAAAACCCGCAGGCGCAAACATCGTGAGCTTGCGGGCCTTTTTTTGAAGGATATTTTTCCTGCTCCGGAACCTGAAAGCTATCTCTGCTGGACGGCCTTTCTTAAGCCTATTTTTTGATTTTCCTTTTATAATATCATAATTTTCCCACTTTTGCAATACTTATGATGAAATTGATGAAAATTTTTCCGCGGAAATTGGCGCAAATTCATCGCTGAATTCGCCGTCTACCAGAAACCAGGTCTCATTTACACTCTCCAGGGAACACATAGAACGTCCCAGAGACTGGATCGCGGCTTGTAAATTTTCTGTGCCGTTTTCCATCTGCGCGGCGGAGAGATTTACATAGCAAATGTCGTCCTCCTGCCATACTGCGTTGAGCTGGAAGCCCTCCGGCAGCACGGGAGACAGGTTTTGATTTTCCGGACCGCGTTCCAGCGCTTTGGCCGCCGCGCTGACTTGCGTATCGCCTTCGTAAAGCTCCAGGAGACGTTCTTCCGGCGTCAGTACGCCGTCGCTGTTCAGAAAATACAGCGTCGCCGGTATTGTGCGGAGAACGTCTTCTTCCTGGGACAGCAGCGCTTCCCGATTCAAAAACACCTGCTTTTCCCGGTACGTCAGCTCCTGGCCCCGGACCGTAATCTGTACCGCCAGTATTTCCGGAATCTGGGTAAGCGTCAGCGTGATCGCATAGTCCGCCATCGTCAGCGCTATACCGGACAGGTTGCTGTATGCCGCTGATAAATCAACGACTGCCCGACGGCCTGTCAGCTCCAATGATTGCAGGGTCGTTCCGGCGGGAATTGTGTTTTTCAGCGTCTCGTCCCGAGGGCCCTTCAGAAGCTCGGACATCAGCGTTTCCGCCAATGCACGCGGGTCCTCTGTGGCGGTCAGGTATATATGCTCCGTTTGCAGCGCGCCGCCGCCCGCGGCAAGGTTTAAGTCCGACTCCTGAAAATAGAGATCATAACCGTTCGCTTCGATCTCCATAGAGGCGCAGGCGCACAGAAAGAACGCCGTCAGAAACAATGTGATTGCTGTCAGGCGTTTTTGCAGCTTCATAGGGAATTTCCTCCTTCCGCGCGGCTCAGACGGGGCCAGCGGACCGTAAACAGAGAACCGCCGTCAGGACGGTTTGCCGCTTCTACCGTACCGCCCCGACGCTTTACCGTATCGCTGACGATGGAAAGGCCCAGGCCTGTCCCACCTGCCGCGCGGGAACGCGCCTTGTCTACCCGATAAAAACGCTCGAAAATGCGGGGGAGGTCGGCTTCCGGAATGCCTACGCCGTTATCGGCTACAGTCAGCACAACCTGCTCCTCGTCCAGAGCCAGCGAGACCTGGACAAAACCGCCCGCAGCAGAATATTTGACCGCATTATCTGTCAGATTGTAGATCACCTGGTGAATTTCGTCCTTGGTTGCAAGAACTGTACAGCCCTCGGCAGCGGAATAGGTGAGATCAACGCCTTTTTCCTGCGCTACCAGACTCATCATACGCATGACTTGTTCCAAAACCGGAAGAACATCCACTTCCGTCATTGGTTCCAAAATACCGTTGTCCAGACGCGTGAGGCGGAGGAGGTCTTCCGTGATGCGGGAAAGACGTTCCGCTTCGCGGCCTATGTCCGACACAAATTCCCGTGTCGTATCCAGGTCGATGCTCTCCGTTTGCAGGATGGAATCCGAAAGAAGCCGAATGGCTGCAAGCGGGGTTTTTAACTCGTGGGAGGCGTCGGAGACGAAACGGCGGCGGGCCGTTTCGGTCGTTTGAAGACGGTCCGTCAGACTGTTGAATTCTTCGCCAATCTGCGCGATTTCATCCCGGCCGCGAATCTCGGCACGGTGGCTGTACGCACCTTCCCGCACTTCCCGGATCGCCGTCAGAAGAAGGCCAATCTTTTGCGTCAGCGCCTTGGAGAGTATCAGGCTTAAAACCATAACCACTGCGCCCGTCACCGCCGAAATACGCAAAAGATTACTTTGCAGGTCCGACAACAGCGCCGCTTGTTCGGTGTCATATTCATATGCGTACACTGCGCCTATGATCTGGTTTTGATACAGAACCGGCGAGGCCGCACGGCTGCGGAACGCCCCGCCCTGGTACGTACAGCTGGAAGCGTCCAGACCCATGAGGGCTTGGACTATTTCTGCAAATAATGCATAGTCGCCTACAACACTGCCGGTCTCCCGGGAATCGTATAGTACCAGCCCTGCGCTGTCTGTGACCATAATACGGGAAAACGTTGTCTCCTGTGTGATCGCCATGGCGTTCGCTACATTTTCTTCCGTCAGACGGTCCAGGCCCGAAAGCGAGTTGATCATTACCGAAATGCCGCTTTGCATGGTGGCCGTCTTGGAACGGAACACCAAGTCCTCTGACGCTAAAAGCGGATACGTATTCAGCAACAACAATACGCCTACAATTACCAGAATGTAACTTACTCCAAACCGAAATTGAAGACTGTCCCACAAGGTTCGCTTATTCCTTGAAATAATAACCAACTCCCCATTTGGTCATGATATGATCCGGTTCCGCCGGGTTCTCTTCCAGCTTTTCCCGTAATCGGCGGATGTGTACGTCTACTGTGCGGTAGTCCCCGGCGTAACTATATCCCCATACTACATTCATCAGATTTTCACGGCTGTATACGCGGCGGGGGTTGCGCATCAACAGCTCTATTAAATCGTATTCCTTCGCTGTGAGGTCTACCGTTTCTTCGCCCCGGATCGCTACGCGGGCCTCTGTGTCCAATGATAAGCCGCCTGCTGTCAGGATGCTCCCGCGGGTACGCTGGACGCCAGCGGCCCGGCGAAGCAATGCGCGGACGCGCGCTTTCAGCTCCAATATGTTGAACGGTTTTGTCAGATAATCGTCGGCGCCACACTCGAAACCCATCAGCTTATCCGCGTCTTCGCTTTTGGCCGTGAGCATAATTACCGGTACGTTCGAAAATTCCCGTATCCGCATGCATACTTCCAAACCGTCCAGCTCCGGCATCATTAAATCCAATATCACCAAATCAAAATGGCCCTCCCGCGCAAGGTCCACCGCCGCTGCGCCGTCATAGGCACACTCTACCTCATAACCTTCATTCTCCAGGTTGAACTTCATTCCCTTTACCAGGGTGCGCTCGTCATCTACTACCAATATCCTCATTTCTCAGGTTCCTCCACTGTTACATATCCTTCCAAATCTGCAAGTTTGGCTTCTCCTATGCCGGAAACATTCGCTAAATCCTCAACGGTCTCAAATGGCCCGTTCTCCGTGCGATAGGCTATAATCCGCTCCGCCAGCTTGCCGCCTATGCCGGGCAAGGTCTCCAATTCTTCGGCGGATGCGATGTTCAGGTTTACCAGCTTTACCTCCGGTTGAATCGCCTCCTGCGGGATGGTGAATTCTACTTCCGTGCCGGCAGGTATTGACACGGATGCGCGGTCGCGGAAGCAGAGCGTTAGCAGGAGGCTTAGAAAAAGTGCGGTCAGGGCCAGGAGCGCGCATTCCATTCGGGTGATTTTTCGTTGTGAGTCCACGGTTGCACTTCCTTGTTTTTTTTGTTATAATTGTTAAAAGTTTCGCCCGCCTTTTCAAAGGCGGCGGGGTGCAGGGGCAGAGTCCCTGCGCCGGAGCTTGAGGCGGGAGCCTCAAAAAACCAACGTGACGGACAAGCATAGTATAACATACTTTATGGGGGATGGATATGAAAACAAGACGCTTTTTTTCCATTTTTTTCGCAGCAGTCCTTGTGTTGAGCTTGTGGACGGTCCCGGCAGGGGCCGCAGAAGCCCCGGAAATACAGGCGAAAGCTGCCCTGCTGGTGGACGAAAAAACCGGTACGGTCGTGTATGCTAAAAATGAACATCAGGAAATGTACCCAGCCAGCCTGACTAAAATTATGACCGCTTTGCTCGTCCTGCGGGCTATCGATGCTGGTCAGTTCTCTCTGTCTGACGAGATTACCGTGAGCCAATCCGCTATGGAAGGGCTGTCCGCGGACGGAAGTACCGCCGGAATTGAGGCGGGTGAAGTAATGAGCGTCGAAAATTTGCTGTACTGTATGATGGTTGTGTCCGCAAATGAGGCCTGCAATATCCTGGGCGAAAAAGTCTCCGGGTCTGTTAACGGGTTCGTTGACGCCATGAATGCCGCTGCTAAGGAGCTTGGCTGCGAAAATACCCACTTCGTTAACCCTCACGGGCTGCACGATGATCAACATTATTCTTCTGCGTGGGATTTGTACCTGATTACAAAAGCTGCGCTTGAATATCCCATGTTTATGACCGTTTGCGATACCGCGTCTATTACAATTCCCGCAACAAACCTGTCGCCGGAACGGCCTTTGCGAAATACCAATTACCTGATCTCCGGTCGATCCAAGGATTACCTTAACCCTGATGCTCATGGGATAAAAACCGGTTCCCATTCCCAGGCCGGACATTGCCTGGTTTCGTCGGCACGGCGGGGAACCTTGGGCTTTATCAGTGTGGTTCTTGGTACCGAACGCATTAAACGGGATGACGGTATCTGGTGGACATACAGTTTCGGCGAAACAAACCGGCTGTTTGATTGGGCTTTCTCTAATTTTGCTTATCAAACCGTTTTGAGTGACTCCGATGTTGCTGGTGAAGCTCCAGTCGCTCTTTCCCAGGAAGATCACGTAACGCTGCGGCCTGCGGAGGCCGTCGAAATTCTCGCGCCGCGGGACCTGGAACCGGAAAGTATTGAAAAAGTCATCACACTGGATTCGGACCCTGTGGAGGCTCCGATTTCTGAAGGGGATAAACTGGGAACCTTGTCCATCCAGATTGACGGCAAAGAATACGCGAATGTCGACTTGTTGGCCTACACAGACGTGGAAGCGTCCCGGCTGCTGGTGCTGTGGCGGGATATCCAGGTCTTTTTCTCCAAAACGCCAGTCAAAATCGCTACGGGCGCCGTGGCTGCGTTGGCTGCGCTGTTTGGTGTCTGGAAGGTCTTCTTCAGTAAACGACGTTACCGCTACGGTAAAAGCGTCGGTTCCGGACGCTCCCGGAGCGGATACCGCGGCCGGCGGGGACGTTGAGTTTTTTGGTGAAGAGCTGCGGAAAAAGTAAGGGCGAAAGAGAGGGATTCTGTAATGGAAGCCAAACACCAGAAGCCGAAAATTGCCGCGGATATCTTGTGGGAAACCATGCTTTCCGCCACGGACGAGCTGCTGGTTGTCGTCAACAAAGAGGGGCATATCGAGGCGCTTTCCAGCGCTTATGCCGAATTTCTGAACGTGGACCAAAAAAAGGTCGTGGGACTTCATGTCCAGGATGTTATCGAAAATACCCGGATGGATGTCGTCATCCGAACCGGCGTTGCGGAGCTGGGCGAGTTCCAGAGCATCAAGGGACGGAAAATGATTGCTTCCCGTACGCCTATCGTGAAAGATGGGGAAATTATCGGGGCGTTTGGACGAGTGCTGTTTCGTAATACCGAAGACTTGCGGGCGCTCTATGAAAAAATGAACGCTATGGAACGGGAATTGAATTCCTATAAAAAGGCTTACGGCAAAATTAACGCCGCACGGTACAATATTAATGATATTGTGGGGAATTGTACCGTAATGCTAGGCTTGAAGGAAGCCGCTAAAAAAGTTGCCAAAACAAATTCAAGCGTCCTCATTCTGGGAGAAAGCGGCACTGGCAAGGAGCTGTTCGCTCATTCGATTCATCAGGCCAGTCCGCGTAAAAACGCGCCGTTTATTACCGTTAACTGTGGAACGCTGCCGGAAGACTTGATTGAGTCTGAGCTGTTTGGCTACGAGGGCGGTTCCTTTACCGGCGCAAAACGAGAGGGAAAACAAGGCTTGTTCCAGGCCGCTGAGGGCGGTACCATCTTCCTGGACGAAATCGGCGACCTTCCGCTTCCCATGCAGGTGAAGCTGTTGCGCGTCTTGCAGGAAAAGGAGGTCCAGCGGATTGGTTCCAATGTGCGGGAACCCGTAAACGTGCGGGTGCTGGCGGCTACAAACCGGGATCTCTATGAAATGGTGCGGGAGGGCAAGTTCCGTCCGGACCTTTATTACCGTTTGAATGTGGTGACGCTGTACATTCCTGCCCTCCGGGAACGGCGGGAGGATATACCACTGCTGGCAAAAGCATTGGTCGAAAAGTTTTCCAAACGCGAAGGCGTGGCCGTGGAGGGCATCACCAAAGCCGCCATGGACTGCCTCACCAGCTACGACTGGCGGGGCAACGTTCGGGAGATGGAAAACGCCCTGGAACGAGCCATTAACTTCGTAGGCAAGGACCGCTGGATTCAGGTGGAGCATCTGCCGGTTTCCATCACCGGCGCTAACCCGGGCGCCTATCAAAAGGCCGGCGATTTGAAAGAAATCGTAGCGGAGGCGGAGCGTCAGGCGATTGTGAACACCTTGCTCCAGTGCCGGAACTCCAAAAGCACCGCCGCCAAAAAATTAGGCATCAGCCGGACGACTCTTTATGAAAAAATGTTAAAATACGGGATTGTCTGAGGCTCATACCCCCCCCTCCGGATTTGTACGGATATCCGGACAAAATTCTGTCGTTTTTTGAAGAATGTTCGAATATCCGAACGGATTCATGTCGAAATTTACGGAAATGTCTGAAAATCCTTTCACTTTTTTGCGTGAAATGCAAAAAAGTGCGGGGATTTTTCTTTCCACCTGAAACAGTGGGGATTTCCAATCCCTTGCAAACAGGGCAGTTTTGCCAATTTACAAAAGTTGGCACAGAATTTGCTTGTATAAAACGACAAGCACATACCGCTGCCCTGCGGCGGTATAGCAAACCCCAGGCTCATTTGGTGCAATATACATCAAAACAAGGAGGAACCCAGTATGCTGAAAGACAAAATCGCAATTGTAACCGGGTCAGCCAGCGGAATCGGTTTCGCTACCGCGAAGGGTCTTGCGGAAGAGGGCGTGAAGGTCGTCATGGGCGACTTTAACGAATCGCTTTTGCAGGAGTCCGCTGCGAAAATCGGCGCCGTGCCGGTTGTGGCGGATCTGAGCAAGCGCGAGAGCTGCCGCAATCTGGTAGACGTCACCATGGAGAAGTATGGCCGCGTGGATATCCTGTGCAACATCGCCGGTATCCAGAACGTGGCCCCGATTGTGGATTTCCCCGAGGATAAGTGGGACACCATCATCTCCCTGATGCTTACCGCTCCGTTCCTGCTGACCAAATACTGCTGGAATTCCATGAAGGAAAACGGCTGGGGCCGTATCATCAACCTGAACTCCATCCATGGTCTGGTGGCCTCCGAGTTCAAGTCCGCTTACGTCTCCGCCAAGCACGGACTTATGGGCCTGACCAAGTGCGCCGGCCTGGAGGGCGGTCCCTATGGCATCACCGTCAACTCCATCTGCCCCGCATATGTCCGTACGCCCCTGGTTGACAAGCAAATCGCCGACCAGGCCAAGACGCACGGCATCAGCGAGGAGGAAGTGGTTGGCAAGATCATGCTGCAAAAGGCGGCGATCAAGAAGCTGCTGGACCCCTCCGACATTGCTGAGGTGGTCAAGTTCCTCTGCTCCGACGCCGCTTCCAGCATCACCGGCTCCGCCATCCCCGTGGACGGCGGCTGGACCGCGGGCTGATTTGCCTTTTGAAGAAGGGAGTAACGAAACAATATGATTAACAAAATGAGAACCGCCCAAGAGGCGGTCGCAGGAATTCAGGACGGCATGACCATTATGGTCGGCGGCTTCCTGGGCACCGGCACCCCGGAAATCCTGATCGACGCTCTGGTCGAAAAGGGCGTAAAGCATCTGACCGTCATTGCCAACGACGGCGGCCTTCCCGCTTCTGTCACCGGCACCACTGACCGCGGCGTCGCCAAGCTGCTCTCCGCCGGTATGGTGGACAAGATGATCGCCTCTCACGTAGGCATGAACCCCATCATCGGCAAGGGCATGAACGAGGGCACTCTCGAGTGCACCCTGGTTCCCCAAGGCTCCCTGGCCGAGAAGATTCGCGCCGCCGGCGCGGGCCTGGGCGGCGTGCTGACCCCCACCGGCGTGGGCACCATCATTGCCGACGGCAAGGAAACCCTCACCATCAACGGAAAGCAGTATCTGCTGGAACTGCCCCTCCACGCGGATTACGCCCTCTGCCGGGCCAGCATCTGCGACAAGTTCGGCAACTTCAGCTGCTATAAGGCTACCAAAAACTTTAACCACGTCATGGCCATGGCCGCGGATACGGTCATTCTTGGCGCGGAAAAGGTCGTGGAAATCGGCGAGGTGGACGTGGATACCTTCACAACCGCCGGCGTGTATGTCAATTATATTGTAGGAGGTGAGCAGCCTTGGCAGATCTGAAAATGAGAATCGCCAAACGGGCGGCGAAAGAATTTAAGGACGGCGATATCGCCAATCTGGGCATCGGCCTGCCCACTATGGTCGCAAACTGCCTGCCGGAAGGCGTAACCATCGTACTGCACTCGGAAAATGGTTTTACCGGTCTTCTGGGCGCGCCGGAAAAGGGCAAGGAAGATGTGGACGTGATTAACTCCGGCGGCGCGTATGTGACCTACGCTCCTTACGCCAACTTCTTCGGCTCGGAGGAGAGCTTCTCCATCATCCGCGGCGGCCATGTGGACGCAACCGTCCTGGGCGCGATGGAAGTGGACGAAAAGGGCAATATTGCAAACTGGATCATCCCCGGCAAAATGGTCGCGGGCATGGGCGGCGCGATGGACCTGGTGGTCGGCGCGCGGAAGGTCATCGTTGCCATGCTGCACACCCAGAAGGGCGCGCATAAAATTCTCAAGGAATGCACCCTGCCCCTGACTGCGGTTGGCGTGGTCAACATGATCATCACCGAAATGGGCGTGATGGAAGTCACTCCCGAGGGAATCGTCCTCACGGAGCTGCATCCCGATTACACCCTGGACGATATCAAGGCCGCTACCGGCTGTGAGCTGATCATCAGCCCCGACCTGAAGAAGATGGAGGAAGAATAATGCGGGAAATCAAGAAAATCGTTATCGCAGGCGCAGGAACCATGGGTTCCTCCATGGGCCAGACCTTTGCGAAGTTCGGCTATGACGTGGTCCTGTATGACATTTTCCCCGCCGCGCTGGAAAAGGCCAAAAACCTCATCACCCTCAACCAGAAGACAGAGGTCTCCGAGGGCATCGTGACCCAGGCCGAGTCCGACGCGCTGCTCAAGCGCATTTCGTACACCGGCGAAATGGAAGCCTTCAAGACGGCGGATTTCGTGGTAGAGGCCGTCCTGGAAAAGATGGACGTCAAGCACAAGTTCTGGGAAGAAGCCTCCCGTCTTGTGGGCGAGGACGTGGTTCTTGCCAGCAACACCTCCGGCCTGTCCATCACCAAAATTGCCGAAGTCATCCACAAGCCGGAACGTTTCGGCGGTATGCACTGGATTAATCCGCCCCACATCATCCGTCTGATCGAGGTCATCCAGGGTGAGAAAACCAGCGACGAAGCCGCTGGCGTCATCCGTGATCTGGCGCTGAAGGTGGAGAAGAAGCCGGTCATCGTCAAGGACGCGCCGGGCTTTGCTCTGAACCGTATTCAGCTGGCGATTCTGCGGGAGTGTCTGCATATTGTAGACACAGGCATCGCCAGTCCCGAGGCCGTGGACGACGTGATGAAGTACGGCCTGGGCCTGCGGTATGCGTGCCTGGGGCCTTTCGAAGTCTGCGACCTGGGCGGTCTGGATATCTTCAACAACATCGCTTCTTACCTCTTTGCGGATCTTTGCGACAAGAAAGAACCCTTTGGTATGCTGGCGGACCGTGCGTCCAAGGGTCAGTTTGGCGTGAAGAACGGCGCGGGTTTCTACGATTACTCCGACGGCAAGGACGAAGCGAAGATTCAGTACCGCGACGAAATGTTTACGAAGCTGGCAAAGTGCCTGTACGAGTAAACCCCTGAAAATTGGTTCCCTCCCGTCCCGGCCAGTTCTCCCTCCGGGGCGGGAGAGGACAATGTGTGTGTAGATTAGAAAGGAGAATTTATGGAATTTGTATCTCTGCTTGGTATTGTAATTGGCCTGGTTTTGCTGATGTTCCTGGCCTTCAAGGGCTGCAACATCATCTGGCTTGCTCCCGTCTGCGCGATGGTGGTCGCCATTATGGGCGGATACTCCCTGCTGGACGCTTACCTGGGCGATTACATGACCGGTATGGCAAACTATGTGCTGTCGTGGTTCCCGGCCTTCTTCCTGGGCGCGGTGTACGGCAAGGTCATGGATATGACCGGCTCCGCCCGCAGTCTGGCGGATTGGCTCGTGAAGCTGATTGGCTCCAAGTTTGCCGTTGCAGCTGTCGTGATTCCCTGCCTGCTGATGACCTATGGCGGTATCTCCCTGTTCGTCGTGGTGTTCGTCATTTACCCGATGGGCTACGCCATCTACCGCGCTGCGGACCTGCCCCGAACCCTGCTGCCCGGCGCGATTGCTTTCGGCGCGTTCGGTATTACCATGACGGCCATTCCCGGCACACCTCAGATTCAAAACCTGATTCCCACCCAATATTATGGCACCACGCCTATGGCGGGTCTGCCGATGTCCATTGCGGCGATTATCATTGTCGGCATTCCTGGGTATGTGTATCTGGAATGGCGCGCGCATCAGGCTCACGCCAAGGGCCTGCACTTCACGCCGGATCCGAAGCATAAGGAAGTCGACCACTCCGACAAGGCCCTGCCCTCCTGGCACTGGCTGTCCGGTTTGATTCCCCTGGTCGTGGTCGTTCTCATGCTGAACCTGTTCCCCAAGCTCCTGAAGAACATGAACGGCTTTGAGCTGTCCTCCAGTCAGGCAATTGTCGTTGCCCTGCTCTGCGGCATTGCGGTCTGCCTGATTATGAACGCTTCGCAATTCAAAATCTTCATCAGCGCCATCAACGAAGGCGCCATCGGTTCCATGAGCGCCATCATGAACACAGCCTGCGCTGTGGGCTTTGGCTCCGTGGTAAAAGTGGTTCCCGGCTTTGCGCTGCTGACCAACGCCGCGCTGAATATGCCCGGCTCCATTCTGTTCTCCGAGGCCGTGGCCGTCAACCTGCTGGCCGGCGCGACGGGTTCCGCTTCCGGCGGTATGTCCATCGCTCTGGAAGCCCTGGCCCCCAAATACATGGAAATGGCGGCTTCCATGAACATCAACGTAGAATATCTGCACCGTATTGCCTCCCTGTCCTCCGGCGGCCTGGACACCCTGCCGCACAACGGCGCGGTTCTGACCCTGCTGGCGGTCTCCAACTGCACGCACAAAGAGTCCTATCTTGACATCTGCATAACAACCTGCATTATCCCGGTC
>CANDBG010000046.1 GCA_947382875.1 uncultured Oscillibacter sp. | reverse complement strand
TTCCTTCTTGCCAGAGCCTGTAAACTATTTTGCGAAATTATCTTGACACTACCTTAAGCGGATTATCATTGGTACCCTCCAAACGCACAGCTAAAGGTATCTGATCTATCTTAAAAAGCGCCATGGATTTTCTCCATGGCGCTTTTTATTGCTTCTTGCTTCCAAGAACAGATTCGTCCCTTATCGGTTGTTCAGTTCCTTCCGGATTGCTTTGGCAAGTATTTCTTGTCCCTCCGGAGTTCGAAGAACTTCCAACACCGCTGTTCGTACCAGCGCCTGGAACGAGGGACTTTTTAACAGTGCATTAAATACTGCTCCATCCTCCTGCACCGCCGCGGGCCGCGGTTTTGCCACAGGGCGTGTTGCTGTAACCGAAACCGGTTCATCTGGGACATTGCCGCTTAACCATGAGTCGGTTTGTGTCGGATCGTCATTCTCCCCGCGAAGATATGCCAGCGATACCCCAAAGTATTTGGCCAGTTTGTTTTGTTGATCCTGTGTCGGCGTCTGCCGACCTGTTTCGAATTTTTCCAGCGCCGTACGCGGAAAGCCTAGTTCTGCCGAAAGTCCTGGACGACTGATATTCCGCTCTGTCCGCAGAGCTTCTATGCGTTGTGCCATCGTTACCATTTTTTCTTTACCTCCTGAACGCAAAACAGCTATGCTTATCTCCTGCGGTCCGGCAGAAAAATGAGTTGTTTTGCTCCTCGACTCGCTTTCAAGTCGATTAAACGTTGGTTCCGACTTCCACGAAATCGTAAGGATATGTCTTTTTCCGCTTCCATATAGCGTCCGTCTACAAGTACGTCAATTAAAGATAACAGCTCGCTCGTCGCTTCACATCGGGGGTGCCCTGCGCTTTGTGTGAGTTCTTCATATGTGAAGCCGCTGTATGCCCAGATGTTCTTTTCGGGATATATATTTCTTACTCGTTGTATGAAGGGTAAGAGCGTTCGTTGGTTGTCCGGTTCAAAGGGTTCTCCGCCCAGAAGCGTCAGGCCGTTGATGTAGCTTGGTGACAGAAGTCCAAGTATTTTCTTTTCTGTTTCACCGGTAAATGGTTCGCCATATGTAAAATCCCACGTTTCAGGTTGGAAACATTGCTCACAATGATTCGTACAGCCTGACACAAAAAGCGTCACCCGAACTCCTTCTCCATTCGCAATATCGCATTCTTTGATTTCTCCGTAATACATAAGTGTTCCTCGTTTGTGAGTTTTCCATCCCAAAATGAAAGTCGAAAAAGCAAACAGACATATAGATCCGCCCCTGCACCGCCGTGTTACGCAGGCCCTTTCGCGCACCGCAGCAGCGGCAGCGGAGTTAGACGCACCGGCAAGTCGACAAGGACCTCTCGTTTCCCCTCCACCAGTCCAAAGCTTTCCACCAGTCCTAATAAAAAACGCTCATTTCTTTTGGACCGTGAACGGCCCGTTTTCTTTTCTCTCGTAAGAGAAAAGAAAATGGGGGGTTCAAATTGGACCAGCCGTTTCAAATGGCTGACTGCCATCCGCGCCGCAAGGCGCGTCCGCCTGGAAGGGAGGCGTCCGCCGCTTACAGATGCAAAACCCGGTCACGGATTTCTTGGGTTCGGCCCTGGTTCCAGAATTGGGTGCCGATGTAGCCGCAGGTGCGGCGGGCTACGTTCATTTTATCCTGATTCGTATTGCCGCACTTCGGACAGCACCAGACCAGCTTGCCGTTTTCCTCTACAATCTGAATCTCTCCGTCCCAGCCGCATTCCTGACAATAATCGCTTTTCGTGTTCAATTCCGCATAGATGATATTGTCATAAATAAACTTCATTACCTGAAGCACCGCTTCCAGATTATCCTGCATATCCGGCACTTCCACATAGCTGATCGCTCCGCCCGGAGACAAATGCTGGAACTGTGCTTCAAATTTCAATTTGTCAAAGGCATTGATCTTCTCCGTAACATGAACGTGATAACTGTTTGTAATATATCCCTTGTCTGTAATGCCCTCAATGACGCCAAACCGACGCTGAAGACATTTCGCAAACTTATAGGTTGTGGACTCCAGCGGCGTGCCGTAAAGACTGAAATCAATATTATGCTTCGCCTTCCATTCCCGGCAAGCCTCGTTCATATGATTCAATATCCGCAGCGCAAAGGGCGTCGCTGACGGGTCCGTGTGGCTCTTGCCCGTCATGTACTTTACACACTCATACAACCCCGCGTAGCCTAAGGAAATCGTTGAATAGCCCCCATACAGCAGCTTGTCAATCGGCTCCCCCTTCTTCAAACGGGCACACGCCCCGTACTGCCACAAAATCGGCGCTACATCCGACGGCGTGCCTTTCAGACGCTCGTGACGGCACATCAACGCTTTGTGACACAGTTCCAGACGTTCGTCAAAAATCTTCCAGAACTTTTCGATGTCCCCGCCGGAAGACAACGCTACGTCCGGTAAATTGATCGTCACCACACCTTGATTAAACCGTCCGTAATACTTTGGCTGGTTTGTCTCTGGGTCCACATAGGGCGTCAGGAAGCTCCGGCAGCCCATGCAGGTGTAACAATGTCCTTCCCCGTTTTTATCCACTTTCAGTTCCAGCATCTTTTTCTCGGAAATGTAATCCGGAACCATGCGCCGGGCTGTGCATTTCGCCGCCAAACGCGTCAGATACCAATAGGGAGAATCTTCGTGAATGTTGTTTTCTTCCAATACATAGATCAGCTTCGGAAACGCCGGCGTAATCCATACGCCATTCTCATTCTTTACGCCCTCATAACGCTGCTCCAGGGTCTCCTCAATGATCAGCGCAAGGTCCTTCCGCTCCTGCTCATTCTTCGCTTCCCCCAAATACATGAACACTGTTACAAAGGGAGCTTGTCCATTCGTTGTCAGCAGCGTCAGAACCTGATACTGAATCGTCTGCACGCCGCGGCGCACCTCGTCCCGCAGACGCTCCTCCACCAGACGGCAGATTTGTTCTTTCTTCAGGTTTACGTTGATTTCAACCATTTCCTGCTCTACCGTCTTGCGAATTTTTTTCCGGCTTACGTCCACAAACGGCGCCAGATGCGCCAGCGAAATGGACTGCCCGCCGTACTGGTTCGACGCAACCTGCGCAATGATCTGCGTGGCGATGTTGCAGGCCGTGGAAAAGCTGTGGGGACGCTCAATCAGCGTACCGGTAATGACCGTGCCGTTTTGCAGCATGTCCTCCAGGTTCACCAGGTCGCAGTTGTGCATATGCTGCGCAAAATAGTCGGAGTCGTGAAAGTGAATGATACCCTCTTTGTGAGCCTCCACGATCTCCCGCGGCAAAAGCATCCGCTCGCTCAAATCCCGGGAAACCTCGCCCGCCATGTAATCCCGCTGGGTGGAATTCACAACCGGATTTTTGTTGGAATTTTCCTGCTTTGCCTCCTCATTGCAGCACTCAATCAGACTGAGAATTTTGTCGTCCGTTGTGTTGCTGCGGCGCACCAGAGAGCGTGTATAACGATAAGTGACGTAATTCTTCGCCACCTCAAAGGCCCCGTGGGCCATGATCTGATACTCCACCAGGTCCTGAATATCCTCCACCGAGGGGGAACGATTCGTCTTCTGACAAGCCAGCTCCACCGATTCCGCAATCCGCTGAATCTGTACCGGCGTCATGCGGTTGCTCTCCTCAATACTCTCATTGGCCTTGGTAATGGCCGCAAGAATTTTGGTAATGTCAAAGGCGACCTCCGTGCCGTTGCGCTTGATGACTTTCATGCGTTCTCCCCCTATGTATATTCATGCATTTCTGCAAGCCACTATATCTATGGCCGTAACCTTATGATAATACACAAGATATTGTTTCGCAAGTCGTATTTGCCACTATCGTAAAATTTTCCCCCTCCGCCCGATACCGTGAATCCGGTCGAAACCTCGGCGCTGCAAGGCGTTCCTGTCCTGGCCGCGGCCGCAGAAAAGGGCGGGAAAAATTTTTCCCGCCCGCTTGCAGCGTCCTTGCCCGCGTCAGAAGCTGACCACCTCTTGCAGCGGTTTTTCACACCGATTTACGGACACCATATGCATTACCGGACCTTGGCCGTTGTACGCCGTGTGGTCCTCTACCTCCATCCGAGCCGTGACCTCGATCCATTCCCGGTTTTGGTATGCATCCAGGTCCTTTCCCTTTGCGACCAATCCCAAAAACTGGATATCATTTTCACAGCAGGTCATGACAAACCGTCCCGGACAATGCACGCCGGGATAGTTTTTTGAATGGCACATCAGCAGCTTCATATGGACCTCTTTGCCTGCGTAGCGGTCCGGATGGTCCATGACGTCCACATACCAGACGCCGTAATCATCATCCGGGATGTTCAGCACTTCCTGGCTCATATCGAACGGGCATTCGTCTCCGGTGAGGTAGTTTTCCGTCGTGCCGTCCACGTTTTCCAGGAACATATCCGCCCGGCGGTTTACCATCCGCAGGTTACGCTTGCGCAGCGCATCCCGCAGCTCCGGCGTACAGCGGTTGAAAACCAGCAGGTCCGCGTTGATTACCTTTTCCATCATGAGCTGTCCCATGTTTTTTGCGTACAGCTCAAATGTCGACGCCTCCACAAAGGTCATGATCTGGTAGAGAATCCAGTTGGCCGGAAGGACCTTCCGGTAAAACCGCTCCAGCTGCCACATTCCGTTGTACTCTACCAGCACCTGCTTCGGACGGTACTGTTTTTCCAGCGCCTTCATGCGGGAACATGTCAAGTCGTCTTCGTCTTCAATGTCGATGACCGTCACATTGTCCAGCGCCCGCGGATTGTATTCCTCTTCGCCTTCCTCGCAGCGAATCAACAGGGTTTTTTCTTCACGGGCAAAACCGTCCTCCAGAATGCCGTTGATGAAGTTGGTCTTTCCGGAATCCAGAAATCCGGTGATTAAATATACAGGGATATCCATTGACAACCTTCTTTTTTATACAGCGAAACCGGGTTTCGCCTCGATTCATCCTTACAGACCGAACAGCTCCGCCAAACGGTCTTCCTTCAGCTCCGCGCCAATGACGCACAAACGTCCCGTATAGTCAGGATGCCCGGCGCGGACTTCGTGTTCCTCCGGCACGTAGTCGAACTCAATCCATGTTCCGCTGCTGCCGTTCACGATGCCTTTGGCACGGAGAATGCTGCCGTATTCGCCGGAATCCAACGCCGTCAGGATTGTTTCAATCTCTGCCTCTGTGAAGGCTTTCGGCGTCTCCTTGCCCCAGCTTGTGAATACTTCGTCCGCATGATGATGGTGGTGCTCATGACCGTGCTCGTGGTGGTGTTCATGGTCATGGTCATGATGCTCATGTTCATGATGGTGATGGTCATGATGATCATGATCGTGATCATCATCGTGTTCGTGATGATGATGGGCGTGTTCGGCCTCCTCCGCCCCGTGCTCGGCCCGCATTTTCGCTAACAGCTCGTCCGCCAGTGAAACCTTTTCGATGGCTGTGAGAATCGTTTTGCCGTCCAGCTGGTCCCAGGGCGTCGTCAGGATCGCCGCGTCCGGGTTCTTTTCCCGCAGCATGGCGGCAGCGGCTTCCAGCTTTTCCTGCGTCAGTTTCTGGGTGCGGGAAAGCACAATCGTTCCGGCGCTCTCAATCTGGTTGTTATAGAACTCGCCGAAGTTCTTCATATAAACCTTTACCTTCGACGCGTCGGCTACGGTGATAAAACTGTTAAGCTTCATGCCGGGGACTTCCGCGGCGGTGTTCTCCACCGCTACAATCACATCCGACAGCTTGCCCACGCCCGACGGCTCAATCAGAATACGGTCCGGCTGGAACTGAGCCGCAACGTCCTTCAGCGCTTGGTTGAAATCGCCTACCAGAGAGCAGCAAATGCAGCCGGAGGACATTTCGGAAATCTGTACGCCGGATTCTTTCAAAAACCCGCCGTCAATGCTGATCTCACCAAACTCGTTTTCAATCAGCACCAGTTTTTCCCCCTGAAATGCCTCTGCAAGCAGTTTCTTGATAAGAGTTGTTTTTCCTGCGCCCAGGAATCCGGAAATAATGTCGATTTTTGTCATAAACCTCAGATCCTTTTTTGATATTTGATTTATCATATCACCAATCCCCAAAAATGCAAGCCCCCTCCGGTGGAACTTCACGCGTTCCACCGGATTTTCTGGAAGTTTTTGGTGTCCTGAACCGCCTCGCCAGAGAGCAGCAGCAGGCAAAACAGGTTCGGAATGCACATCAGCGCATTGCAAATGTCTGACAAACGAAATACAGCCTCTAATGGTTCCGCCGCGCCCCAGGCGACCATCAGGCAAAACAGAAGCCGGTATAATGGAAGCGCTCTCTCCCCAAACAAATACACAAACGCAGTTTCTCCCTGATATTCCCAGCCGAGAATGGTTGAAAAGGCAAACAGTACAATGGCGGCCGCTACAAAGGCCGCACCCGCTGGCCCCAGTACCGTTCGAAACGCCAGAATGGTCAGGTCTCCTCCGTTTACCGGCTGCCCGGCGGCGTCTGCCGCGCCCAGCACGCCGGAACAGCAAACCGCAAGGCCCGTTACCGTGCAGACGACCATGGTGTCAATCACGTTGCCGGTCATGCTGATATAGCCCTGCTGAACCGGGCTGCCCGTTGCCGCGGATGCCGCGGAAATCGCCGCAGATCCCAAGCCTGCTTCATTGGAAAACACCCCGCGGGCAACACCCCAGTGAATCGCCTCCCGCACCCCTGCGCCGGCAATTCCGCCTGCGGCAGCCCTTGGCGAGAGCGCGCCGGTCAGGATTTCGCCAAGCGCTGCAGGAAGGTTCTCCAGGTTGCCGAAAATCACGGCGAGACCAGCCGCCAGATAAAAAAATCCCATCGCAGGCACCAGGGCTGTACAGGCTTTGGAAATACTCCGGATACCGCCCGCCATCACCGCCAGCGCCAGCAGCGCCGCCGCCGGACCGGATATCCACAGCGGTATGTCAAACACGCCCTTCAGCGCCCCGGCGATGGAATTTGCCTGAGTCATGCCGCCGATTCCAAATGAAGCCACTACCGCAAACAATGCAAAAAACACGCCAAGAAGCGCCCCCGGTTTCCCCAGGGCGCTCCGCATCACGTACATCGGTCCGCCATGCCATGTCCCACGACGGCCCCGGCTGCGGTACTTGACCGCCAGCATGCATTCCGTGTATTTCGTCGCCAGACCGGTCAGAGCCGAGACCTCCATCCAGAACAGCGCTCCCGGCCCGCCTGCCGTCAGCGCCGTGGCAACGCCGACAATGTTGCCTGTTCCTATCGTCGCCGCCAGAGCCGTCATCAGCGCGGAAAACGGAGACACGCCGTCCCGGGATGCCCGGCGGGCTTCCCGCCCCAAAGCGGAACGCAGGGCGTAACCCAGGTTTCGCCAAGGCAGAAATTCCATTCGTACCGTCAGAAACAGGCCTGTTCCAAGAAGCAGCGCCAACGTACCGGGTCCCCACAAAAATTGACTGGCGGTTTTCAGACATTGTTCCATAAGCCGTCCCCTTTCTGGGACAGCTTATGCGTGGACGCTGCATGATTATGCGGCTTATTCCGGGTTTTCCTCCTCTGCCTGGAGCAGATAGTCCTGCCCCGCCTTTTTCTTGCTTGGTACAAAATTCTGCGCCCTGGTTTTCCGACGCCCCTTGCTGGCGGCGTAGAAAAAGCCCGTGACAGAAAACACCACCGCGCCAAGGAAGTTAACAAACAAGTCTTTCATCGTGTCAATCAGGCCGATATCCAAGTAACCGTTCAGGCCCAGGCTTTCGCCGTTGACGGCCACATCCCGGATTCCCCGCACGGCAATTACATGATTACTCCGGGTGGGGTCCAGCTCCACACTGTAAATGGCGTGAATAATCGTGTCCTTCTGCATATCGGTATGGAAAAACCAGTCCATGGAAAACTCGAAGAATTCCCATAAAATCCCGATGGTCATGGAGAAACAAAATGCTACCAGCGCCAGAAAAAACGGCGAGAGGTCAAACGTGAGACGTTCGTCGTCGTTGAGCAGAATCACCAGCGAAAAGCCGACCGCCGCCGCCAGAAACCCGTTCAGCGTATGGAGCATGGTGTCCCAGTGGGGAACCACGACATAAAAGGCGTTGACCTCGCCTAAAATCTCCGCCGCGAAAATGAAACACAGTATTGTGATTTCCAGGGCCGGCGGAAGCTCAATGTGCAGCTTCACCTGAATCCAGCTGGGGACGTACAACAACAGATAGGTCAGCGCGCAGAAAAACGCGCTCTCGTAGCTTCCCCGCATGATCTGCCGTATGAAGACCACAATCACTACCGCCCGCAGGATGTAAAAAACAATGAAGGAGCTTTTGTGTTCCCGCAGCTCCTTCTCCATCGCCTGACGGAAATTTCGCTTTTCTCGTTCTTTTTTACGCTTTTGCGCCTCTTTTTCCGGTTTTTTCAATGGATTCGCCTCCTTTGTACCGGCGGTCTCACACCGTTCTTTCCACCGCCTTTCTGTTATGTTAACCGATTTCTCCCCCGCTTGCAAGGGGAATTTTGACAAATTTCGTCCCTTTTCGGATTCGCAGCGGCTATGGCAAAATCGGAGGCGACTGGTTTTCTCCGCCGCCTCTTTCTATGTAGAGAACGCGCCGGCCGTTACGCCAGCAGCGCGTTCATCTCCTCAATTTCCAAATTCTGCAAAGCCCAGTTGATACCGTAGCCCACCACTTTGCTCAAATCCCGAACCTGCTGGTCAATATCCCGCGTCGTGACAAGCAGCGGCTGCTTGCCTTGCCGCAGACGCGTTTCGTCCAGCTCGGCGACGCCCGCTTCTTCCAGAAGGTCCGCGGCCAAAGTCGCTGCGTCCACGACTGTGGGAATTCCTATGCAGAACACCGGAACCCCCAGCGTTTCCTGGTTCAGCGCCGCCCGGTGGTTGCCTACGCCGGAACCAGGTATAATTCCGGTATTGCTCAGCTGGATCGTCGTACACATCCGTCCCGCCCGGCGGGAGGCCAGCGCGTCCACTGCAATCACGACGGCAGGCTTCACCTGTTCCGCCAGCCCCCGGACTGCCTCCGCAGACTCCACGCCTGTCGTTCCCAGCACTCCCGCACGAAACACCGCTACGGGCCGGAAGCCTGCAAAATGCTTTGGCATGGCGGCAATCAGGTGACGCGTTACCAGCACGCTGTCCGCCGACAGCGGGCCAATGGCGTCCGGTGTCATGGCGGCGTTGCCCAGGCCCACGACCAATGCCGGACCTTCCGGCAGGTCCAGGGCCTTGAGCTGCCCTCCCACTGCCCGGACGGCCCGTTCAAAAAAATCCGCCTTCCGCTGCCAGAAGCTGGTAAGGTCTATCGTGAGGTAGGTCCCGCAGGGCTTGCCAAGGGCCTCCTCTCCCCGATGGTCCAGAATGTCCACACGAGTGACCGGATAGCCCTCCTGTTTTTGCTTCGCGGCCTTTACCCCTGCCAAGCGGGTCGTCCGCTCCGCCGACTCCTGCCACAGCTCCCGGGCTTCCAGCGCCAAATCGGTGCGTCTTGCAAACATACTTCCATTCCCCCCTTGTTTTGCTCTAGGTTTTGCCATCCAAAACCTGAATATACATATTTCCCTTTTCGCAATTTTCTGTTATAATAGTCCTTGTAGAAAAACAGCGAAAAGGAGAACCGTCTGTGCGTTTCGTGAAACTCATCGCCGCAAAGCTCTTTCCCATCTCCCGGCGGGACCTGTTCGTAACCGCCGGTATCCTGCTCTGTACCATCATGGTTTGTTCCGTCGTCCGCCGGGCGGGCGGCATCCAGGGGTTTGCACAGCCGGTCTTTGTTCTGGCAGTGCTGCTGATCTCCCGGTTCACAACCGGTTATTTGTACGGCCTGATTTCCGTCGTTTTGAGCGTCGTGTGCGTGAACCTGATTTTCACGTATCCCTATTGGGCCTTTAATCTCACCATTGCCGGTTATCCCCTGACGTTTTTTGTTCTCCTGACCGTCTCCATCATCACATGTTCCCTCACCGCCCAGGCCAAGGAACAGGCCCGTCTCCTGGCGGAAAACGAACGGGAAAAAATGCGTGCCAATCTGCTTCGCTCGGTCTCCCACGACATCCGCACGCCCCTGACCTCCATTGTCGGCTCCACGTCGGCAATTCTGGAAAACCCTGGTCTTTCAGAACGGGAAAAACGGGAATTGCTGGAAAACACCAGAGAGGAAGCGCAATGGCTGATCCGCGTAGTGGAGAACCTGCTCTCCATTACCCGCATCGGGGACGAACAGGCCCGCATTACCAAGGAGCCGGAGGCCGCAGAGGAAGTCCTCGGCGAAGCCGTGCGGAAGTTCCGGCGGAGGTTTCCGGATATCAGCGTTTCCATCTCCATCCCGGATGACCTCCTGTTGGTTCCTATGGACCCGATTTTGATTGAACAGGTTCTGGCAAACCTGCTGGAAAACGCTGCCGTCCACGGCAAAACGACCACCGCGATTCACGTGTCCCTGCAAGCGGAGGACGGCTTCGCCTGTTTTTCCGTACGGGACAACGGCCAGGGTCTTCCGGGCAAAAACACCGCCGGTCTCTTTGATGCCGCCGCACAGCCCCGCGCACACGCCGACGGCGACGGCAAACGCAATATGGGGCTTGGACTTTCCGTCTGCCGGGCCATCGTCCGCGCCCACGGCGGAACCATCGACGCGAAAAATCTGTCCCGGGGGGCGGAGGTCTACTTCCGCCTGCCGGTCTGTAAGGAGGAATTGTAACGATGCAGATACGGGAAAAAATTCTGGTAGTGGAGGACGAAAAGAGCATCGCGCAGTTTATTGCCGCCGTCCTGAGCGAAAACGGATATGAAACCGTCCAGGCCCGCAGCGGCGCGGAGGCTCTTTCCATGATTTCCTCCCACTGTCCAGACCTCGTTATCCTCGACCTCGGACTCCCGGACATGGACGGTCTGGAGATTCTCCGGCAGCTCCGAGGCTGGTCCAGTTTACCGGTGGTGGTGGTTTCGGCCCGGTCCCACGAGCGGGACAAAGTGACCGCCCTGGACGCCGGAGCCGATGACTACCTCACAAAGCCCTTTGGCACAAATGAACTCCTTGCACGGGTCCGCACCGCCATCCGCCACACCCGCACCGCCAGCGGCAACGACGAAATTGCACAGAAAGGCACGTATACTGTCGGCGAACTGGTAATTGATTACAACAAGCACCAGGCGTTGGTCCGCGGGGAAAATGTCAAGCTCACCCTGAGCGAATTCCGAATTGTGGCCCTTCTTGGCAAGTACGCCGGAAAGGTCCTGACTTACGATTTTATCATTAAAGAGCTTTGGGGTCCCCGCGCCGGGGGCAGCAACCAGATTTTACGGGTCAACATGGCGAACATTCGCCGGAAGATTGAAAAAAATCCCGCCGAGCCGGAGTATTTGTTTACAGAGGTCGGCGTCGGCTACCGCCTTGCGGAAGGCGAATAGACCTATTCGTTTTTGGAAGCGGAGGCTTCCGCTCCCCGTTCCTTGATCTGCTGGCAGAGGCACGCAAGGCCGTCGGACAGGCCGCCAACTTCGTCAATCAGACCCAGACGCACAGCTTCTTCTCCGTAAATCACACTGCCGACGTCCGCCGCCATTTCGTCCGTTTTCAGCATCAGCTCCTGGAAGTGCGCGCCGCTGATGCGGCTGTGTCCGGAGACAAAGGAGACAATCCGTTCCTGAAGCCGCTGGAAATATTGGTACGTCTGGGGCGCCGCAATGACCGTGCCGCTCATACGGACGGGATGAATGGTCATGGCCGCCGACGGCACCGCAAAGCTCCGCCGCGCCGCCACCGCCAGGGGGACGCCGATGGAATGGCTTCCGCCTAGGACAATGGAGACGGTGGGTTTTGTCATGCTCGCAATCAGCTCCGCAATGGCGAGACCTGCTTCCACGTCCCCGCCGACGGTGTTCAGCAGAAATAAAACGCCTGCAATTTCCTCCGATTCCTCCAGCTTCGCCAGAAGCGGCAGGACGTGTTCATATTTGGTGGTTTTTGTGTTGGAGGAGGCCGCCATGTGGCCCTCAATCTGGCCGATAATCGTCAGGCAGTAGATATTGCCGCAGGGTGTGGCCGTCATGGCTGAGCCAAAGTCTAAAATGTTTTGCGCGGCTTCCTTGGATTCGTTGGTTTCGTTTTCGGGTTCGGTTGTTTTCGTCGGTTCCGTCATAAAATCCCTCGCTTTCCCCGCTAGCTTCTGCATTTTTTCAAAAATTACTCCTTTATAAATGTTCCGTCCGGGAACCGGCTGCTTTGCCAGACTTCCCGGACGGAAATTATACTTTTTAATTTTACTTGCCATACGTCCGGTTTGCATCCCCCCAGTCGCACATGGCATCCAAAATGGGAATCAACGATTTGCCTCGTTCCGTCAGGCTGTATTCCACTTTGGGCGGAATCTGCGGATATTCCTCCCGATGAATCAAACCGTCCGCCTCCAATTCTTTCAGGGCATGGCTCAGGGTTTTATAGGAAATATTGCCGATGTATCGTTTCATCTCATTGAAGCGGACCGCCTCAAACTCCATCAGCGTGTAAAGAATGGTCATTTTGTATTTTCCGCTGATAAGCGACAGCGTATAACTGAATCCGGTTCCTTTCAGGCACTCTTTTGAAATACAGCGGTCTTTCATTTTACACTCTCCTTTTGGTAAGTACTGTACCGAAATGTGCGTACTTGACGCATCATGCATTCTTGCTTATGATGATACTATCCGCTGCGGGGGAAGTCAAGCCCGCAAAAAATCACGGACCGGAGGTTTTATTATGAACAAGAAAATCGTTGTAATTACTGGCAGTCCCCGTAAAAAAGGCAACAGCTTTGCCATGACAGACGCATTCATCCAGGCCGCGGAAGCCAAGGGCCATACCGTCACCCGCTTTGACGCCGCCATGAAAAATGTAGGCGGATGCCGTGCCTGCGAAACCTGCTTCAAGACCGGAAAAGCCTGTTCCTTTGATGACGATTTTAACGGGATTGCTTCCGCTATTCTGGAAGCGGACGCGGTTGTTTTCACCATGCCGGTTTACTGGTACTCCATCCCGGCCCAGATCAAGGGCGTCATTGACCGACTGTTTTCCTTTGTGGTGGGCGGAAAGGAGGTTGCCGGCAAAGAATGTGCGATGATCATCTGCTGTGCGGAAAAGGATATGACTGTTATGGACGGCGTGCGTATGCCTCTGGAACGCTCCGCCGCGCTGCTGAAATGGCGTATGGTGGGTGAGGTGCTGATTCCCGGCGTTTTCAATGTGGGCGATATCGAAAAAACGGACGGCTGCGCACAGGCGGCGGTTTTGGCAGACAAAATATGAGTGCAGGGGATTCTGCGCCTCCAATCGGTCTCGAACGGAAAGTTTGCAATTCGTTCACAGAACGTCCTTACATGAACCGGAAATGGCTTGGGAGATTTCGTTAAGGGGCGATTGGTCCGAAATGGCGATTGCAAACGTCAACGCCGCGATCTATCAGGCCCTTCTGAACGAAATGGACAACAAAAAGCTATTCATTGCATCTTTGTCGAAATGTATGGACAAGGACTTCGCTGAGGCCGAGGAAGCACTAAACGATTATGCAATCTGCAAGAGCGGCTATCATGAGATTTTGCTGCTGACCTGTAAGAAAGCGAAATTACAGGTAGAGGTTTCGTGGACTTGACGGCAATTTCACTGTAAAAAACGCTGCCCCTTTGGGCAGCGTTTCCGATTTTCCGCCGGTCCCGGACGGAAAGTTCAGCCGTTGAGCAGCTTTGCCAGATCTGAAAGGGATATGTCCATTTTTACCGATACTTCTTCCATCGTCATGCCGGATGCAAGGAAACGGTTTACTGTCATTTTCATGTCCTCCCCGACCTCTATGATATGACCGTCCAGGTCGTAGAAGCGTATTACCCGCTGTCCCCAGCTGTGCTCAATCACACCGCCCAGACGCTCTGTTTGGGGATAGGCTTCCAGTTTCTTCAAAAATCCATCAAAGTCCTCTTCCTCGAAGCATAGCTCTGCATTGTTTGGCTTCTTTTGTATGCTTTCTTTCGGAAGATGGATTAACCAGTCAAATTCCTGCTGCAATGCCAGGCCGCAGGTAAATGACACATTGATTCCATAATCCTGATATACATCCAAACCGAACAGATCTTCATAAAACCGTCTGGCCGCCGCAATGTCCGCCACGGACAGCACAACACAGGTGTATTTCATACAAATTTTCCTCTTTTCGCTTCAATGATTCCACTTTTTCATTTTACCACAGTTCCCAATTGGATGCAATCGGAACCCTTTCCTTTTCCGCCGCTGTGTGCTATAATGACCAGGATAACACGCCCTTCGGGGCCTAGGAGGAACATCATGAGCAAAAAACGAATCGTCGTGAAGGTCGGCACCTCCACGCTTACCCACTCCTCCGGAAGCCTGAATCTCCGCAGTCTGGAACATCTTGTGCGGGTCCTGTCGGACCTCAGCGGCGCGGGACATGAGGTGATTCTGGTGACTTCCGGCGCAATTGCCGTAGGCTCGGCCCGTCTGGGCCTTACGGAACGCCCGAAGGAACTCCGGGTGAAGCAGGCTGCCGCCGCCATTGGTCAGTGTCGGATGATGCATCTTTATGATAAACTTTTTGCGGAATATAACCGCACCATGGCACAGATTCTGCTCACTGGCGACGACGTGGACGACCCCGGCCGCGCGGAACATCTGCGCAGTACCTTTTCGGCGCTCCTGGAACTGAACGTGATTCCGGTTGTGAACGAAAACGACTCCGTGTCCTCCGCCGAAATCGAAACCGGACACCACAAGGTTTTGGGGGACAACGACACGCTTTCGGCCATCGTCGCCGCGCTTTGTCAGGCGGATTTACTTGTCCTTCTCAGCGACATCGATGGCCTTTATACCGCCGACCCTCGTTCGGACCCGGACGCCGAACTCCTGCATCACGTGGACGCGCTTACGCCGGAAATCTTACAAATGGCCGGCGGCGCGGGCACCTGGCGGGGAACCGGCGGTATGGCGACGAAACTCTCGGCCGCCCGTACTGCTATGGAGGCCGGCTGTGATATGGTAATCACCAACGGCCGCAGACCGGAGGATTTGTATGGAATCGTGGAAGGGGAGGCCATCGGGACGCGGTTCCTGGCCGCTGGAAAGAAGGGTACATCATGACGGAACGGGAAAAAATGCTGGCAGGACAGCTCTACGACTGCGGAGACCCGGAGCTGTTGGAGCAATGGCACAAAGCCAAGGATTTGGTTCGGGATTATAATCGAACCGACTCCAAAAATCTGAACGAAAAGGACCGTATTCTGACCGAACTGCTGGGCGGACGGGGGGAAAACCTGTGGATTACGCCGCCTTTTTACGTGGACTATGGCTGTAACATCTATTTCGGCAACAATTGCGAAGTCAATTTGAACTGCGTTTTCCTCGACAGCGGACGCATTACCATTGGCGATCATGCCTTGATCGCTCCAAACGTCCAAATTTACACCGCGTTTCATCCTGCCCACCCCTTGGACCGCTTTGGTACGCCAAACAAAGACGGCTCCTTCAATTTCTGCAAAACCCTGACGACTCCGGTCACAATTGGCGATAACGTCTGGATTGGCGGCGGCGTGATCATTCTGCCCGGCGCAACCATCGGCGATAACGTCGTGATTGGAGCGGGCAGCGTTGTTACGGGCGACATCCCCAGCAACACCATTGCGTATGGAAATCCCTGCCGGGTTATACGGGAAAACCGTCCGGCTGAAATTTGTAAGGAGGTATCATTATGACCGCATTGCAGCAGCAGGGGCAGGCGGCAAAAGCCGCCGCTTTCGTCCTCTCCACCGCCGGAACCGCTAAGAAAAACGCTGCGCTGGAAGCCATTGCCCAAGCCCTGGAAGCGCGGATGCCGGAAGTTCTCACCGCAAACCAGCAAGACCTGGACAGCGCACAGACAAATGGAATGCGTCCGGCTATGCTGGACCGGCTGCGCCTGAATGAAACACGTATTGCCGGAATTGTCGACGGCATACGGCAGGTGATCACCCTTCCGGACCCGATTGGAAAGGTGGACAAAATGGAGACCCGTCCCAATGGACTCATCATCGGTCGAAGACGGGTGCCGCTGGGCGTCATTGCGATTATTTTTGAGGCCCGTCCAAATGTCACCGCAGATGCCGCGGCCTTGTGCCTGAAATCCGGAAATGTTTGTATTCTCCGGGGCGGTAAGGAGGCGTTTCGTTCCAACAGCGCGTTGGTTTCCATCATGCGGGACGCCTTGAAAAGCGCCGGGCTCCCGGCGGATTGCATTTCTCTGGTGCAGAACACCAGCCGCGAAACTGCAAACGAACTCATGCACCTCGACGGCTGCGTCGACGTTTTGATTCCGCGCGGCGGCGCAGGATTGATCCGCACTGTTGCAAAAGAAGCCAGTGTTCCCGTGATTCGTACCGGCGAAGGCGTCTGTCATATTTACGTCGACGCAGAGGCCAGTTTGGATATGGCGGCGGATATCCTTTTTAATGCGAAATGTTCCCGTCCCTCTGTCTGCAACGCGGTGGAATGCGTCCTGATTCATGAGGATGTGGCGGCGGCGTTTTTGGAAAAAGCGGTCCCGCTCCTGGATCGGCACAATGTCGAGCTTCGCTGCGATGAACCCTCTCTTTCTCTTCTGGGCGAAAGGGGCGTATTGGCCTCCGAAAGTGACTGGGATGCCGAATATGACGATTACATTCTTGCCGTACGCATTGTGAAAAGCGCCGCGGAAGCCATTGACTTCATCAACGCCCACGGCACCGGACACTCGGAAAGCATTATCACCCGCAACTATTTTACCGCCCAGCATTTCCTTGATGCAGTGGACGCCGCGGCGGTGTATGTCAACGCCTCCACCCGCTTCACCGACGGCGGTGAGTTTGGTCTTGGCGCGGAAATCGGCATCTCTACCCAGAAAATGCACGCCCGCGGTCCGATGGGCCTGGAAGAACTGACCTCCTGCAAATATGTGATCTACGGCGAAGGGCAGGTGCGGTAATGGAACCGCTGGATATGCGGCAGGCTTTGCAAGCCTTGGCGCGGAATACCGTCCGACTGGAAACGGAAGGGACCGGCCCGGTTGTGGGACGCTTCGGCGGTCTGCCGGATGTGCCGCCGGATTTCGTATGGCCCGTTTTTGAAACGGCTGCCTATGATGATGATACGGTAAAGCCCCGCCCGTTGAGCTTTCTGGCTCAATTTGACTGCGCCACCCTCGCCCCGCTGGACACGGAAGGGCTGCTTCCACAGGAAGGGATACTCTCGTTCTTTTACGAGCTGGATTCTCAATGCTGGGGCTATGACCCAAAAGACGCAGGCTGCGCCCGGGTGTACTGGTTTCCGGACAAGTCCGCGTTAGCCCAGGCCGCCGGGTTCCCGGAGAACATGGAAAGCGGTTTTCGTCTTCCCTCCACGCTTTTCCGGGGCAAAAGCGAAGTGTGTTACCCAAACTTTGAGGATTTTATCCTTGCCTATCCTGCCTGCGGCCGCTCCTGGGACGAATTCCAAAAGGCTTCCGCCATGCTGCAAGGCCAGAAACCGGACGCCTTTCACAGACTGTCCGGCTGGCCTGACATCATTCAAAACAACATGACCCAGCAATGTGAGTTAATCAGCCGCGGCTTTTTCACAGGCAACACCTGGAACAACATTCCTATGGAAGCCCGTCAGGAGGCGGCGCAGACTTCCCTGGACGGCTGGCGGCTTCTGTTCCAGCTGGATACAATTACAGTCAACAATGATTTTGAGCTGATGTTCGGCGACAATGGCAGCATTTATTTCTACATCCGCAGGGAAGACCTTGCCGCCCGCCGTTTTGACCGGGTATGGCTCATTCAGCAATGTTTTTGAGCGAAAGGGGATCTATTATGATTTTTGGATTCATCGGGACCGGCAATATGGGCGGTGCATTGGCCCGGGCCGCTTACCGTACAAGTTTCGGAAAAACCCGTGACACGCTGCACATTTATCTCGCAAACCGTACGCCGGAAAAGGCGCAGGCGTTGGCGAATGAAATGGATGAAATTGGAATCTGCTTCGTCGAAACCAATACGGAAATTGCAGAGACGGCTGACTATATTTTTCTCGGCGTCAAGCCGCAGATGATGGCCGGTTTGCTGACGGAAATCGCGCCGGTTCTTGCGGCGCGGAAAAACCGATTTGTACTCGTCACCATGGCGGCGGGACTGACGATCTCCCGTATCCAAGAGCTGGCGGGCGGAGATTATCCGGTTCTGCGAATTATGCCCAACACCCCTTCCTCCATCGGTGAGGGGATGATTCTCTATACCAGCGGTCCCGGCGTCACAGCGGACGAGGAAGCCGTTTTCCTGGACAAAATGTCCGGCGCGGGCCGCTTCGCCGCAATCCCCGAGACGCAAATGGACGCCGGTTCCGCCGTGGCGGGCTGTGGTCCGGCCTTTGCGGATCTCTTTCTCGAAGCCCTCGCTGACGGCGGCGTCGCCTGCGGACTCTCTCGTTCCCAGGCATTGGAATTCGCCGCGCAAATGCTGGCGGGTTCCGCCAGGCTCTACCTGGAAACCAGAGAGCATCCCGGCGTGCTGAAAGACGCCGTATGCTCTCCCGGCGGCTCAACCATCCAAGGCGTCCGAACACTGGAAGAACATGGTTTCCGCGCCGCCGTCACTAATGCCGTCATTGCCGCTTACGAGAAAAACAAAGCCCTCGGCTGAACGCAGCAAACGCCCTGTACCAAAAGGCACAGGGCGTTTTTCCGCAGAAACCCGATTCAGATTCCGTTCAGGTCGTCGTCTAACCACGTATCTCCCGGCGCGAGCTTCCGTACGAAAGCGCGGGCGCTGTCGGATTCGTATTTGTTCTGGTGGAATTTGAACAGCGTCTCGCCGTTTTCCAGCTGACAGATGATCTCGATTTTTCCCAGCGGGTGGCTCATTGCATACCGCACCGATTTTCCAAAGCCATTCTGTCGGGACTTGGCCGCATCAACAATCCGAATGCCGTCCGAAATCGGAACCTGGAACCGTCCTTGCACGCCCGTCACGGGGCGGCATTGGAAAATATAATACGGACATGCGCCAATCCGTGTCAGGCCCGACAGCAGTGCGCCTAAGGTTTCTCCGTCGTCGTTTACACCGCGGAGCAGAACCGTTTGGTTTCGCACCTGTACGCCCCGCTCGATCATCGCACGGACGGCCTTGGCGGCCTCCTCCGTCAGCTCCCGGGGGTGGTTGAACTGTGTCACCAGATACAGCGCCTTTTTCTTGGAGTACTTCGCAAACATATCCAAAAATTCCGCGTCGCCGTAAATTCTCTCCGGCAGCGTCACCGGAATCCGAGAGCCGAACCGTATGAAATCCACATGGTCAATTGCCGTCAGCTCGCGCAGATAGCGTTCCAGAATATGGTTCGGATTCATGAACGAATCGCCGCCGGAAACCAGAACATTGGAAATCTCCGGGTGCGCCCTGACGTACTCCGCCGCCTCGTCCACCCTCTGGTTGAGTTCTTCCTCCGAAAAACCAACCATCCGCTTCCGGAAGCAGTGGCGGCAATACATGGCGCACTGGTTTGTGGACAGCAGCAGCGCCGTCTGACGATACTTGTGCTGAAGTCCCTCCATTTTTGTGTTGGACGCCTCGCCGCTGGTATCGAAGGACCCGCCCGGGTCAAATTCGCTCAGGGATGGAACGCACATACGGCCTATGGGGTCGTTTGGGTCGGAGGCGTCCACCAGGGAGAGATAATAGGGCGTAATCATCATGGGAAAACGCTCGATTACCGTAGCGTAACGGGCCGTTTCCTCCGGCGTCCAGCCCAGCGACGGAGCAAGCTGTTCTGCCGTACGGATTCCCTTCCTCAATTCCTCCTGCCAGCTCATAGCTGCCACCTGCCTTTCATTTTGTAATATGAAAAGCGCATAAACCGGCCTTGTTTCCCGGTTTATACGCTTATATGCATGATTTTGATGTTATAGAAATGGCCTCCCGGATTTTCTTACATAAAATCCCGGCAAGGGCCGGAATTCTCAACGGCTCACCCTGCCAATACATACAGCTTGTGTTTATAATACCAGAAAACGCAGAAAAACACAAGCCTTTTTTGGGTATTTTTTCCGTCCCGGCGGCAAAAGATGTTTACCAGAATGCTCCAAATCTTCCTTTCCTGGAAAATTCTCCGAAAGGAATCCCCGCCCGGACGAACGTGAACGGCCCCAGAATGTACGGACAGCACAAAAAAGCCCCTGGCAGGAAAAAAGCAAATTAAGCG
Organism: uncultured Oscillibacter sp.; assembly: GCA_947382875.1. GTDB lineage: Bacteria > Bacillota > Clostridia > Oscillospirales > Oscillospiraceae > Oscillibacter. Next base: position 2,429 of record CANDBG010000046.1, on the reverse strand, counting down.
GAGTGGCGAAGCGAGAGCGGCGCCAGTCCAGTTTTTAACTGAATGCGCTCATGGCTGCAGAAGCAGATGAAGTCATCAATGAGTTGCTCCGCCTGCCGGAAGGAAGCGATTTTCTGTCGGTCAATGCACTCTGTCTTGAGGATGAAGAAGAAATTTTCTGCCATAGCATTGTCATAACAGTTCCCACGTCTTGACATAGGAGGGTGCAATGCCGTATCTTTCAGTCAGGACAAAATACTCTTGGGACGTATACGGACCACCCTGGCCGCTGTGGAGCTGCAGCTGCACAGCGGCTCTCTTTTTCTCCTTCTTTCTGGCAAGGCGGACCGTATCCAATACCAGGTTCATCATCTGGTTTGCTGCTTTCACTTTGATGTGGCGGCTGCTCATCCTTTCGGGGGCGTCCCTTGGGCCGTAATGCCATCCCTGCTGCCAGTTCCTTCTCTTTTCTCCTTTGTCTTTTCAACTGTCAACGCCAAAGTGAAATTGTAAGAAAACGCCGAAGAAATTTTGTAGTTTTTCGGCGTGGGGGGGTAACAAAATCAGGTACTTCCTTGCTCAAAAAGAGTGTTTACGATCTGCTGCTTCAGGCGCATAAATTCCTTGCGCTCCTTCAGGCGATAGGACGCGCCCTTGATGTTAATGACAGTGCAGTAATGCAAAACCCGGTCCAGAATGGCGGAGGGGATGGTAACGTCGGCAAAGACCTCGTTCCACTGAGAACATTACCGATAAAGAACAAGACCAAAAACACTAATTTAACAGGCAGTTACCCAAAAATCGAACCCTTGTGACAAAATCGAACATCCAGAAAAAAGCACGGTTTGACAATCGTGCTTTTTTCATGCCCAAAAGGAGGCGTCGGCTATGCCGGACAAGACATTATCAAACTATTTTTACGGCGACGAGGCAACGCAGTTTACCTATTTCCGCATCCCCTGCCAGCTTATCACCCACCCCCGGTTTAAGCACCTGTCCACAGACTCCAAACTGCTGTATGGGATGCTGCTGGACCGCATGAGCCTGTCCGTCAAAAACGAGTGGTACGATGATACCGGGCGAGTTTACATTTACTACACCGTAGACGAGATCTGCGACAGCCTGACCTGCGGGCGGGACAAGGCCATGAAGCTCCTGGCGGAATTGGACGCCAAAAAGGGCGTTGGCCTGATCGAGCGTGTGAAGCAGGGCCAGGGCAAGCCCACGAAAATCTATGTCAAGCGGTTTACCACCCGGACAATACCGGAAATTACGGTCTCTTCCAGCCCGGAGCCTTTCGCGCCCATTTCAAAAGTCGGAAAAGCCGACGTGCAGAAGTTAAAGTGTACCCTTTGTCAAGGACAAAACAAGAAATAGACACCCGAAAATTTGGACAAGTAATGGAAATATCAGAAAGCTGGATGAGTCGGCTGTGCTCGTTAAGGAATGAGAGGCTTGGAAGCAATCTTCTGTTGAAAGGAAGAAGCGCCAAGCTCATCGGGCGACTTGGGAATTGCCGGTGGCGAAGGCTTATTGGGGAGTTCCAGGGGGTAGTGTAAGGGGACAGGATATTTGAGAATCCGGGATAAGAGGGGATGCGGAGGGGAAAGTTCAGATAATACACAAATATGACCGGGAATTGTGTGTATCTTGGCCGGGATAGTTCAGCCTTGATGTCAGTTCTTAATTATTTTGTCCGTAAAGACGTTGCTTTTTGAAGCGGCGTCTTTTTTATGATTTGAGGGCGATGGAAGCTGGCGGCGGATAGTTTGATTCATGTACGGAAAAAACCCCTGGATTGCCGTAAAATCGGCTTTCCTGGGGTTTTTCCGGTAAAAAAGAAAGGACGTCGCTTGGGAGGGTCGGGCCTGCGCCTCCCTCGGAAGCAGCAACAACTTACGAAGAAGGGAGACGACCGGCCCTTGAGGATAGTATAGCAGAGTGCGGCGGGCCGCGCAAGGGCTGCACACGTGCAGGAAAATCGTGAACGAGCGTGAACGCGCAGGGGTGAACCGGGCGAAAACACTACGGGCGCAAGCGTTCCCGCCGTTCACGGGCGAGGGGCGGAGGGCTAGCCGGCACGCACAAAGCCGCCCCAAATTCAGGAAATACTTTAGTGAGATGAATTCTGCAAATCAGCAGTTTTTTGCAGAATTGCAGAATTGTCCTATTTGCAAGGGTTTGAGAGATTCTAAGCTCTCAAAACTTTAGTGTGATGAATTCTGCAAAAATGGATAAGTATTTAACCAAAACGGCGGTAAAAATTAGGCGGTTCCGCTGTTCACGGGCAGGAACGGCCAGCGTGCCGGCACACGAAAAACGACCCCAAAATCAGGCGATACTTTAGCGTGATGAATGGGACAAAATGATTAAGAACGCTGAATGTTGTCCCATTGCCCTATTTGCAAGGGTTTGAAGACTCAAAGAAACTCAAAACTTTAGTGTAATGA
>CANDBG010000045.1 GCA_947382875.1 uncultured Oscillibacter sp. | reverse complement strand
GAAAAACTACAAAATTTCTTCGGCGTTTTCTTACAATTCCACTTTGGCGTTGACAGTCCCGCATGGGCTGGATGACCACCCCGGACGGTCGGGAGGGCTGGTCCAACCTGTTCCTGCGGAAAGGTCACAGCGTATGGCTGATCGACCAGCCCCGCCGCGGCGAGGCTGGACAGACCTCCGTGGCCGGGACGATAAGCACTGAACCCTCCGACCAGACTTGGTACACGCAGTTCCGAATTGGAACCTATCTGAACAATGAATTTACCTATAATGAAGGCTCTCAGTTCCCCAAGGGCGAGGAAGTTCTGGATCAGTTCTTCCGCCAGATGACCCCGGACACGGCGATGGATTCCGCCAATGGCGACCAGAACATTGACACAACGGTGGTAGCTCAGGCGGTAGCCGCCACCATTGACGAGGTATATGAGCGCACCGGCAAGGATTCCATCCTTGTGACCCACTCCCAGGGCGGGATGCCTGGATGGGAAGCCGCCAGATACACGGACCATATTGCCGCCATTATCGCTATTGAGCCGGGTATGGCTCCTATGGTGGACAGCGAGGACTATCATGCCCTGCTGGAGCGGAAGATCCCCGTGGCGCTGTACTATGGCGATTACATTGGCACGGAATATACGGATGTCCCGGCGGCGGGTATGTGGGCCATGATGTCCTCCAGCGCCGACACCTTTACGGAGGCTTATACTGCGGCGGGAGCGGTCAGCACAATCGTCCGTCTGCCTGACGAGGGCATTACCGGCAATGACCATTTCATGTTCCAGGACTTGAACAATGATGTGATTGCCGACCATGTGGAGGCATGGATTCAGAGAACGGAAATGGCCAGCGGCACCCGTTCTGATGCGCAGCCGGATGCTCCCGCTTCCTCTGACGGTGAACAGAGCGGCGGTACGCTGGTTGTCTATTACTCCGCCACCGGCAGCACCGAGGCTGTGGCGAATATGATTGCGGACACAACAGGCGGCGACCTCTTTGAACTGGTGCCTGTGGAGCCGTATTCCAGTGACGATTTGAACTGGACAAATGATTCCAGCCGGGTCAGTGTCGAGCATGATAACCCGGATCAGCGCAAGGTGGAGCTAACTGCCGCAACGGTAGAGAATTGGGATTCCTATGACACGGTATTTATTGGCTATCCCATCTGGTGGGGCATCGCCGCATGGCCTGTGGACACCTTTATTGAGGCCAACGATTTCACTGGCAAAACCGTGATTCCGTTCTGCACATCCACCAGTTCTGGCCTGGGCCAGAGCGGCGAGTTGCTGGCTGAGATGGCCGGGAGCGGCGACTGGCAGGAGGGCCAGCGGTTCAGAAGCAGTGTGTCCGCCAGTGATGTGACGGATTGGGTCAATGGCCTTGGGCTGGATGGTTAAAAGCGGGAGGCGCAGGATGAATCTGATTGCATGGCTGCTGTCCCTGTCCATGCTGTGCAGCTGTGGAGGCTGGACAGCAGATACGCAGACGCCCGATGACACAAAACCGTCTGTCGTTTCACCGGTCGAAACAGGCTTCATCACGGAGCAGATATACGATGGTGTTGATGGAGATATTCATTACAGCTACTATCTGCCGGAGGACTACAATGAGAATGAAACCTATCCCCTGGTCATGACTATGCCCGGATATGACCGGATGTGGTTTGGGGAGGATTCCTCCGGGAGCAATCTGGACTGGAACGGCTTTGTGGCGTGGACAGAGCTGGATGAGGATGCCATCGTGGTGTCCGCCCAGCTTACCGACTGGCATGAGAAATCGGCACGGCAGGCCGTGGAACTGACCGAGTATTTTATCGAGAACTTTTCCGTAGATGAAAACCGGGTCTATGCCGCCGGATATTCCGCAGGCGGGGAAACCATGTCCCAGGCGGTGTCTATGCGTCCTGATCTGTATGCCGCCTACCTTCATGGGGCTTCCCAATGGGATGGAAGTTATGCGCCCCTTGCGGAAAACAAGGTTGCCGTCTATATCTTCATGGCGGAAAATGACGAGTATTACGGTTCCCAAAAGGCACGGGACGCCTACGACAGACTGATGGAGGCATACCGTAACGCCGGGATCACAGCAGAGGACGCAGATGCGCTGCTGCGGCTTGAAATCCCCGACAACGCCTATTTCAACCGCTTGGGTATCTACAATTACCACGGCGGAGGAAATATCCTGTTTGACAATGCGGAAATCTTAAATTGGGCGCTGGCCCAACAAAAATCGTAAAAAGGAGCGATGATCTTCATGAAACGAGCTTTATCCATGATGCTGGCGTGTGTACTGATGCTGGCGCTTGCCATCCCGGCTATAGCTGTGGACACTGGCTTCCGTGATGTTCCCGCCGATGCGGACTATGCCCAGGCGGTAGCCTGGTGCCGGGAGAATGGTGTAATGAGCGGAACATCCAGCACTACATTCAACCCGGATGGTACTTTGACCCGTGCTATGGTGGCGGCGGTACTCTACCGCTGGAAGGGAAGCCCCGCTGTCAGCAGCATGACTACCTTTAGCGACAATCAGGCTGGGGCCTATTATCATGATGCCGCGATTTGGGCGGCGGAGCATAACATCCTTGCCGGATATGGCGATGGGCGCTTTGGCCCCAATGACCCGGTGAACCGTCAGCAGCTTGCGACGTTCCTGTGGCGGCATAGCGGCGGGAATAATACCTCTGCCGCCAGCTTTGCGGACAGAAGTGATGTTGCGAGCTACGCCGTCACCGCTGTGGATTGGGCTGTCAGCAACAACATTATTGCTCTCCGGGCCGGAAACCGTTTTGCCCCGGCTGAAAACGCCACCCGCGCCGAGGTCGCCTCTGCCCTTTACGCTTACCTTGGGAAAAATGAGACACCCGCACAGAACGGCAAAATTTTGGTTGCCTACTATTCCGCCCAGGGACACACGAAAGCTGTGGCCGAAGCCGCTACGGAAACCTTGAACGCTGATACCTTGGAACTGATTCCTGTTGAGCCTTATTCCAGCGAAGATTTGAACTGGACAGTTGACGGCAGCCGTGTCAATCGTGAGCATGAAAATGAAAGCCTTCGGGATGTGAAACTGACCAACGCCACTGTGAATAATTGGGATGAGTATGATGTAATTCTGATTGGCTATCCCATTTGGTGGGGCATTGCCGCATGGCCAGTCAATGACTTTGTGAACAATAATGATTTCACTGGTAAAACCGTGATCCCCTTCTGCACCTCCGCCAGCTCCGGTTTGGGCCAGAGCGGTGAGTTGCTGGCAGAGATGGCTGGAACTGGCAACTGGCAAACCGGACAGCGGTTCCGTGAGGGTGCTTCCACCGCCGATGTGCGGGCGTGGGCCAATGGTCTTGACCTCCCTAAAGCATCTGCCCAGACCACACAAAATAAAGATTCTAAGGTTTTGGTAGCCTATTTCTCCATGCCTGATAATGTGGATGACAGCACCGTGAATATCAACGGTCAGACCTTGGGCAACAATCAGTATTTTGCCCAAGTGATTCAGGAGGCTACCGGGGTGGACGTATTCCGCATTGAAGCGGCAACTCCTTATCCTACCGACCACGCCACACTGGTGGATCAGGCATCCAAGGAACAGAACGAGAATGCTCGCCCCGCTATCAAGGATGCCATTCAGAATTTTGACCAGTACGATACAGTGTTTGTGGGTTATCCCATCTGGTGGAGCGATATGCCGCAAATTATGTATACTTTTTTCGATACCTATGATTTCAGTGGCAAGACTCTGATCCCCTTTGGCACCCACGGCGGCAGCGGCTGGGCTGGAACGCCTGCTAAAATCGCACAACTTGAGCCGAGCGCCAATATGCTGGATGGGCTGTCCATCTCTCGCAATAGTATTGAGAATGCGCATGACCAGATTGTTCAGTGGGTAAGCAGTCTAACTCTACAATAGATGGCATGAACACATAACGTAGAGGTGTCGAAAGCTTTGATTTTCTACGCCTCTACGTTCGTATATGGATTGGATGCGTGCTTTTAACTTATGGTGGATTGGGAGCATTTGTTGTGGCTGGCTTTTCGGAGAAATAAATGGTATTTGATTCACAATGCATACTGGCGTACTTTCTCCCCCTGCCCATAGAGAGTATTATAACATACGGACTTTGGCTAATTCCGTAGTATCATCCAGCCTATCAGATCTTCAGATAAGTAAGGGATGGCAATCAATTTTTGATTGCCATCCCTTAACTTATGCTCAGAACGGTAATTCTGTTGTTGTCCTTATGCGGGGTAGCCCATTTCTGCGCTCCTGTTTTGTTTCGGCGGGGTTTAAGTCCTGCCGAAGGTTTTATGGTAATTTAGGAATCCTCACTTTCTCCGGGGGTGTCCCCGGCCAGTACCTTGCTGATTTTGATTCCCGCCAGCAGCAGGGCCTTGACGCCTCCCGCGACGAGGGCGTATTGATAAGGGTGTCGGGCACGGCGTTTTTGAAGCAGAAAACGATAATCATAACCGTAATGAACGCCAGAGAAAAGAGACCCAATACCAGCAGAATACAGTTTGATGTTTTCACCGTCCAACCCTCCCCAAAAGAAAGGCGATGACGGCGGCGCAGAAAGCCCAGATTGCTTTGTCAACAATACCGTCCCAGCGTTTGCCGGGCTTGTCGCGCAGCTCCTGTACGGCGTTTCGTTCCGCCTGCAACGAGGCTTTGATCTCCTCAGTATCCTCTTTGATCTGGTTCAGTTGTTCCTCGATGACCGCGGCGGACGTATGGGAAGCGTCCAATTTCTGGTAAATTTCCTTATGAGCCTCTTTGTTGTGTGCGTTGTCCTGCTCCAGGGCGGCGATACGGGGCAGCAAAGGACATTCTGCACAGGCTTCAGGCATAATACAACCTCCTTACAAAGTGATCGAATAATAAAAAAATTCATAAATGAAATAGAAATTCAATTTCACCCTCTATGGAGGACTTTTGGAGCACGCAGAGCTGCACGAAACAATGCCTGTGCAGTTTTCACAAAAATTTTCAACAAATTGATGCGCTGAAAAAACGGCGCAGGGGCGGACCTGCGTATCCGCCCTTCCCCCGCGAATGCCCAAGGCCGCAAAAATGGACGCCCACCATGGTGTATTCCGTTGCATATCATGGAAAAGTGCAGTCAAAAGAGGCGGGCGAGCACATAGGTCCGCTCCTACAATACCATGTTTCGGTCAGGCAGGCGCGGAAAAAGGACCCATGCAAGCAATTGCATGAGTCCTTTTCAAAGATTGCGGTTTTTGGTGTCGTTCTCCCTTTTATTTCGCACATTTTCTCCCTTCCATTTTGACACCAAGCGGCTTTCAGCCGCCACTTTCAGCAGGTGGTTTTCAGCCACCAGCCGCAATCCTCATGAAAGCTGTACTCAACGGTACAAGCGAGAGAAAATTAGGAAAAACGGCCTCCGGTTCTTTTTAGGCCGCAGCCTGTAAAAAGGAAGATTTCAGCCACCGCTTAGGGCTTTTCGGCTATATGTGGTTGAATGAGGAACTTGAAAGCCGTAGCCGGGCGGCTGAAAGCCGCAACTGAAAGCCACCCGAAAGACACATGAAATAAAAAAAGAAAAGGCCCGGGGCAACCAGTCGTTACCTCGGACCTTTTCGGTCATTTTCGTTGGGATACTCTGCCGGTTTTGCGGGGGAGGGGGACATCAACTTAACCCTTCACCAAGGAAGCGATTTCGTCGGCAAAATTCTCCTGTTTCTTCTCGATGCCCTCGCCCTTTTCAAAGCGGATGGCGCTCTTGAAGGTGATGGAGCCGCCCAATTCCTTGGCCATGTGCGCAATATACGCCTCCACAGCGCCCTCGAACACGTCGGAACGTACGAACTCCTGTTGCAGGAGGCAGTTCTCGGAATAGAATTTGTTCAGCTTGCCCATCACGATTTTCTCGCGAACCTGTTCGGGCTTGTTGGCCATTTTCGGGTCATTCTCCATCTGCCCCATCATGACCTTCTTTTCCTCGTCCAGAACGTCCTGGCTCACCTGGGACTTGTCCCAGAAGCGGGGATTCAGCGCGGCGATCTGCATGGCAATATCCTTGCCCACTTCCTGGACCTGCTCCGCAGAGAGGCTCGTCTCCAGATTGACCAGCACGCCGATTTTACCGCCAGCGTGAACGTAAGGAACGGACACGCCTTCGGTGAAGCAGGAGAACCGGCGGACCTTGATATTCTCGCCGATCACAAGAACCATTTCCTGTTGCTGCTGGGTAACGGTCAGATCCGTACCCTCATACTTGCACTCCATGAGCGCATCCAGGTCAGCGGGCTGATTCTTAACAACCGTCGCGGCCACGCCCTTGACAAAATCGACAAATTTTTCATTCTTGCCCACGAAGTCGGTCTCGGCATTGACCTCAACAACAACGCCCACGCCGTCGATCACGGCGGCATACGCCATACCCTCGGCAGCCACGCGGCCGGCCTTCTTCACAGAAGCGGCCATGCCCTTTTCACGCAGCCACTCGACGGCCTTATCCATATCGCCGTCGGTTGCGCTGAGCGCCTTTTTGCAGTCCATCATACCCACGCCGGTCATTTCGCGCAGGTTTTTCACATCCGTTGCAGTAAAAGCCATAATTGCTTTCCTCCAAATTTATTTATTCAGCGGCGGGCGCAGGAGCTTCCTCCACCTGCTCGCCCTGCTTGCCTTCCAGCACGGCGTTTGCCATAATGGAAGAAATGAGCTTAATGGCGCGAATTGCGTCGTCGTTGCCGGGGATGACATAATCAATTTCATCGGGATCGCAGTTGGTGTCGGCGATGGCAACCACGGGAATACCCAGCTTGTGGGCCTCAGCAATGGCGTTGCGCTCCTTGCGGGTGTCCACGATGAACAGCGCGCCGGGGAGCTTCTTCATTTCGGTGACGCCACCCAGGTATTTTTCCAGCTTGGCGATTTCACCCAGGTGCTTCATGACTTCCTTTTTGGGCAGCATATCGAAGGTGCCGTCCTCCTGCATGGCCTTGAGCTGGTTGAGCCGGTCCACACGGGTACGCATGGTTTTGAAGTTGGTCATCATGCCGCCCAGCCAGCGGGCGTTGACGTAATACTGACCGCAGCGGCCCGCCTCCTCACGGATGGCCTCCTGAGCCTGCTTCTTGGTGCCGACGAACAGCAGGGACTGACCGTTTTCGGACAGCTGACGAACGAAGTTATAGGCTTCTTCCAGCTTGCGCACGGTTTTTTGCAGGTCAACGATATAAATGCCGTTGCGTTCCGTGTAGATATAGGGAGCCATTTTCGGATTCCAGCGACGGGTCTGGTGCCCGAAGTGTACGCCTGCCTCCAGCAGAGCTTTCATCGATACGACGCTTGCATTTGCCATAGTGTAAGTTCCTCCAAATCGAATTTAGTTTGACCTCCGGCGGCTTCATCCCCGCCGCCAACCCGGACATGGAAGCCGGGCACAGACGGCAAGTCGACGCGCCGTGCGGAATGCGGGGACATTATATCATATAGTATTTGCCAATGCAAGAGTTTTTTGTTCAAAATTCAAGCATTGTGCAGAAACTGCGTGGTGATTTTATCGTTCGGCGATGGCCTGCCGAAACATTTCCTCCGTTTGTTCAATAGAGCGGGACAGGGCGTATTGTTTTGCGTGTTCCGCGTAGCGTGCGCCCATTTCCCGACGTTCCTCCGGGTGTTCAATCCACCAGTCAATACGTTCCGCCAGAGCGGCGCTGTCACCCGCAGGGAACAGGCTTCGCTCATCCAGCGCGAACTGCGGCGTAGCCGAACGGGGTGAGTCGGCAATCACCGGCACCAGTCCGCAGGCAAAGGCTTCCATACAGCTCATGGCTTCGATTTCGGCGTCCGAGGTGTGAACGTACAAATCGGCCATGTGGAGGATTTCCAGCAGCCGTGCCGGCTCGTAAAACTCCATGACAATCGGGTTTGGCAGTTTTTTCGCCAGACGGCGGTATTTCTTTTCCAGAGGCCCCTTACCCGCTAAAATCACCTGAATTTCCGCCGCGTGACGGCACTGGGTACAGGCTTTAATCAGCACGTCCTGCCGTTTTTCGCCCGCGTAGCGGCCAACCATCAGGACGTTAAAACGCCCCTGCATCCAGTCTTCCTTCCGCTGGCGTCCGTACTGGTATTGCGGACTGATTCCGTTGGAAATCACATGCAGCTGCGCCGTATAACCATGCTGCCGCAGCTGGTTTGCAATCATGTTGCTGGGACAGTGAATATGTGTAAAGCGATTAAAGAAGGTATCCCGGAATTTTCCATATACGAAATCGTTCACCCGGCGGCTGTTGCCCATGTGAAGGGTAAAGGTGATATTTTCCGGCTGACAGTGGAACGCCGCCGTATGCGGAATATTAAGCCGTTCCACGTGTTTCAGGCCCATGATCGCCAGAGGCGACGGCATCATAAAATGGACCACATCGGCCCAAGCGGCGGCCTTTTCAAAGACGTGCCGGTTTGGAATGGCGAGCCGCATACCCTGGCTGGTAATCAAATGTTCCACAATCGGGAAAAATTTCATCTGCCGCACCGCGTACTTATAATCCGCCGGTTTGCCCGTTGCAATGACCCGCACTTCGTTTCCATGTTCCTTCAGCGCCGTAGCGAAGCGCCGGGCGCTGATCGTGGTTCCATTGTTTGCGTCGTCGAACTGGTCGATGACTAATACGATTTTCATAGAACTTACGCCTGCTTCATAGCGTTTTCCAGCCCCCGCGCGAGCTGGTCCGGGCAGGAAGTATCCTTGAACCCGCACCGGATACCCCGCAGGCGTTCGATGGCCTCTTTTGCGGGCATGCCCCGCACCAGCACAGCGATTCCCTGTAAATTTCCGCTGCACCCGCCCAGTACCCGCAGGTCCTGGATCACGCCCTGTTCGTCTACTTCCACCTGCATTTCCCGGGAGCACACACCCCTCGGGTGAATTGAATACGTCATTTTGAACGACCTCCTTGTTTTTACATATAACCAGGTTCACGATAGCACAATTTTTGTAAAAAAGCAAGAGAAAGGAAGGGAAACTTCTGGAAACGCCAGCTTTTTAGAACTTGACAGACGGGTTCTGCTGGAATACAATGAGAAAAAAGGAAAAGGGAACTCAATAAATAAGGAGGAAGCAAAATGGAACAGGCAGCAAAACATTTTTTTCAGAAAAACCCCGGCGCATTACCCGTATACGAGAAATTAGAATCCCGAATGCTTTCCGAAATTGAGGACATGACCGTAAAGGTACAGCCCACCCAGATTTCCTTTGCTCACGAGCGTACTTTTGCGTGTGTATCGTTTGCGAAGCTGGGCCGTGCGGAGGAGTGCACAAATCCGCAGATGGTTTTGACGTTTGGACTGAACAAGCGGATTCAATCGCCGCGAGTCCAGGCGTTTCCCAGTCCGCACCTGAACCGCTGGACGCATCATATAAGAGTATCGGCCCCCGGCGAGGTCGACGCAGAGCTGATGGGCTGGCTGAAGGACGCGAGTTTGTATGCAGCGGAAAAGCCGTCGGACGGAGGGTTCTACTCAGCTTGACGGGGAATTCTTTTCTTTCTAGGAAAGAAAAGAACCAAAAGAAAGTCGCCCTTTTCTTTCGCGAAAGAAAAGGGCAAAAAGAAAGCTAACTATTTTTCCCCAAGTAGGCTTCCCGGACTTTTTCATTCGCCAGAAGTTCCGCGCCCGTACCGGAAAGGGTAATGTTGCCGGTTTCCAGAACATAGGCGAGATCTGCGATTTTGAGGGCCATATTGGCGTTTTGCTCGATAAGAAGGACAGTGACGCCCTGTTTATTGATTTCGCGGATAATGGCGAAAATGTCCTGAACGACCAGGGGCGCGAGACCTAAGGAAGGTTCGTCCAGCATCATGAGTTTTGGGCGGGACATCAGTGCGCGTCCGACGGCCAGCATTTGCTGTTCACCGCCGGAAAGGGTACCGGCCAGCTGCCAGCTGCGTTCTTCGAGGCGCGGGAACAGGCTGTATACCCAATGGATATCCTTTTCGATTTCGGCCTTGTCATGCCGGAGATACGCGCCAATACGCAGGTTTTCCAACACGGACATATCGGCAAAAACCCGCCGTCCCTCCGGCGACATAGCGATTCCTGCGCCGATGATTTTATCGATGGATTTATCGAGCAGCTCCTCCCCGTTCCAGGTGATGGAGCCGGAGGACGCCTTGACAAGACCTGTAATGGTTCTCAGGGTAGTAGATTTTCCGGCGCCGTTTGCGCCGATCAGGGTAACGATTTTTCCGTCCGGCACTTCCAGGGAGATACCGCGGAGAGCCTGAATGCCTCCGTAGCTCACACAGAGGTTTTCGATTTTAAGCATCCTCGCTCACCCCCAGGTATGCGTCAATGACGCGCTTGTTGTTTTGGATTTCGGCAGGCGTACCCTGTGCGATCAGCTCACCGAAATCCAGGACATAAATACGTTCCGAGATGTCCATGACCAGATTCATGTGGTGTTCGATCAGGAAGATGGTCAGCTGAAAACGTTCCCGGATTTCCCCGATGAATGCCGTCAGCTCGTCGGTTTCCTGAGGATTCATGCCCGCCGCCGGTTCATCCAAAAGAAGCAGCTGCGGTTCTGCCGCCAGTGCGCGGGCGATTTCCAAACGGCGCTGTTTGCCGTAGGGCAGGGAGGTTGCCAATTCATCTTTTACATCCGCCAGTCCGACGGTTTCCAGCAGCGCCTCCACGTTGGCCCGTTGTTCCGCCTCCTCCTTACGGTTCAGGCGGAACGCGGCGGAAAAAACGTTGCTGTTCACGCGGCAATGCTTTGCGATCAGGACGTTATCAAATACGGTCTGCGACTTCCAGAGCCGGATGTTCTGGAAGGTTCTTGCCATGCCCAGGCGTGTCACTTTGTCGGGGGTTGGAGCCAGAATCTGGCTGTACTCCCCGGCGTGCTGACCCTTGTACATGGCTTTCATTTTGCCCTGGGGATGGTTTTCGATAATTTTCTCTCCCTGGAACCAAACGGCCCCGTTGGTGGGCTGGTACACGCCGGTCACAACGTTGAATGCGGTGGTTTTTCCCGCGCCGTTCGGCCCGATCAGCGCCACGATTTCACCTTTGTTGACTTCAAGGTTCAGGTTGTCCACGGCTACCACACCGCCGAACTGCATGGTAATATTTTCTATTTTCAACAGATTTTCGCTCATTTTCCAGCCCCCTCCTTTCTGCGTGGACGCAGAAGGTCCGGTAATTCCTTGTCACCCATGATGCCCCGCCGGAAGAACAGCACTACAATCATAATAATGATGGAGAAAACGACCATGCGGAAGCCGGTCCGCAGGAAGGGCACCTTGAAGCCGTTGGAAAGGATGATTTCCGTATCCAGGAACCGCAGCCACCACTCGCTGGCGGCGACGTAAAGGAACGCGGCAATGCAGCTTCCGGAGACGGAGCCGATTCCGCCGATAACGACAATCAGCAGGATCTCGTAAGTCATCGCGGTAGTAAAGGTTTTCGCCTGGGCCTGGTTTGCGAACATGACAAACATTCCGCCTCCGACGCCCGCAAAAAACGAGCTGATGCAGAACGCAAGCCGCTTATGTTTTGCAAGATGGATGCCCATCGCTTCCGCGGCAACCTCGTCGTCACGGATGGCCTTGAAAGCGCGGCCATAAGTGGAGTTAATCAGCAGCACAATGACTGCAATGCAGATTCCCGCCAGCAGGAAGGCCATAAACGTGGACAGGCGCAGTCCGCCGGGGATGTTGAAGCTGGAAAACGTAGGAAAACTTTTCAGGGCGTTTGCACCGTTGGTCACAGGTCCCAGCTTATCCCATTGGAAAATCGCCCGGATGATCTCGCCAAAGCCCAAAGTTGCAATGGCAAGATAATCGCTTTTCAGCCGCAGTACCGGCAGGCCAATCAGCCACGCCACCGCCGCCGCTGCGCAGCCGCCCAGAATCAGGGCAATCACAACACCCAGCACCAGTCCCACCGGACCGCCGCCCAGCAGCTCCGGGAGAGAGAAATTGACGGCGCAGCCGTTATAGATATAATAGACGGCCTCACGGTTTTCCACGGGCATCGTCAGAATCGCGTAGGTATACGCGCCCAGCAGCATGAAGCCCGCCTGTCCCAGGGAAAACAGACCGGTAAAACCGTTCAGCAGGTTCATGGAAACAGCTACCAGGGCATAAACCGCGCCCTTTTGCAGCGCCATAAAGAGCATGATGTTGCTCGTAGGATTCAGCGTGTTTTCCAGCGCCGTCACCAGAACCAGCAGCGCCGCCGCGCCAAGCAGAACCATCCAGGCGCCGGATTTGGATTCTCGTTTCATCATTCCGCGCCTCCCTTACACTTTATCGGTGACTTTCTCGCCGAACAAGCCCGTCGGCTTCACCACCAGAATTACGATCAGCAGGGCAAAAGTAAAGGCATCTGAAAAGACGCTCCAATTTGAGCCTTTAATGACGCTCTCGCTCAAGCCGATAATGAACGCGCCAACCACGGCCCCCGGGACGGACCCGATTCCGCCGAATACCGCCGCCACAAAGGCGCGCAGTCCCGGCAGCGCGCCGGACAGCGGTACAACGGACTGATAATTGGTAAAATACAGCATCGAGCCGATACCCGCCAGAAACGAACCAATCACAAATGTGACGGAAATAACGGCATTCAGCCGAATTCCTATCAGCTGGGCCGTCTCGAAGTCTTTGGCCACCGCCCGCATGGCCATACCGGTTTTTGTATGGTTGATGAGCTGCGTCAGCGCGATCACCAGTGCCACTACCAGGAACGGAGTTACCACCGTCGCCCATTTGACGGACGTACCCGCAATTGTGACCGTAGCGGAGAGGCCCGGAATTTCCGGGTACATCTGAGGCAGGCCGCCCGTGGCATAGGTTGCCAGATTCTGCAAAAGGTAACTCACGCCGATAGCGGAGATCATGACGCTCATACGGGGCGCGGTACGCAGGGGTTTATAGGCCGCCCGTTCAATCAGGAAGCCGAGCAGGACCGTAAGAAGCAGTACCAGCGGCAGCGCAAGGCCCAGCGGCAAGGCGGCGCTGAGATAGACCATCATCAGGCCCGCGACCATAAACACATCGCCATGGGCGAAGTTAATCAGGCGCAGGATTCCATATACCATGGTGTAGCCGATGGCAATCAGGGCATACTGTCCGCCCAGGGAAATACCGGAGAGTAAAATGGAAATGGCGTATTGCAAAAGGAGTCCCTCCTTTGTGGGATGGATTTTGGAATTCGGTCGGGACCGTTCCGAAAAAAGCCGCGGTTCCAGGGGAAACGGCCGCTTTCGGTGCGGTCCCGGAAAAATGCCGGAACCTGGCGGGGGATTTCCCCGCCAGGCAGAGCCGTCCAAAAAGAACCGGCAATCAGGAAGCGGTCTGAACCGTTTCCAGCGCCCATGCGCCGGCGGCATTGTCGGAGGTCTTGATATAAGCAGTGTCGCGCACGGCGTCGCCGGTGTCGTCGAAGCCAATCGCGCCGGACACGCCGGTATAGGTCACGCCCGGCAGGGCGGACTTGATCGCGGTCAAATCCAGAGAACCCGCCGCCTTCAGGACTTCCAGCGCCACATAATAGGCGTCGTAGCCCATCGCGGTAACGGCGGCGATGGTGTCGTCACCGCCGTTGTTGGTCATGGCAGTGGAGTCCTCGTTCAGCCAGGCTTTGATTCCGTCGTCAAACTCGGGAGAACCGCCCTCCTGATAGAAGGTGGAGACATAGAGCTGTACGCTGGATCCCTTCGCAGCTTCCAGAACCTTGTTGCTGTCCAGGGTATCGGAGCCAAGCAGGGGAATTTCCAGGTTCATAGCGGCGGCCTGCTTGATAATCTGCGTGGCGTAGGCAATGGAAACAGGGCAGAAAATCACGTCCGCGCCGACGGAGACCGCTTTGTTCAGATAAGTGGTGAAGTCAGAGGTATTGGTGGGGAAAGAGTCCTTCGTGACCTCGCCGCCATTACCGGTAAAGGTCTGTTCGAAGAACGTAATCAGGCCCTGGTCATACTCGTTGCCCAGCTCGCCCAGCAGATAGGCTTTCTTTGCAGAGAACTTTTCCTCAGCGAAGTTCACCAGAACCTGCGCCTGGAAGTTATCCAGGAAGCAAATACGGAAATAGTAATCGTTGCCCACGGTTACGCCGGGATTCGTGCAGGTGACGCCAATCGCACACAGGCCCGCGTCATCAAACACAGGGCCGCCGGCCATGGACACGCCGGAGCCGTAGGAGCCAAGGACAAGGCTCACGCCCTTGCCCACCAGTTCCGCGGCGGCGGTAGGAGCCTTGTCGGACGTGGATCCATTGTCGGCGTAGACCAATTCCACGTTATACGTCTTGCCGCCGATGTCCACCGTAGGCGTCACACGGTTCGCGTACTGCATGCCGAGCATTTCCTGCTTGCCGCCGGGGCCGGAGTCGCCGGTGGACGGCTCAAAGACGCCAATGCGGACGGTATCGCCGCCGGACGCGCCGGAGCTGCCGGAATCACCGCTCTGCTGGGTGTCTCCGCCGGTTGTGGAGCCGCCCGAGCCGCCGCCGCACGCGGCCAGACTCAGGGCCATGGAAAGCGCCAGAATCAATGCCAAAACTTTTTTCATGGTTCATCCTCCTGTCAAACGGGACCCGTTGTCCCTGATATAGAGAGCATTTTACGTTGTTTTCCCCAACTTTGCAAGGTCAATACTACACAGAAAGATTACCCCGATTTTCGCGGAAAAAACCGGGAACGTTTCAATTATGCGGTCGTTTGTCGTTCCATCGCGGACAACGGCCGTTGTACGGAAATTTTTGCAGGAATATCTGTCCGTCCCTGGCGGACGGCTTTTTTCGTGATTTTGCCGGTCCCGACGGGAAATTTTCCGCCGAATTCTGTGAAAAAGCGTGCAGCAAGCCGCCGCACGCTTCTTTTTTCCCGTTTTCAACGGTCATTCCCACCCTTTTTTCAGGTCGACGCCGGTCTCGGGCGTTTCTCCGAACACCCGCAGAAATTCCGCCTGTTCCATTGTCTCGTTTTCCAGCAGGAAGCCCGCAACCATATCCAATTCCCTTCGCTGGCTGGTGAGAATGTCCTCACAGCGCCGGTACGCCTCGGACACCATCCGCCGAACCTCCTCGTCGATCTGAGCCGCCACCGCTTCGGAGTAATTCCGGCTGTGGCTCATGGTCCGGCCAATGAAAACCTCTTCGCTGCCGCCGTCAAAGGACACCGTGCCGATTTTTTCGCTCATACCGTACACCGCAACCATTTTCCGCGCAATGGCCGTCGCCCGCTGAATGTCGTTGCTGGCCCCGGTGGACACATCCCCCAGGCACAGCTTTTCCGCTACGCGGCCGCCCAGCAGCGCAACAATCTGATTTTCCATATAGCGTTTGGAGAGGTACGACCGGTCCTCCTCCGGGAGCGCAATGGTCATGCCGCCCGCCTGTCCGCGGGGAACAATCGTGATCTGATTCACCGGGTCATGGCCCGGCAGGGCGTGCATCACCACCGCATGACCCGCCTCATGCCAGGCTGTCAGCTTCCGCTCGTGCTGCGGAATCACGCGGCTGCGCTTTTCCGGTCCGGCGAGGACTTTGATCTCCGCTTCGTGCAGGTCGTCCATGGTGATATAATCCCGGTCCTTGCGGGCGGCCAGAAGCGCGCCTTCGTTTACGAGATTTTCCAGGTCCGCGCCGGTAAAGCCGGCGGTGCCGCGGGCCAGGGTCCGCAGGTTCACATCCTCCGCAAGCGGCTTATCCTTCGCGTGAACCTTCAAAATTTCTTCCCGGCCCTTGATATCCGGCAAGCCTACATAAATCTGACGGTCGAACCGTCCCGGACGCAACAGCGCGGGGTCCAGGACGTCGGCCCGGTTCGTGGCCGCCAGAACCACCACACCCTCGTTGGCTGCAAAGCCGTCCATTTCCACCAGGAGCTGATTCAACGTCTGTTCCCGTTCGTCGTGGCCGCCGCCGACGCCGGTACCCCTCTGACGGCCCACTGCATCAATTTCGTCGATGAACACAATCGCGGGTGACGTACGTTTCGCCTGATCGAACAGGTCCCGGACGCGGCTTGCGCCCACGCCCACATACAATTCCACGAAATCCGAGCCGGAAATCGACAGAAATCCAACTCCCGCCTCTCCGGCGACGGCCTTCGCCAGCAGCGTCTTGCCGGTGCCCGGAGGCCCCACCAGCAGCACACCCTTTGGAATCCGCGCCCCCAGGCTGATATACTTCCGCGGGTTCCGCAGAAAGCCTACGACCTCTTGTAATTCCTCTTTTTCCTCGTCGGCCCCCGCCACGTCGTCAAAGGTCACTTTTTTATCCTTCTCCGACAGCGTGCGCGTGCGGGCGGAACCAAATTTTGCCATCCGGTCCGCGCCCATGCCGCCGCCCTGCCCCCGCAGAATGAAAAAATACCACATCGCGCCCAGCATCGCGGCCATCATCAGCCAGGGCAGAAGAATTTCCAGCCAGTTGGTGGAATGGTCCTGCTGGTAGTCATAGGACGTAATCACGCCCTTTTTCGCCTGTTCCTCCACCAAGGGGGCCAGGGTATCATAAAACAGGTCGAAGTCGTACAGCTCATAACGCAGGCTTTCCTCCGGCTTTTCCCGCAGGTGCAGCACCAGCAGGTTGTCTTCCACCACAAAAGATTCTACCTTTTCCTGCCGGAAAAGCTGCTCCACCTGGGAGAATGTCAGCGGGTCCGTCTGGGTGTTCATCTGCCAGATCCAACTGGCACACAGCAGAATCACCGCCCCCAGGAAAATAAAACTGAGATTGGACGCGCGGTTTTGTCTGGACACAATGGGTCCCTCCTTTTACAAGCGGATGGCGCCGCCGCTTCAGCCGGAATACGCCTCCGGCCGCAATACGCCGATATAGGGGATGTTGCGGTATTTCTGGTCATAATCCAGGCCGTAGCCCACGACGAAGGCGTCGGGAATCGTAAAGCCGGCCAGATCGGCGGAAACCGCCTTCGTGCGGCGGGACGGCTTATCCAGCAGCGTCACGATGGTAATGGACGCCGCGCCCCTGGCGAACAGGGTTTCTTTCAAAAACGCCAGGGTCGTACCGGAATCCAGAATATCCTCCACAATCACCAGATTCCGCCCCTCTACGCTGCCGTGGAGGTCCTGGGTGATCTCCACTTTTCCAGAGGACTCCGTTCCGCCCCGGTAAGAGCTGAGGGCCATGAATTCCACGTCGCACTTGAGGGGACAGGCCCGTACCAGGTCCGCCATGAATACGAAGCAGCCCCGCAGGACGCCCAGAAACAAAGGGTCTTTTCCCTCCAGCTTTTCGCAGAGGGCTTCGCCCAGCTCCGTGACCCGCTTCTGGATTTCCTCTTCTGTCACCAACACTTTCAGGATATCTTTCTCTATCTCATTGCGCATTGCCGTCCTCCTTTGTAAACGTCACATATAACAGCGGTTTTCCATCTTGCGGCTCAAACGCCGCGTCCACGCCCACACCGGGCACCACTACCGGGAGTCCGCCGGCCCGCAGCACCGGCAGGGCGTCCCGCTGCCACGGGCGAAAGCCTGCGTCCGCACAGAGCCGCTTCAGTGACCGCGCCCCGCGTGCGCCGGGAAGCGTCATGCGGTCGGCGCTTTTCCACGCGGAAACGGTAAAGGGCGCTTTCTCCGGCAGGGCGACAGGGTACGAAATGCCCCGGCCCGTTTCTGTGCCCAGCGTTACAAACCAATCGCCAAACGTCACGCCCCGCCCCGGCAGAATTGATACCGGTCCCGGCGGCGGCGGTACGCACATAATTACCAAATCCGGTCCCTCGCCCCGAACCAGCAGGTTATGCGGAAGCCGCAGCTCCCATTTTTCCTGCTCCTTCCGGCACAGAACCAACACCATTTCCGCATCCACTGCCGTCAGGTTCCGCCGCCGTCCGCAGGCTGCCTCCAGCAGGTGCAGAACCGCCGGTTCCGCAATGGCCGCGTGGGTCTCCGACAGCAGGCGCCGCCCGATCCGCAAAACGCCATCTTCCCTGCGAGCTCTGTCGGCCAGCGCCACCGCCTGACGGTCCAGAAGCGCGTTTTCCCGTTCCAGAATGGCGGCCGTCCGCCCCATATTCTGCACCGCCCGGGGATTGATCTCCCGCAGCACCGGCAAAACCTTCTGCCGCAGCAAATTCCGGGCGGCCGCGCCGGGGTCCTGATTCGTCTCGTCCTCCACGTGAGGAAGACCGCGGACGGCGGCGTACCGCGCCAGCTCCGCCCGGGTCTCCCAGAGAAACGGACGGGCTATGTTCCCCCGGATCGCCGGAATACCCGACATCCCCCGGCTTCCAGAGCCGCGGACAAGGTTCAGAAGCATGGTTTCCGCGTTGTCGTCGGCGTGATGCGCGGTGAGAATCCAAGCGCATTTTTTCGCCTTGGCCGTCCGTTCCAGAAAGCCGTATCGCAGACGCCGCGCCGCCTCCTCTATGCTCAGGCCCTCATGACGGGCATAGGCGCGGGTATCCCCTTCCCCGCGGACGAACGGCACGCTGTTTTCCCGGCACCAGTCCTGGACGAAAGCTTCGTCACGGTCCGCCGTCTCGCCCCGGAGGCGGTGGTTGAAATGCGCCGCTATGACCGTCCCGCCCTTTTCCGCCGTCCAGTCCAGCAGAAATTGCAGCAGACACATGGAATCCAGTCCGCCGGACACTGCCGCCAGGTAACGGGGCGGCGGGGCGTCCCGTTCCGTCAGACGCAGGAGCATAAACAGCCGGGCATCCTGCAAATCAGTCCCCATCGCCATACCTCTTGTCCAGCGTGGTGAACTGGGTATACTCCGGAGACCATTGGAGCTTTACCTTGCCCGTCTCGCCGTGACGGTTTTTTGCAATGATACACTCGGCAATGTTCCGCTCCTCTGACTCCTCATTATAATAGTCGTCCCGATACAAAAACATTACGATATCCGCGTCCTGCTCAATGGAACCGGATTCCCGGAGGTCTGAGAGCATCGGACGTTTATCGTCCCGTTTTTCATTGGCGCGGCTCAGCTGGCTCAGGCAGATGACCGGCACATTCAGCTCCTTCGCCATAATTTTCATCGTCCGGGAAATCTCGGACACCACCTGCTGACGGTTCTCCCCGCCCCGGCGGCTGTTCCCGGCAGAGGTCATCAATTGCAGGTAGTCCACTACCACCAGACACAAATTTTCAATCCGGCGGCATTTGGCGTTCATATCCGCCACGGACAGCATCGGGTTATCGTCAATCAAAATGTTCAGCTGGTTCAGGACGGTGGCCGCTCCGGCGATTTTTTCCCAGTCCGTTTCCCGCAGAAGGCCCGTCCGCAAACGGTTGTTTTCCACAAGCGCTTCCGTGGACAAAAGACGCATAACCAATTGTTCGCGGGACATTTCCAGAGAGAAAATCGCCACTTTTTTCCCTGTGTTCTTGGCGACGTTCAGGGCCATGTTCATTGCCATGGAGGTTTTTCCCATGCCGGGCCGGGCCGCCAGGAGAATCAGGTCCGAATTGTTCAGACCTGTGATCTTCTGGTCCAGGGCGGAAAGGCCGGTGGAGAGTCCGGGGAGGTGGTTCTCGTGCTCGCTCATTTCGCTCAGGCGGTCCAGGACTTCGGGCAGGACCTCTTGCAGACGCGCCATCTGCTGGGCGCTCTGCCCCCGGCGTATGGCGTAAATTTTCTGTTCCGCCGCTTCCAGGAGCGCGCTGGTCTCGCCCACCCCCTCCTGAACCATGGCCGTGATTTCCCCCGCCGCCTGCGCGATCGACCGGAGAATCGCCTTGTCCTGCACAATCGCAACATACGCCATTACGTTTGCACTGCTGGGCGTGATATCGACAAGCTGATCCAAGTACGAACGGGTGACATTTTCGTCGTAAAGCCCCGCCTTCTGCATCGCGGCGCCTACCGTAATGTCGTCGATGGGCTGGGATTGGAGGAACATGGAATGGATGACCTCAAAAATATCCTGGTTCTGCCGGAGGTAGAAGTCCGGGGGCTTGAGCTTGTCCATAATCTGCTTGACGCATTCCGCGTCGATGAGCATGGAGCCAAGGACGGCCTGTTCCGCTGCCAGGTCATGTGGGAGCCGCCGGAGCAGCAGGTCTTCATTCGCCATAAAAACCTCCTTTTTTATCGGACGTTATTTTTCTTCAAACACGGAGACATATACCGTACCCACGATTTCAAAGCCAAGGCGGGCCTTGATCTCGTAGCTGCCAAACGCCTTGATGGGGTCTTCCAGCACCAGCTTCTGCTTGGGGATGTCAATGCCGTACTGCTTTTGCAGGCCGTCGGAAATTTCCTTGGTGGTCACAGCCCCGAACAGACGGCCGCCGGTTCCGGCTTTGGCGGTGAGCTTTACCACGCACTCCTTCAGCTTTTCCGCGACGGCTTCCGCTTCGGCTTTGCGGCGGGCCTCGTCGGCCAGACGCGCCTTTTCCTTCAGGTTCATGGTATTGATGGCATCCGCCGTGGCGGGCACCGCGATTTTCCGGGGCAGAAGGAAGTTCCGGGCGTAGCCCTCGGAGACCTCCACCATCTGGCCTTTTTTGCCGTGGCCCTTTACGTCCTGCTGTAAAATGACTTTCATAAATCGTTCTCCTTTTCTTTATCAGGGTTTCCCTGGTTTTCCAGCGCTTCGAGACGTTTTTCCAGCGTTTCGATGCGTTTGTCATGCTCTTTCCAGACGGACGCAATGAATGAGACAATTGCCGCCACCACAAACGTAATGACCCAGATATTGAAGTGAAACATAGAACATACAAACACAATGAATCCAAGCAAAAACAGACATAAAACGTAGGTCATCAGAAAATTTTTCATCGTCTGCCGCCCCTTTCTCAAAATGTCCATTACTTCTCAAAATAAGCGTCAATTGCGTTTTGGAGACGTTCTGCAACCTCTTGCAGATCGCCGTTTTCCACGCGTCCGCCTGCCGTGGCGGAGTTGCCGCCGCCGCCCAGGGCTTCCAGAATGACCTGCACGTTCACCTCTCCCAGCGACCGGCCCGACATCAATACATCAGCCCCGCTGTGATAGATTACAAAGGATGCCTTGACGCCTTTCAGGTTCAGCAGCTCGTCGGCGGCCTGGGCCGCCGCCACACGGTCCACGCCGCCCTGATTCACCACCGCAAGGGCCACGTCCGGACGGTAGAGCTCCGCATGGCGGATAATGTCATATTTCGACACCATGCCGCTTAAATCACCCTGGAACATTCGCTGCACCTCCGTGGTGTCCGCCCCCGCCCGGCGGAGAAACGCTGCCGCTTCAAAGGTCCGGCCTCCTGTGCGGAGAGTGAAATGTTTTGTGTCCAGTACGATGCCCGCCAGAAGCGCCTCGGCTTCTTCCCGCAGGAGATCCGCCGGTTCGATGAGGTATTGCAGCAGCTCCGTCACCAGCTCCGACGCAGAGGAGGCATAGGGTTCGTGAAAGCTGAAAGCGGCATTTTCAATATAACTGGCAGCCCGGCGGTGGTGGTCGATGATGGCAACCCGGTTGCACGCCTCTAAAATCTGGGAGCTCTCCACCAGGTCCGGACGGTTCGTGTCCACGACGATCAGCAGCGCGCCCGGACGCATTTTCACAAACGCCTCGTTGGGCGGCATGAACACGCCGGCGTAATCCGGCAGGGACCGGAGACGTTCCAGAACGGCCTGTGCGGCATTGTGGTCCCAGTCAATGACCACCTGCGCCCGACGTCCCAGCTTCCGCGCCGCACAGCATACGCCCGCCGCTGCGCCTACGGCATCCATGTCGGCAAAGCTGTGGCCCATAACATAAATTTCTTCCGCGTCGGCCATCAGCTCACCAAGGGCGCTGGCCATGACCCGCGACTTTACTTTTGTACGTTTTTCGGTGGTTTTTGCGCGGCCGCCGTAGAACTCGAAGTCCGTCCGCCCGCGGACGACCGCCTGATCTCCTCCGCGGCTTAACGCCATTTCCAGAGAGAGCGTCGCATTTTTGTAGAGACCCGGAATGTTGCCCGCGTCCAGGCCCACGCCGATGGACAGCGTAGGCGACACGCCCTCTTTTACGTGGATATCCCGGATGGCATCCAAAATAGAAAATTTTTCCTCCACAAAGTGATTGTAATACTGTTCCTCGAAAATAAAGAGGTAATGGTCGCGTTCGGTTTTCAGCAGAAGACCGTCCCCGGCGGCGGCCCAAGTCGACAATTTTTCGTCGATCTGCGCCAGAACCGCGCTGCGCTGGGTGTCCGCGCAGGATTTCATCAGATCCTCGTAGTTGTCCACCATCAGTACCGCCAGAACCAGACGCGTCGCGTCGTAAGCCTCCCGGAGCTGGTCAGATTCGGTCGTGTCCACCCAGTACGTGGTCGCAACCAAATTTTGCTCTCCGCTCCGGCCCTTCGCACGAACCAGGCTGCCGTAGACCCGGAAGCGGCGTCCGTTCATGACCACCCGGTCCGGACACTCGGATTTCGCTTCCAGAAGCCACTGTACCGGAAATTCCGGCGCGGCGTCTTCAATGCGCATTTCAAAAAGGTGCTCCCGCACCCCCGCCAGCTGGAGGAAATTCTCATTGCTCCATATGACTTCCCCCGTGTCGGGCCGGAAAACCATGATCGGGAGCGGTGAATTGATCAGATTGGATTTGCTGGCCGTTTCCACATTGCCGGTCACGTTATCAATATATTGCAGGATGTTCTGACGGCGTTTTTTGCCGCTCTGGGTAAAGTAGGCGTAAAGCGCCACGGTGGCAACGCCCTCCGCCAGGGCCAGCGTGGGGCTGACCGTCACGGCGGCCAGAGTAAACGCCAGGAGACAGATAAAGTAAATTTGCAGGTTGGACTTCAAGAGGCGGGACAGCTTTTTATCATTCATAGCAGCGGCTCCTTGTGTCGGAATACGTGCCGGCAAATGGCAGCAGGTTTTTTTTATTATAACAGCCTTCTTGCAAAGAAGCAATGGTCTCATAGCTGTACAGACGGAAAAAAGCGCAGGACAGGGCAGGCAAGGACTGGAAAACAAGTAAAAAGTAACAGGCCGCTTCCTGGGCAGCCTGTTTTATTCCCCTTTTTCGAGAGACATAAAATCACGTTCACCATCCCGCGTCTCCGCGTCCCCCGTCCCTTCTCGGCCCCGAATCCAGCGAAGCGAATCGGGGTCGAAAGCGAAGAAATTCCCCGTCCGGCGCAGTTTTCCGCCTGGAGGGCGGGAAACGGAGCGGTAAGGGGAATTTCTGAGCTGGTGCGCGAGGCGGGACTTGAACCCGCACGTCCGTAAAGG
>CANDBG010000044.1 GCA_947382875.1 uncultured Oscillibacter sp. | reverse complement strand
ATCGCCGGCTACCAGGGACTCCATGTAGGCGTCACAGGTCATGATCAGGTCATATTCCTGTCCGCCGCCGGCCGTGAGACGGGTAATGGCGTCGGCGTTGTCGCTCATGTAGGAGAGGTTGATTTTGCAGTTATTTTCGCTTTCGAAGTCGGAAATGAGCTTGTCGGAAATGTACTGCTGCCACATATAGATGTTCAGCTCGGTGCTGGCGGCTCCGCCGTCGGAACCGGAGTCTCCGCCGGAACCGGAATCGCTGCCGCCGGAATTGGAGTCGCCGGACCCGCCCTGTCCGCCGCAGGCCGCAAGAGAGAGTACCATAACAAGAGTCAGTACGACGGTCAAAAACCTTTTCATTGAATCTTCCTCCTAAGAAAAATTAGTATATCCCAAACCGTCCGAAAAAGACGGTGACGGGCTGTTATTTGGACGCGTTTTTGTGCAGGCGTCCCTTGACAAGGTTGCTCAGAACCATACCCGCAACGATGACCAGAATCATAATGGTGGTCAGGGCGTTGACGTCGGGGGTAATTCCGGTTTTGTTCATGGACAGAATCAGCACCGGAAGCGTGGAGTTTTTCGCGCCGGCCAGCAGGTTGCTCATAACCACGTCGTCAATGGAGAGCGTGAAGGAGAGAAACGCCGCCGACATGACGCCGGGCATAATGCTCGGCAGTGTGACCCGGAAAAAGGTCTGCGTGCGGTTCGCGCCCAAATCCATGGATGCCTCTTCCAAGCTGTCGCCGTCGCCGCTGATGCGGCCCTTGATGGTCACGACCGCATAGGGAATGCAGAAGGTGCAGTGACCGATCAGGATGGAACCCATTCCCAGAGCAAAGCCGAGATTCATGAAAATAATCAGCAGGGCTACCGCCAGCACGATTTCCGGTACGATAATCGGGACATAAAGCATGTTGTTGATCAGCTTCTTCGCGCGGAACTCGAAGCGTTTCAGGCCCAGCGCCCCCAGGGTGCCGATCAGCACGGAAATCACCGTAGCCAGAATGGCGATTACCAGCGAATACCACAAGCTGCCAATCAGCGTATGATTGGAAAAGAGCTTGCCGTACCATTGCGTGGTGAAGCCGTTCCAGTAGTAGTTATACCGCTGGTCATTGAACGAGAAGATCATCATAACCACCACGGGGATGTAGAGGATGGCGTAAATGAGGACCGAATAGACATTGCCCAGAATGCCCAGCATCTTTTTCCGGCGCTGGATTTTGGTGAGGTTTGCCATTCAAACTACCTCCATGTCTTCCAGTTTGGCGAAGCGCGTGTAAATGAAGATCAACAGGCCGGTGATGACCAGGAGCAGCACGGAGAGCGCCGCGCCCAGAGGCCAGTTGCGGATTGCGCCAAACTGATTCTTGATAATGTTGCCGATGTAAAGGACCTTGCCGCCGCCCAGAACGTCCGAGACGGTGTAAATGCCCAGGGAGGGGATGAACACCAGAATAATGGCGGAGAAAATACCGGGGAACGTCAGGGGCAGGGTGACTTTCAGGAAGGTTTGCACCGGCGTGGCCCCCAGGTCCGAGGAGGCTTCCAGCAGGGACTTTTGCAGTTTTTCAATGGTGCTGTACAGCGGAAGCACCGCAAAGGGGAGCATATTGGTAATCATACCAAGGACGACCAGGGCGTCGGTGTAAATGAAAGTAATGGGGCCTTCCGTGATGCCGCTCCACTGAAGAAAGTTATTGATCGGTCCGCTGGTCTGGAACAGAAGCAGCCAGCTGTTCAGCCGCATCAGGGAATTGGTCCAGAACGGAATCATGATCAACATTATGAGCTTGGACGCTGTTTCAGGCGGCTTGCGGGCAATGTAATAGGCGAAGGGGTACCCCAGCGCCAGACAGAGCACCGTGGTAAACAGCGCCACTTGCAGCGATTTGAGAATGACCTTGAAGTACGTTGTATCCAGCAGGGTCTGGTAGCTTTCCAGGGAAAACTCATAGATCACATCGCCGAACACGCCGCGGGACATGAAGCTGATGTAAATGATAAAGAGCATGGGGATGGTGACGAACAGAATCATCCACACGGACACCGGGCCTGCCTGGGCCAGGGCCGGGAGGGTCTTGCGGCGTACGTCCCGGCGGCGGCTGATGGCCTGAAGGTCGTTGGAGGCGTCAACAGGTTTTTTCATGGCTCAGCCCCCCTGCGGCACAGTCTTCTTAATGGCTACGGATTTCTCCGGCCGCCAGAAGAGGTAAACCGGGTCTCCCTCCCGGAGCTGGTCGTCCTGCTCGATGCGGGAGAACTTGGTTTCGCTGCCGTCCTTCATGTCGAGGGCGGTTTTGACGACGGTGCCCATATATGTAAAATCCTTCACCGCAGCGGGCAGGTCAAAGCCTTCCACGGGTTCTCTGGACGCGTCCAGATATTCGGGACGGATGGAAACATGCATTTCCTCTCCCACCTGGAAGCCTTCGCCGTAAGTGGTGATCAGGCCCGCGGGGGTCTGGACCTGGATGCGCTTTCCGTTCACGGCCTTGACGGCGCCGTCAAAGATGTTGGACTCTCCGATAAACCCGGCCACAAAACGGGTTTTCGGGTGGTCGTAGATGGTGCGGGGGTCGGCCAGCTGCTCGATGACGCCGCCGTTCATGACGGCAATCCGGTCCGACATGGTAAGGGCTTCCTCCTGGTCGTGGGTGACGTAGACAAAGGTGATGCCCAGCTTGCGCTGCAAGCGTTTCAGCTCGATCTGCATTTGCTTGCGCAGCTTGAGATCCAAAGCGCCCAGGGGTTCGTCCAGAAGCAGCACCTTGGGCCGGTTGATCAGGGCGCGGGCGATAGCGACCCGCTGCTTCTGTCCGCCGGATAGTTCGTCGGGCTTGCGTTTCTCGAAGCCGCCCAGCTGAACCATGGTCAGCATTTCGGCCACCCGCACAGCAATCTCATCCTTGGGGACCTTTTTAATCATCAGTCCATAGGCCACGTTGTCGTAGACCGTCATATGGGGAAACAGGGAGTAATTCTGGAACACAGTGTTGACGTCCCGCTGATAGGGCTCCTTGTTTTCCACCCGTTCGCCCTGGACCTTGATGATGCCGGAAGAAGCGTCCTCAAAGCCGGCGATCATGCGCAGGGTGGTGGTTTTTCCGCAGCCGGAGGGACCCAGGAGGGTCAGGAACTCGCCCGCCTGTATCTCCATATTCATTTTTCGGACCACCAGATTCGACCCGAACCGTTTTTCCACGTTTTCCAGGGAAACAATCGATTCCGCCATGTGCATCCTCACCTCATTTTTGTGCATTTCATCAAAAATGCCATTTTTGATCGGAAAACTTTCTACGTTTTCTTCCCTTGAGAGCCATCATAACATACACGGAATGTTTTGGCAATCCTTTTTTGCAGATAAGAGAAAAATAATTTCATACCAATTTCTTTAACATGCAGAAAAACGTCAATTTGACAAAGGAATTCACTGCGTTTTCGTGCATATCCGACAGTTTTCGGTCAAAAATCCGACCTGAAAATTGGACTGAAACTGACAGAAACTTATTTGTACAGGTTCTTGCACCTTTTTCCCGGATATGATACAATAACGGTACAGCCGGAATGGAATCCTGCTTTTGCCGATTGCGCGGCAGGGCGGCGGAAACAGCCGGCGGACGTAGGACCCTGACACACAAGGCGGCTTCCTGTGGAGGGTTCGGAGGAGGCGGAGGCAAGATGCAGGAATACAAAGCGAGACCCCGGGAGCGGGCAGAGGAATTATTGGAAGGATATTTGTTGGAGCGCAAGCTGAAGGAGGGAGAACGGCTTCCGCCGGAACGGGAGCTGAGCGAACAGTGGGGACTCAGCCGTTCGACTCTGCGCACCGCCATTACCAGTCTGGAACGGGACGGCTTGCTGTATTCGCGGGAAGGGTCCGGCACGTACGCCGCGCCGCCGAAGTACACCCGGGATTTGCGGGGGTTGCTGTCCATGAGTCAGGCGGCCGCTGCCCAGGGACTGGCTGTGCGTACCCGCCTGCTGGAATGCAAACGTATGGAATGCAGCAAGAACCTGGCCCAACGCTTTGGACGGATGCTGGGAACGCCGGTATATAAGATCGCCCGCCTGCGTTCGGTGGGCGGCACGCCGCTGATGCTGGAAACCGCTTTTATTCCGGTGGAACTGGCTCCGGGGCTGGAGGAAAAGGAGCTGGAATGTCGCTCCCTGTTCTCCATTTTGGAGGAGGAATATGGTTTGCTGCCGGAACAGGGAGACGAAAAGGTTGGCATCACCTACGCCACAGCTGGCGAAGCGGAACTCATGGGCGTCCGGGAAGGCGCGCCGTTGTTTTGGATTGTCAGCCAGACCTACGACCAGAAGGCGGAATTGATTGAATATTGTCGCGCAGTGGCCCGCCCGGATCGGATGCGGCTGGTTACGGTTTTAGAGCGTCAGAGTGAGGAGGTGCGGGGTCATGAGGCATGAGGAAGCAGTGGGACCGAATTCCCCGCTGTACTTGCAGCTCCGGGAACTGATCCGGGGAAAAATTGAGAGTGGGGAATATCCTCCCGGCACGGCGATTCCGTCTGTTGGCGCGCTGGCGGAGACCTACGGCATTCATCGGCTGTCCGTACGCTCAGCGGTGTCGGCCCTTGTCGGCGAGGGGCTGTTGAAGGCGGTACAGGGCAAGGGCCTTTTTGTGGTGGGAGAGAAGCTGGAACAGGAACTGGAAACCGCTGGCGGATTTTGGCAGAATCTGGCCGCGCAGGATAAGACTTCGGAAACCCGGGTGCTGTGCAAGGCGCTCCGTCCGGCAGGGCCGGCGTACGGGACCTTGCTGGGCATCGATCCGGAGGCGCCGGTGTATTTTATTAAGCAGATGTGCAGTGTGGGAGGCGAACCGGTTTCGCTGGAAGAAATCTATCTGCCGGAGGAGCTGACGCCGGACCTGGAAAAGATTGATCTTGGCGTATTTTCGATTTTGGAGATTCAGGATTTTTACGGCATTATTCCTGTGCGCGGGGAACAGAGTCTGGAGATCACGCAGCTGCGTCCGGCAGACGCGCGGCAGTTAGGGGCGGAACCCGGCCGCGGGGTACTGCGCCTGCAATGTGTGAGCTATGACAGCGCAGGCCGGGCTGTGGAGCTCAGCCGCACCTATACGCGTGGGGACCGCTGCACATTCAGCGTTCATTTCCAAAGGGAACGCTGATTGCCGGGATATGAAAATCAGCGGATTTTGATTTGTTAAAAAGTAGATTGCAATAGTAAAAGAGGTATGCTACAATCTAAAAGGAGATACGGCATATGAGCTGAGTGTACATCGCAAACCAGATTCAAGCTGTACAATCACATATGGCACAATCAAAATTGAAAGGAAGAATTTGATATGGTTAGGAAAATTCAAAATCTGAAAATCCGCTTCAAATTTTATGTCCTGGTGGGAGTAGCTCTAGCGGGGATGCTGCTGATTGGTGGGATGTCCCTCTTCCTGCTGGGCCTCATGAATGATAAAGTCACCGACATCACCACAAGCTGGCTCCCCAGCGTGGATATGGGAAGGCATATGACTGCCACATTGTCCAATGTACGGCTCAACGAATTAAGATACCTTACCGCCCTTACCGATGAAGTCGCGGAATCAAGTCTTCCATACATTGAACAAGAAAAGGCCGAAATGAACGCGCTCTTTGCCGAATACGCGGAATTGACCGATGAGGATGAATATGTGTTCTATGAGACCGCGATGGAAATTTGGACAAAGTACAGTCAGGCCGATGCCCGCTTGATTGAATTGGCGCAGGCGGGCAGAACCCAGGAAGCGCGTTCCATTTTTGAGGGAGAGTGCGTGGAGCTTTATGTTGATCTGAACGGCGCCCTGGATGAAATTGTGGACTATAACCTGGATGGCAGCGCGGAGGAGACCGCCTCCAGCGGAAGAATCCACCGCAACGCAACCATTGTCCAGGTGGGGGTTATGCTGCTCACCATTGTCATCGGCGTTTACTTTTCCTACATCATCATCCGGGGTGTCCGTATGCCCGTTTTGGAGATTAAGGACGCCGCCTCGAAAATGGCTCAAGGTGATTTGAATGTCGAAATTGCATATACCTCCAAGGATGAGCTTGGGGTTCTCTCCGACCAGATGCGGGAGTTGATTCGCAAGCTTCAGACCATTATTGCGGACGAAAACCGCTTTCTGGCACAGATGGCATCCGGTGATTTTACAGTAGATACGGTTTGTGAAAATGAGTATATTGGCGGCTTCCACACGCTTTTGGTTTCCTTCCGTGAAATCAGCAGCAAACTGAATGATACCATGCTTCAAATCAATCATAGCGCGGTCCAGGTTGCCAGCGGTTCCGATCAGGTATCCAACGGGGCGCAGGCCTTGGCGCAGGGGGCTACCGAGCAGGCAAGTTCGGTGGAGGAGCTGTCCGCTACCATCAGCGAAATCAGCGATAACGCCCGGCGGACCGCTCAGGCAACCCGGGAAGCCGGACAATTTGTGGAGCAGGCCGGCGGACAGTTGGGCGTCAGCATGGAGTATGTCCAGCAGCTGAACACGGCTATGAAGCGCATTTCCAGTTCCTCGGAGGAAATCGGCAAAATCATCGACACCATTGAGAACATTGCCTTCCAGACGAACATTCTGGCCCTGAATGCCGCCGTAGAGGCCGCCCGGGCGGGCAGCGCCGGCAAGGGCTTTGCCGTGGTGGCTGACGAGGTGCGCAATCTGGCTACCAAGTCGGACGAAGCCGCCAAGGCCACCAAGGAGCTGATCGAAAGCTCCATTGCCGCTGTTACTGTAGGCAGCGGTGTGGTGGAGCAGGTGACTCAGTCGCTGGAACGCACGAATCAGAGCGCCGGCGGTGTAACGGAAAAGATGTCCATTGTGGTGGAGGCTGTGGAAAAACAGACCACTGCCATTGCGCAGGTCACGGAGGGTATTGAACAGATTTCCGCCGTGGTTCAGACGAATTCCGCTACCAGCGAGGAGAGCGCCGCCGCCAGCCAGGAGTTGTCCAGCCAGTCGCAGCTGATGAAAGACCTGGTTGCGAAGTTCCGCCTGAAGGGGCAGTCGTCATATCGTATTTAAAAAGAGCGGCGGCACGGTTCCGTGCCTGTCCTGACGTTCTTTTACCTCGGCTGTCGTTATTTTTCAGCAACAAACGCAAAAAAAATCACTCGCCGGACTTAGCCCTGGCGAGTGATTTTTTTGTGCTGTTGCGGCAGGGAAGATAAGATGTGCTTTGTGCATTATCTACAAAAATCCATGCGGTTTTCATGTTTTGAATGAAACGCATTTATATAAAAATATCACTTTTAGAAAATCGTGATATATGTTGAGCACATCGTTTCATTTACAGATGGGGATGCTGTCATTATAATTCTAACCAGTTTGAGCAGCAATAGTTTTGAGATGTAAACAGTTTCCGTGGTTTACGACGTGCTTCCGGCTGTGACGCCGCCGGTCTGACAATTCACGTAATAATCCGCCGTGTCCGTCGCCACGCGCCACGCCGGCACCAACAGCATCGAGGCGCTGCTGGTTTGCAGCTCATAACATAAATCCATCTCGAGAACCGCCGATACCACCGCTACGGTTTCCTGACGCATTCGCTGGAAGGCTGTCAGCGCCCCGGCGGCGCGCAGCGGCGGCTGTACGTTCGTTGTCAGCGTGCCGTTGGACGGCAGGAGCGTGCCTCTGGCGGCAGTAAGCATGCCATCTTCAAAGGTAAAGGTTATTGTGCAGTTGAAAACCGACAGTCGGTTGTAAAGGCAGAATGCCGCAGCCGTACCGTCTCCGTCTTCCAGCTGAAAGACCGGTTCTGTATAGGAAAACGTATGGCAGAATTTTCGGCAGAATTCTGCAAGGTCCTCCGCACTTTCCCCCAGAATTCCGGATGCCTCAAAGCTGCCGCCGGAACGGAATACCGCCGTCCCCGCCGCCGACCGATACTCGTAAATTCCGCCCCCCTGGTCAACGCCGACAGCGGAATCGCCCAGCAGATATTTGACGGCTTTTTCCTCCAGGGCAATGTCGCGGGAAAGCGTCAGGGTGTCCGGGGGCGTGTCGCGGGAGATGGCGTAAATATCCAAATCCATGCCGTCGGCCTCGAACAGCGCTACTAACTGTTCCGCCGTACGGCGGAAGGTGTCCTGTTCCGCGGATTTGCGGATGGATAGAGATACCAGCAAAAAGGCGTTGACCAGTACCAGAATCAGAATGATAATATTTTTCAGGCGGTAACGTTCCACAGGCAGCCTCCTTGTTCAGACGCCGGGACTTAGTCGATCAGATATCCGTCCTCGTCGATGGTGTACGGGATTTCATCCACGGTCACAAGCGTATTTTTGGCAAAGTCGCCGTTGTTCATACGGCAGCGCCAGCCAATGTCGTCGCGAACCAGCCCGAAGGCGCTGACCTCCCGGGGCAAAACCGCGTTTGACCGGAAGGCGTCCTGAACGGCGGTGTCCTGAAAGTGCCACCATTCGGAAGAATTCCCGGTCAGGCCAGCCGCCGTCATGTAGTTTGCCAGACGCTTCGCGAGGTCGTTGTTCTGGCGTGCTTCGGAATGCCAGCTCAAATCATGCACCGCACTTTGCATCGCCAGCTCCGCGCCGGAGTCCAGGTCTTCCAGAGTGAGGTCCAGAGCGATGCCCTGGTTATGGTCCGAAACTCCGCTGTCCAGAAAGTCGTCCAAGGTAAGACGGCGGTTTCCGGCCATAATTTTAAGGTTCGTGTCGGGTTCGGCGGATGCATCTTCCGCAGGCTCTGCCGGCGTCTCCTCCTCTGGTTCCGGAGCCTCCAGGCGTTCCGGCGGATTCGGGTCCACCGGAATCCGCTGTGTGCCCGGCGCGTTGGTTTCTTCTTCCGGTTCGTTATCGGTCTGCCCGGCATCTTCGTCCTCTGGTTCCGCCGGAAGTCCTGTGGAAAGATCAATAGATTCTCCCGTAACGGGATTTACTGCATTGCCGTCGCTGTCTTCCAGCAGGGCGGGAAATTCCAGCTGTTCCGATACCGTTTCATACAGAAATTCCGACGCCTGCTGCGGACGGAACGCCTCATATACCTTCAGACGATAGCCGTCGGCAGCCGCGGCCTTGGCAGCTTCCAGCAGCTTCACCGCGCTCGGGTACAGACAGGGAACCAAAAAGCCGGTGTTTGTCTGGACGCTCTCAAACCCCGGAAGAACCTGTCCGGTAATCTGCGTCAGGGGCCGGTCGTGAATCCGGAACGCCGATGCATAACTGTTCGTAATGTCATAGGCGCAGTAATCGCCCAAATACTCCGGCAGATTTATCAAACAAAAACGCTTGTCAATATAAACATACTGATCCTGGTAACGCACTTGAAACCACTCGCCGGTTTCCTCCAGAACACAGAGGGTTGTCCCGGCGGGGATGCTTCCCTGGGACCGGACGCCGTTGGGGGCGTCATAGCAAGTCAGATCCATCACCGGCCAGACCGTGGCGTATACGGGAGAAACGTCCGCATAAAATGAAATTTCCTCCGCAGACAGCTCGTTTCCCTCGCGGTCGATTGCCGCCAGACGGTAACGCTGAAGGGAGCCGGAACCAACACGTCCAATTTCATAACTGATGGACTGCGGTCCGGAATCCATTTCAAAAACGGTCTTCCAAACGCCGCTTTGCCACTGCCGAAGCTCATAGCGGTCCCCGCGGGCCTCAGACCACAAAAGAGTGTAATTCCAGGGCGCGGTTTCTTCCCACGTGAGTGACAGATGGTCGTTCAGCAAGTCGCTGCGTTCCAGGGAGAGCCGGTTCGACGGAGGGCCATAAAGCGTATAGCCTTTCCCTGTAAAGCCCTCCCGGACCACCACCTGGAACGGCTCTTTGCTGGAAGGATATTCCAATTCACCGCCAAACCGCAGGGAAAGCGCTGTTCCCCTGGTGGACGCCACCGGGTAGGAAATGCCGTCTTCCACGGCGCAGATGGCATAGCGTTTTCCCTGCCTGCCGTTCCAGGAGAGCCAAACGTTTCCCGGTTCAACCTCCGCTTCCAGCGCAAGGGCGTTCACCTCCACCGGCGGCACGGAGGCTTTTAAGGTTTTCCAGCTCCGGACCTGCCGTTCCATGCCGAACAGGTTCACCCCTTCGGACACGGCGCGGACGGTCACGCGAAGCCGCTCTCCGTCAGTAAGGCCGGAGAAGGAGGCATAAGGTTCCGTACAGCGCTCTTCAAAATGCCGGGACCCGCTGCGTACACTCACTTGATATTCGGTACAGGAATCCGCTTCCGGCCACGTCAGCGACAATCCGCCGCCGCCGTTCCAGAAAATTTGAAGCTCCCCCTGACCGAAAACCGGCAGGGGGCAGCCAGGCGTGATGCAGTAAGCGGCCGCCGAAAGGACTGCTGCCAGAATCAGGACGGCAGCCGCAAACGACCGGCATTTTTGAAGCATAAAGCGTTCCTCCTACATGACTGCGTAAACCGTTTCGTAGTCCGGGCCTTTCTCCGTGTAGACGACAAAGCCGTCGTAAAACAGTTCGCCGTCCTCGCCGTTTTCCACCAGACAGCTCGGCGCGTAATCCGACGAAGCCGGACGGCCAATCGCGGCATATAACTCGCTGACCGGATGCCCGATCAGTTCCTGGGCGACCGTTTTGGGGTCTGCGGGAGCAGGCGCGGGTTCCGGGGCAGGCTCCGGCGTGGGTTCCGGAGGGGCTTCCACGGGTTTTTCCGTCTGGGCCGGAGGCGTGTCAACGGGTTTTTCCGTTTGCGCCGGGGCCTGGGACTGGGCCGGAGGAGGCGTCTGGGTTTCTGCGGGCTTGGGCGTCTCCTGGGCCGGAGGCGCGGGCGTTTCCGCCGGCTTCTCCGGCGCTTCCGGAGCGCCTTCGCCCGACGTCACAGGCGTTTCCTCCTCTTTGGGAGTTTCTTCCTCCGAACTTTCTGCATCCTCCGCGCCGTCTTCCGGAAGCTCCAAATCTCCCGGAAGCTCCACGTCTTCCGGTGAAACCGGGTTTTCCGGCATCTGGCCGTTTTCGGTCTGCACAGAATCCTTGGGTTCATCGGTTTTCTCCGCGGGGGGCGTCTGACCGCCGCAGGCGTACAGGGTGCAAAGCAACGCAATCGTCAGCACAAACACGAAACTCTTTTTCATCATCGTTCTCCTTTTTCTTTGAATCCACTTGTTACGCACGTACATAACGCCAGTTGTTTTTGGGGTCCTGGAACTTATAGAGGTTTATGTCAAAGCGTCTTTTGCGGCGGTAGGCCATTTCCAGTTCTGTGTCGAATATGTACGACTGGCCGTCCATGGTGATCTCTACCCAGGAGTGGGGGGCCTTGTTCTGGCCTACCGTACCGTTATAAATCCGGGCGTCGTAGCCAAGCCAGCGGGAGAGATACCAGAATACCGCCGCGTAGCAATAACAGTTTCCGTAGCCGCTGTTCAGCATCCGGAGGGCGTCTTCCTCCATAAAATCCGTCACCCCAAACGGATACGCCGAACGGCGGAGGTACGTGAACGAATCCCGGGTATATACGTACAGCGCACGGAGCTTTTGCTCCTGGGTCATGCTCGCATTCGTTTTGCTTATGACAATGTTTCGCAGTTTGTTATCCAGGTCGGCGTTTCCGGTGGTGAAATGACCGTTTGCATCAAAGGTGTGGCCGCCGACGCTGGCGCTGCGTACGACATCGCCCCGGGCGCTGTCGTAAAAAAACAGCCACCCATTGATTAACTGGAAGCCCTCCGCAGGGGCGCTTTCCCGTATTGCGTGGGAAGTCCAGCATTCTGCGGAACCGTCGCTGGTGTGGTCGTGATAGACCGACGCTTCCATTACATCATAATAAAACCACGTTTCCGGCGAAACGTCAATATAAAATGTGGGGTGAAACTGCGCAATGTATGTCTGATCCGCCTGACGTCCTAACGCCCGGTTGACCATTACCGCCACTTCTGCACGTGTAAGGGTATTTTCCGGATGAAAGAGGCCGTCCTTGCCGCCTTGGGTCCAGCCGTAGGCGCGGGCTGAACGAATGAAGGGCGCGTCAGGGGAATCCGTTGGTACATCTGGAAATAGCTCGGCGTCGTACCGTAAGGGGAAAAAGCTGCCAAGGTAACGGATGAATTCCCTGCGGGTAATTTCCTCGCCGGGCTGAAAGGTCTCCTCGTTTGGACGCATCACGCCAAGACTTCCCATTACGCTGACCGCGTTGGCGTACCATGCGTTGGCCGGCACGTCGGCGTAGGACGCTGGCGAAACGGGCGTTTCTGGCGGGAGGAGGCGGTACAGCATTTGCGCCGCCTCTGCCCGTGTTACACGCCGCCAGGGGTTAAATGACGACATCGCTTTTCCGTCGCCTAACGCGTAGGCAATGTGACGGTCTTTCACCAGCGATATGCCTGCGGCGATGGCGCCTGGTTCCAGGCCCGGAAGGATTTCTTCTTCGGGAATCTGCGGGGTCTCCAAATCTTCTTCGGGTTCTTCGGCGGCGTCTTCCTCCGGCGAATGCGGCGGCGCTAAGCCTCCCCATTCGTCCGGGGCCTCCGCTGCGAAAACCGGCGCGGCGGTTGTGAACAGCAAAATCAACGTCAGCAAAAATGACAGGTATCGTGTTTTCATGTTGCTTTTCCCCCTTCTGCGTACGCTTGAAAACGCTTCTTAACTGCCTGATGTTACAGCGGAACCGGAAGCTTGATGCATTGGAACACTTACCATTTGTCCGTTGACGGCATATACCATGGACGCGGCTCCGGTCACGTCCGGACACTGTACGGCAAATTTGCCGTCTTCCAGCTGGAAGACTTCGTATGCATGGAAGGTTCCGTCGGGCGACTCCGTGCGGAGACATACCGGCGAACCGGCGTCCGGAGAAATTGGAAGTTTTCCCGAGATTGATACGCAGCCTTCCAGGGGTTCTGCGGGTGTGCTTTCAAACGATATTTCGTCCAGAATCTTTGCATCC
The DNA here is from genome assembly GCA_947382875.1 of uncultured Oscillibacter sp. Classification (GTDB taxonomy): domain Bacteria; phylum Bacillota; class Clostridia; order Oscillospirales; family Oscillospiraceae; genus Oscillibacter. The sequence goes on along the minus strand of CANDBG010000044.1, from coordinate 10,491 downwards.
GTTATAGTTACATCCCGTTCAGGAGCCGGCATCGCGGGCGCGTTTTGTATGAGATAATCCAGATTCCGCTCTACCAGCTCGATGACTACCATATCCGCTTCCTGCGCCGTTACCCGGTTCATGTCAAATTCTACGGAGCGGCTGAACAAAGTATGTTCGCAGCTGTCTGCCAAGTAGGGGTACAGCAGATTCCCGAAGGAATCCCGGAACATGTACAGGGAGCCTGTGCCCGCTCCTGTGGTCATGATCGTCAGGTTTTCTGCGGAACGTATCGGTACGTCGTATGTAAAATCCAAGCTGCCGCCATACCTTGGGTCCGTTTCCGAGTCGGGACCGGTGGGATATAACATATCGTATAAATCACTGCGGTGATCGTCTATTGGTATAAAGGGACCGCTGAAATAGGTCGATTTTCGGCCGAACGCCGCATTGATCGCGTCGGCGGCCAGAGCCGCGCCCTTGGAGTTCCAATGAGAATCCTGCGTGAAGTACAACGTCTCATTTTGCTCGCGGAACGTCTGGAATAAATCCAAATACGGAACGTCCTCCTTTTCCAGCACAGACGCCAGGGCTTCCGCATTGCCAATGCCGGGATGACGCGTCAAATTTGGCATGTTTTCCGGGTATAACGAGTTTTTGTTTGGCGCAATTGTAAATAAAAACTGCATGCCGGATTTCTTGCAATATTCCGCAAGCAATGACAAATTTCGCGCCGCGGCGCAGAGCTCTCCTTCGCTCATCCGGGCTGTGCCGGTGTAGTCTGCAAGGGTTTCGCCGTAATACAACCAGTTGTTTTTTCCTAGAACTACATCCTTTGTAATCGACGTTTTCAGAGCTTTGACGTTCAGCGCTGACCAGGCTGTAATCATTTCCTGGTGTAAATAATGATGGTCCTCAACGTAGTCCAGAAGCTGGGAGACATACGCTTTGTTGAGTTCCCCTTCCGGGGTCTGCAAAGACGGCGCCGCGGCAACTACCTGATTTCCTCCGACTGTCGCTTCCTCCTTCGGAAGCAGCATCCCTACGGATGGAACCGTACAGAAAAACAATATCAACACCGTGAACACGGTATATCCAACTTTCTTTCCCATACCTGCACCTCAAAACTGCGCGTAGATGAACGGCTGGAAGCCGCTGCCTGCCATGGAAAGAAGACATACTCCAAACATGATCGCTGCTGCGGTGAAGGCCGCCGCTTCCCCTCCGGGCAGTGATTCCAGACGCTTTTTCAGCCATGGCCCGATTGGCGTACTGCCTATGACGCCCGCCGCCAGCGCAAGCCATGCCGCCGGCGCTATGCGTTCCAAGGCCAAGGTCGACGCCGCCGTTATGCCGCCTGTAAACATGGCGCGGTATATCGTGAACGCTTCCCCGATGCTCGCCGCACGGAAAACAACAAAGCCTAAACAAACCACCAGCAGGGTATAGATGCGGCCTGCGGTTCTTGCAAAACGGGAGCTCTCCGTCCATTGGCGGACCGGGATGACGCTTTCTAACGCTGAAAATAAGCCATGCCATGCGCCCCAAATTACAAACGTCCAATTTGCGCCGTGCCAGAGGCCGCACAGAAGAAATACCACCGCTTTGTTTATGCATTTGCGCGGTGTCCCGCAGCGTCCGCCGCCTAACGGGATGTACAGATAGTCCCGAAACCATGACGACAACGATTTGTGCCACCTGCGCCAGAATTCCGTAATGCTGGCTGAGACGTAGGGATACTCAAAATTCTCCGGCGTGTGGAAACCTAATACATTCCCTAAACCTATCGCCATGTCGCTGTATCCGGAAAAATCAAAGTATATCTGTATTGTATACGCAATTGCGCCTATCCACGCAAGACGGAAATCCAATTCACTGCCTAACGTAAACGCACTGCTTACCATTGGGGCCACCAGCCCCGCAATCAATACCTTCTTCGCAAAGCCTGCCGTGAAACGCCGCAGTCCTTTTGCGGTTTGCTCGCTGCTGGTCGTTCGCGCTTCCAGCTGTGACGCAAATTGATCAAAGCGTGAAATCGGTCCGGACACTGCCTGGGGGAAAAACGACAGATACAGCATTAAATCGCTGAACCGTTTCGCCGGGGGACCGCCGCGGTATACGTCAATCGTGTACGACATCGCCTTGAACGTGAAAAACGATATGCCTACCGGCAGCGGAAGCTGGATGTCTATGCCAGTAAAAAAATTCAGATATTTGAATGCACCCAGCATTATTAAATGCATTGCGAGAAATATTGCTAAAACTGGCTTTTTGGACGCCGTGCGGGACAGAATTTTCCCACCTGCCCAGCTTAGTATCATCGACACCGCTAAACACGGAATGCCTTGCCACTGACCGCAGGCGTAAAACAACAAACTCGCCAGAACTAAAAAACCGTTCCTGGCCCGCAGATTGAAAATTGCTGCGTATGTCAGAAAAAATACCGGAAAAAAGAAACTTAAAAATGCTGCTGTGTTGAACGCCACAAAAACACCTTCCCTATACGTATATTGCTGCTTCTTCCTTTTGCCGAGGGTCAAAAGCCTCCCTATATATAGTTCCTAAATAGGGGGCGTGGGTTTTATTTTTCCGCTTCTTTTTTCAGCTTCGACAAAAATCGGTATGGTGCATAAATGTAATATACGCTTTTTGGTGAAAAAGTCAAGTCTCCTTCGATCACAGCAGCCGCGGCGGGCTGACTCTTTTTCGGTTCCTTTTTCTCGCGAGAAAAAGGAACCCCCCGGAGGGCCGAGGGGAGCACTTTTTCAACTTAATGTGTATATGCGCCCGTCAAAACTTCCGTTTTCAACCGTCAGAATCGCGTAGTACCCGCGGGATTCGCCAATGCTCCCGGGATTCAGAAAGAGCGTTTTGCCGTGGTAATCGCAGAGGGCGCGGTGCGTGTGGCCGAACAGAAACGCGTCCAGCCCCTTTTCTTCTGATGCCAAGCCTGCCATGAGCAAGGATTGCTTTACGCTGTATGTGTGGCCATGGCAAATCAAAATACGCCTGCCTCCAAATTGCAGCAGCTGCTCCGCTGGTTCTTCCGTAAAGCGGAAATCACAGTTGCCGGGTACGTGGTCCAGCGGAATGTCTGGACAGCGGTCGTGCAGATGCTCGGCGTCGCGCCAGCAGTCACCCAGGTGGATAACCCGGTCCGGGGTTTCGCGCCGTACCGCTTCCAACATGTTCGCTACGTTTCCGTGAGAGTCTGACATCACCAGCAGCTTCATACGTCCTCCTTCCGCAGTGCCTGTTACACTGCGCCTTTTGCCGTTTTTTAGTATAAACTACCATATCCCTTTTTTCAAGTCATTCTTCCTTTGAAATATCTGGAATTTGGAACATCGCGGTCAAAAAGAAAGGGCGGACAGAGGTCCGCCCCTATGGGGTTCAAGCCAAACCAGCTACTGCTACATATATGTTTGATATCTCGTACCATGCCGCAAAGTCTACGCTCCCGGTTTGAGGCAGGTGGAATATCTTTTGAAATTCTATTACCGCCGCCTGGGTCGACGGACCGTAGATTCCGTCCGCCGGCGTTTTGGGAATTGCCGGGAAATTGTCCGCGATGCGGTTTAGCTGCTCCTGTATTGTGCGCACCGATTCCCCTTCGCTTCCCTGCGTGAGCACTTCCCCGCCGTAGGAACGCGGGACGCCCTCCACCTTTTCCGCACTTTTCAGGTAGATTTCGGACCCGTAGTATTTTCGCAATATGCTGATTGCGTCCCAGCCTTGCTCCGCTAAGGCTTGTGACCCCCATTGGCTTAAGCCGCTGCACTGTACCCTCCGACCGTCGCAATACTGCGTGAATAGTGGCTGCGATATGCCTTCCTTTGTGATGTATGTCGTGAATAAGTCGTCTACCACAACCCCGATTTCTTCGAAAATCGTCCGGTCATGGAAATACGATTGATCAAACGCTGTCGAGCCTGTGATCGTGAAATTATAACCCTTGCCGTGATACCATTCCGTATATACACGGTTTAACGTAAACGAAATGATTGCCAGAATGTTCGCTTTGATCGCTTCCGTCCGCCATGTGGAGTAGATTTCGCTGCATGCTACGTTCTTGATGTAATCCTTGAACCGTACCCAGTAGTTCGGCGCGGAGGCGTCGTCGGGATGCCCGGCGTGTACAATGATGAATTCCGGTATTACTGGCTCCGGCAATACGACCAGTCCGCCCGGCTCCGGCAGGGGCTTGACTTCTTCCTCCTGCGGCCGTGACGACGCTTCCCCCCAAAGCGCATGGGGCGCAAGCAATATGTTGCGTACGTTGAAGCCGTTCGGCGTCGCCGCCGGAAGGGCCGCCCGCTGGATGGAACGGGCCGTCGGCAGAAGTTCTACGCCGCCGATATGCAGGGTTTGATAATCGCTGGCTGATACCGTGACGTTGTAGACCGCGTAGGGACGTTCCCCCGCTTTCCCTTCCTCCACGGACCGCTCCAACGGCGGCGCGGGCAGTTCCATAAAGGGCGTCTGCCCGGAGGAGTTTGTGGTCACTTCTTCCAGTATGTTGCCGTTCTCCGGGTCGCTGACGCGTACCCGCGCCCCCGCAAGAGGTTCCGGGCCCTCGCCTGCGGTGACGTAAATTTGCAGATTGCCTTTGTCCTTATAGGCTGGATTCATAACGGCAGTCCTCCTTTCCATATACTATCCTATGCAGGCGAAGTCCCGGAGACACCGCCTGTCAGAATCAATCCGGAGGGCCATATGGAATACATCATTAAATATACAGGAGATATCCGCGCGCTGGGGCACCCCGTCGAGGTGCTCGACGCGCAATTTGCTATCCTGGAGCTGGGCGACCTGCCGCCGGAACCGCTTTTGGAGTATCCGCAGGTCACGTTTTACGAAGCCGCACGGCACATCAGCCGTCTGGCCGACCGAAGCCTGGACGCCGCTTGTATTCCGCCGGTGCAGCGGGAAAACGGCCTGCACCTGACTGGCCGCGGCGTGTTGATCGGCGTGGTGGATTCCGGGCTGGATTTGTCACACCCGGAGTTTTCAGACGACCATGGAAACAGCCGGGTGGTGTCCTTCTGGGACATGACGGCAGAGGGTACCCCGCCCGACGGATTTCTCCATGGCACAATATACTCCGGTGAGGAAATCGCTGCCGGAGTCGTTGCCTCCGCGGACGAAAACGGGCATGGCACCGCCGTGGCCGCCATTGCCGCCGGACGAAACGGCGCAGCGCCTGGGGCGTCCATTGCCGCGGTGAAGCTCGCCAGCGCACGGACAACCGATATTATGCGGGCCGTCAAGTTTCTGCTGGACCAGGCCGAAACGCGCGGAATGCCTTGCGTGGTCAACCTCAGCTACGGTACGAACGCCGGGTCGCACCAGGGGCAAACGCTGTTTGAAGCCTACATTGACCAATCCGCACAGCGCGGACGCAGCGTCGTTGTCTGCGCCGCCGGAAACGAAGGGTCCGGCGCACACCACTTCCGAGGGCGTCTGGTGGAGAACGAAACCCTTGACGTGGAATTCAACGTCTCCACCCGGCGGGAGGAAATCTATCTTTCTCTCTGGAAAAATTTTGCAGATGAAGCCGTCTTTGATCTGGTTCTTCCGAACGGACAGTCCACCGGACCGCTGTCAGAGGGTACCCGCTCCTTTCGATTCGGACCGGTCCGGGTGTCGGTGTTTTACGGTGTGCCGACCCACTACTCCGCTTCCCAGGAGGCCATGTTTCTTATGAACGCTCCCGCCGGGGGCCTGGACGGTCCCTGGAAGCTCCGGTGCTTCGGGAAACGCGTCTCCGACGGGCGCTTTGATGTGTGGCTTCCAACCATCGAGGAGGTCAGCGACCGCACCGCTTTTCTGCATCCGGAACCGGACCTTACAATCACTCTTCCGGCAACCGCCTTGTACCCGATTTCCGTCGGAGGCTTCCGACCGGACACGGAAACCGTCAGCCCGTTTTCCGGACGCGGCGACCAGGACTGTGGAGGCCGTGTGCTGCTTGATTTGGCCGCTCCTGCGGAGGGCGTCCGCTCAGCGAAGGCCGGGGGCGGCTACGATACCTTTACCGGTACCAGCATGGCCGCTCCGTTTGTCTCCGGCGCGGCGGCGCTGATGATGGAATGGGGGATTGTGCAGAAACATGACCTCTTTCTTTACGGCCAGCGGGTGAAAGCGTTTTTGTGCAAGGGCGCGCTGCGGAGTCCGTTTTTGTCATACCCAAATCCCTTGTGGGGCTACGGACGCCTCAACCTGTGCGGCGCCATGAACGCATTGGTCAATCACCTGGAAAGGGGGCTTTGATATGCGGCTTTCCCAAGCGACGCCGGACTTCATTCACGCGCCGGATACCATTGATTTTGTCACCCGCGCCACGGACGCTTTTTTTGCGTACGCAAAAGAGGCGGAGGAGGTCAAAATAGGACAAATGCTGTCGAACCAATATGTACTGGGGTATACCAAAGCCGAAAACTTTCACCGTCTCGAGGAAGCTCTTGGAACTGGGTTTATCAGCTCCGTACCGGTGGTGCTGGGGCTGCTGGACCGCCCTGCCCTGGACGCCGCCGGCGTCTCCCAGGTTCACGGGCAGCCGTACCTGAATCTGAAGGGCCGGGGCGTTCTCGTGGGCCTCGTGGACACCGGAATCGACTATACCCAGGACGTCTTTCGCTACGAGGACGGCAGCAGCAAAATCCAGTACATCTACGACCAGACTGCGGACGGTCCTCCGCCTGACGGCTTCGTTCTGGGCCATGAGTACCGCAAGGCGGAAATCGACGCCGCGCTTGCGTCCGGGGACCCGTACGCCCTGGTTCCGCAGCGGGACGACGAAGGACATGGGACGTTTCTGGCGTCCGTGGCCGCGGGGCGCGAGACCGCTGACTTCTCCGGCGCGGCTCCTGACGCGGAGATTATTGCCGTAAAACTGAAAAAAGCCCGGCCTTTTTACCGGGAAAAATACTGCGTTCCTCCAGAACAGGAATTCGCCTATGAATCCAGCGCGGTCATGCTGGGGGTGGAGTACATCCTCCGCAAAGCCCGGGAGCTGGGGCGTCCGGCCGCCATCTGCATTGGCCTGGGCACCAACTCCGGAAGCCATGACGGGGCCGGCGTGTTTGAAGAATATCTGAGCGGGGTGTCGGTTCAGAAAGGCGTGTGTCTCTGCGCGGCGGCAGGAAACGAGGCCGAAGCGCGTCACCACACCGGGGGCGTATTGAAACCGGGCGAACCGCCGGGACAGGTCGATTTGAAGGTCGGCGACCACGCAGGCGACGTTTATCTCGCCGTGTGGAGCACTGTGGCGGACCGGCTGTCGGTATCGGTGCGTTCGCCCTCCGGGGAACTGGTGGGGCGGGTCCCCGCGCGTCCCGGGACCGCTCCGGCAGCGGACGTAAAGCTGGTGCTGGAAGCCGCCAGGGTACAGATTGAGTACCATTTTCCGGTAGAGGGCAGCGGCGGTCAGCTATCCATCATCCGTATCCTGGGCGCGACGCCCGGTGTGTGGACGATTCAGCTTCATGGGGATATTCTCCTCAATGGACAATATCAGGTGTGGCTTCCGATTACGGGGTTTGTCCCGCCGGCAGTGGAGTTTCTGGCGGCCGCGCCGGATTATACGATTACCAGTCCGGCGTCGGCGTCCGGCGTGATTTGCTGCGGAGCCTATGACAGCGCAAACAAGAGCTTATACGCCAAGTCGTCCCGCGGCCCGTCCTGGGACGGCCGCATTCTGCCCGACCTGACGGCTCCCGGGGTGGGCGTAGGCGGCGTTTACCCGTACGGCCCCGGAAGCATGAGCGGTACCAGCGCGGCGGCAGCGGTGCTGACGGGAATCTGCGCACTGCTGCTGCAATGGGGCATCCGGGACGGAAACGACCCCTCCATGGGAACCTATCAGATTCGGGCGTATCTGATTCGCGGCTGCTTACGGCGGGCGGATATGGTTTATCCGAACAACCAGTGGGGATATGGGTCGGTACAGCTGATGCAGACGTTTCACTTGATGCGGGAGCTGTGAGGGGATTCGGACGAAACGTCCGACGCCGCGTTGTTTGTACAGAGGGATAATTCCCGTGTCAGCCAGGCCGTGACCGCCTGCTGAATCACGTCCGGCGCGGGATTGTCGGGATGCTTCCGCTGTTCGGTCAGCACAAAAACCGGTTCCTTCATAACATCACCTCAGGCAAGGGTATGAAGGCGCGGACGGGGATATGAAAATGAAAACGCTTTGCGTTTGGGTATCAATTATGGGAAATTATGGCTGAAAAAAGGGCGGGCACACAGGCCCGCCCCCGCGCTGTTGTTCAATTGCGGAGCCGGAATTGCTGAATAGCGGTTTTGAGCTTTTCGGCCTGCTGTTGGAGCTCGATTGCGGAGGACGCGGACTCCTGAGCGGTGGCGGCGTTGGTCTGAACGACGTCCGAAATGCTCTCCATGCCCTCGGTGAGCTGCCGGAGGGATTCGGATTGCTGCCGTGCGGACTCCGCGATTTGCTCCACCAGCGTGCCGGACTGCTTCGCACTGGCGACGACAAGGGAAAGGGCTTCCGTGGTTTCGCCGGAGAGCGAAGCGCCGTACTGCACAAGCTGAACCGAACGCTCAATCAACTCGGTAATATTTTTGGCGGACTCCGCGCTCTTGCTGGCCAGACGCTGCACTTCGTCGGCGACAACGGCAAAGCCTTTGCCGGCGGCTCCGGCGCGGGCGGCCTCGACGGAGGCGTTCAGCGCGAGGATGTTGGTCTGAAACGCGATATCCTCAATGGTTTTGATGATTCCGTTGATTTGGCGGGAGGACTCGGAAATATCGGAAATGGCAGTGGAGAGGTCGCCCATTTTGTCGCTGCACACCTTGAGCTGAACCTGGGAATCCAACGCAAATTTCCGGGCCTTGTCGGCGTCTGCGGAGGTGTGGTCAACTTCTTCGGAGATATCCTGAATGCCCGCGGAAAGCTCTTCCACCGTGGACGCCTGCCGGACCGCGCCTTCGGATAGAGTCTGCGCGCCGGAGGAAACCCGTTCGGATTCCTCGGAGACCTCCTGGGCGGTGCGGTGGATGTGGTGAAGCGCTTCGTTGAGGGCGTCGAGAATCTGACGCAGAGCGCCCTGAATCGGCAGGAATTCGCCGCGGTAGCTGCTGTCAATGGAGAGGTTCATGTTGCCCTGGGCCATTTGGGAGAGGGTGTTGTCAATGTCGTGTATGTATTTTTTGAGTTCTTGTTTGGTTTCGTGAATGGAGTCCACCAGCATACCGATTTCGGAGGTATCGGAGGTCCAAAGGAAGTCTGCGGAGAGGTTGCCCTGGGAAATCTCGTGCATCTGATCCCGCACGGCGATGACCGGGCGCAGAATCCGCTTGCGGATGACCCGCATGCTGAGGACCTGGAAGACCGCGACGAGAACCAAATCCAGGGCCATCAGGATCCGAATGATCAGGTTGCTGCGGTTCAGGGACTCCACTTCGCGAAGGGTACGGGTGTTGAGGGTATCGAGAAATTCCTCTTTGAGCGCGTTGATTTGAGCGATGGAATTGCTGTAATCGTCGCCGTAGACGTAGTTAATTGCTGCGGTCTGCCGGCCGGACTGCACCTGTTCCATGGCTTGTTCTTCCAGGGGAACGAGCTGGTTTGACAGGGCGTACATGCTGTCAATCATACCCTGTTCGCTGTCGGTGATGCCGATTTCCTGCATGGCGGCTACGCCGGCGTCCCGGTTTTTCAGGTTGTTGACTTCGTTCCAATAGTTGTCATAGTGGACCTGGCTGCCGGTAGCGGCGTAGGCCCGGACCTCGTTGGTTAAGTAAGCGGAACCGTTCATGAAACGGTTTGCGTTGTAGGTGAGCTCGAAACGGTTTTCATTGGCCGTATCCAGACGGCTGCTTACGCTGCTGTATGCAATCAGAAACACCAGCATGAGCAGCAGTGCAGCAATGGAGCTGACATTCAGAATGGAAGTCAGCGTGGATTGGTTCATCGCCTTTTTCATTACGATCATGCCTTTCTGCTGCGCGGCAAGGGGAGAAAACGGTTCGGGTCTTGCGCGCGGCGGTCAAAATAAGTTCTGCGTACTGGCGCAGGACGGGACGCCATGCGCCAGCAGATACCAGCGCATTCAGCGGCGGCGTACGGAGAGCCGCCGACAAAGCCGGATGATATATGAATTATAGCATATGAGACCGCTTGTGGCAAGAGTGAGAGTGTCCGGAAAAGCGGCTGAAAAAAGACATTGCCCAAGGAGCAATACAAAATAAGGGGGGACACATACATCCTGAATCTTCCGGGAGAAAAAAGCTGCTCTGCCATACTTGACAAAGCAGGAGGTTTTTGCATAATTAAAGATAAAAGGGCGTTGCTGCTGGCGTCTGGCCCGGATTAGTCAACCAGGGAAGTTGACCGCTTGGGTACCGGCCGGGCGATCAACACGCTTTTGTGATAAGTACCAGCAGTGCCCGGATAAAAAACACCAGGAACCGCAGTACGGAGAACAATCGCCATTTCTACATTATCCGCGCTGCCTCTCTCCGAATTGGATTTGCATAGGGATA
>CANDBG010000043.1 GCA_947382875.1 uncultured Oscillibacter sp. | reverse complement strand
GAGGTCAACATTATGGCAAAAGAAAAAGCGCCGCTGCCCTCGCCCGCGCCTGCGGCGGACAAGAAAAAGGCGCTGTCAACGGCAATGTCACAGATTGAAAAAATGTACGGCAAGGGCTCCATCATGCGTCTTGGCGACAAAACCGCCCTGGATGTGGAGGTTATTCCCACCGGCTCCCTGGCGCTGGATGTAGCGCTGGGTATCGGCGGTCTGCCGCGGGGAAGAATTGTCGAGATCTACGGCCCGGAGTCCTCCGGCAAAACAACCCTTGCGCTCCACGTCGTCGCCGAGGCCCAGAAGCGGGGCGGGGAAGTGGCCTTCGTAGACGCGGAACACGCTCTGGACCCCGCTTATGCCCGTGTGCTTGGCGTAAAGGTGGAGGACCTGCTCATCTCCCAGCCGGACACTGGCGAACAAGCTCTGGAAATCACGGAAGCGCTGGTCCGTTCCGGCGCAATTGACATCATTGTCGTGGACAGCGTGGCGGCCCTGGTGCCCCGGGCCGAAATTGAGGGCGAAATGGGTGACAGTTACGTCGGTCTTCATGCCCGCCTCATGAGCCAGGCTTTGCGGAAGCTCACCGGCGCGGTGGGAAAGACGAATACCATTGTTATTTTCATCAACCAGCTCCGCGAAAAAGTGGGCGTGATGTACGGAAATCCGGAAGTCACCACCGGCGGCCGTGCGCTGAAATTCTACTCGTCCGTACGCATTGATATCCGGCGTGTGGAAGCGCTGAAAAGCGGTTCGGACATCATCGGCAACCGTACGCGGGCGAAGGTGGTAAAAAACAAAATGGCCCCCCCGTTCCGGGAGGCGGAATTTGATATCGTTTATGGCGAAGGCATTGCCCGGGAAGGCGAATTGGTGGATTTGGCTATAAAGCTGAACCTTATGCAGAAAGCAGGTTCCTGGTTCTCCATGGGTGAGACGCGCATTGGTCAGGGCCGGGATGCGGCGAAACGGTATTTGAAAGAGAACCCGGAAATCCGGGCCGAATTGGAGGAAAACGTCCGGAAAAACTTCGACAAGCTGGCGAACACTCCAACCCGTTCCTCGTCAAAGTCGGCGGGCCGCGCGGTGGACGTAAGCGCCGATGACTTCGACGATTCCGACGCAGCTGACTCCGGTGAGGCCCCGGAGGAAAAGGCAGACAATGCGGATTGAGCGTGTGGAGCCGTCCCGGCACAAAAAGGGACGGATTCAGGTCTTTCTGTCGGACGGTGCGTGCCTGAAGATTACGGAACAGGAGCTTTTGGATTTTGGTCTGCGGGCGGGCGACGAGCTGAACGACGACACCTTGCAGCGTTTGAAAGAGTCTGCGGGGGTATCCAACACCCGGGCGACGGCGGCGAATCTGATTGGCAAACGAGCCATGTCCCGGCGGGATCTGGAGCGGAAGCTCCGGGAAAAGGGCGCAAATGAAGCAGAGGTCCGTTATGCCGCCGAATGGCTCGAGTCCATTGGCGCGCTGAACGACGCGGAGTATGCGGCCGCCCTGGTACGGCATTACAGCGGGCGGGGCTACGGCCCTGCCCGAGTCCGGGAAAAGTTATATGAAAAGGGAATCCCGAAAGAGCTTTGGGAGGACGCCTTGGAACAGATTCCGGAGAACGACGGGCAGATTGACGCGTTTTTAGCCGGCAAACTGCGTGGCCGGGAACCGGATGAAAAGGAGAAGCGCCGGCTGACGAACGCGCTTCTTCGCCGCGGCTACCCCTGGAGTGATATTAAAGCGGCCTGGAACCGTCTTGGAGAGGAGACTGAGGAGAGTTAAACCTCCTCCATGAACTGCGTTATAAGCTGTGCGCCGAAGCGGGCGCCCGACCGAAAGGCATCGGCGGTTTGTTCCTGCACGAGCGTACAGATTTGAGGTTTCAGCAATTCCGCGGTTTCACAGTCGAGCATTTTCAGCTGACTCAATATTTGCCGTTCGACGGCGGTGCAAGGGTCTGCAAACGGGTACTTGTTCTGTAAAAATTCCAGCTCATTGTAGTACAGCGCCTTTAAAAGATCATACATAATAAAATCCCTCCTTGCAGCAAAACTATTTGTGCGGTATATTTATATTAACACACATAAAGTGTGGAGTCAAAAGTATCTATGAATGTAAAAAAAATTTTTGGCGAACGAATCCGTTACTTGCGAAAAAAAGGGAATCTGAATCAAAAAGAACTTGCTGAATTGTTAGGATTAACTGAGAATGCAATCGGCATGATGGAACGCGGGAACCGGGGAACTACCATAGAAAAATTAGTCCTTCTTTCCAAGTATTTTCAGATATCCACCGACTATCTATTGGGCCTCACTGATGGACCAACAGGGTGTGATGAAGCGTTTGGTGAAAAGGAAGGACAAAACCTTTGATTAAACAAATTGCGTTTATCTCCCTTTCAGATATACCTTAAAGCAGCATTATTATAATCCTACTTTAAGGTAAATTCGAGAGGTTTTTATGAAAACAAAAATTAAATTAAAAAGCAGAGTTTACCAGTTGCGAAAATCAAAAGGACTTACTCAACGTCAATTAGGAGAGATTGTGGGGTTAACCAGTAAGTCCATCAGTATGATGGAAAGCGGTGGACGCAGTACCACTATTGATAAACTGGTTCTTCTGGCGGAGTATTTTCAGGTTTCTACCGACTATTTAGTTGGCATCACTGACGACCCCACATGGCGTGGTGAACCGTTGGATGAAAATGGAGGACAAAACCTTTGAGTGAACAAATTGCGTTTATCTCCCTTGGATGCGCGAAAAACCAGGTGAATTGCGAGCAAATGATGGCGACCGTTCAGGCGGCGGGTTTCGTGCTGCGGGCCGACCCCGACGGCGCAGATCTTGCCGTCGTGAACACCTGCGGCTTTTTAGCGGCGGCCTGTGAGGAGGCTATTGACAACATTTTACAGCTGGCAGAGCGGAAAGAGGCCGGACGGCTCAAAAAAATCCTTGTCACCGGCTGCATGGCGCAGCGGTACAAGGAAGAAATCCTTCGGGAACTCCCGGAGGTGGATGGAATTCTGGGGACCGGAAGCTATGGCGAAATTGCAGCGGCGGCCCGTGCGGTTCTGGACAAAGAAGAAAAGCCCTGCTGGTTCGGAAACATCCACACCGCCGCGCAAAACGGTCCCCGCATTCTCTCAACACCCCCCTGGTATGCATACCTGCGCATTGCCGAGGGCTGTGACAACCATTGCGCGTACTGCGTAATTCCATCTTTGCGGGGAAAATTCCGGAGCCGTCCCATGGAGGACCTGCTGGACGAGGCGGCGGAACTGGCATCTGCCGGCGTGCAGGAACTGTTGGTGATTGCCCAGGATATTACCCGTTACGGTACGGATTTTGCCGGGACGCCCCAGCTTGCGGCGCTGCTGCGTGAGCTGTGCAAGCTGGATTTCCACTGGATTCGCCTCCACTATTTGTACCCCGACGAAATCACGGATGAACTCATCGACGTGATTGCGCAGGAGCCGAAAATTCTGCCGTATCTGGACATCCCGATCCAGCATTGCAACAACGGGATTCTCAAAGCTATGAATCGTCGTGATACCAAGGAGAGCATTACGGCGTTGTTCCGTACGCTGCGGGAAAAAATCCCGGGATTGGTTTTGCGTACAAGCCTCATTACCGGTCTGCCTGGCGAGGGCGAGAAAGAATTTGAGGAATTATGCGCATTTCTGCGGGAAATGAAGATTGAACGAGCTGGCGTATTTCCGTTTTCCCCGGAGGATGGAACGAAAGCCGCGCAAATGGAGTACGTGGACACAGAGGAAGCCCGCCGTCGTGCAGAAATCGCTGTGGATGTACAGTCGGATATCATCGACGCATACAACGAATCACTCTTGGGCGAAGAACGGGAGGTTCTTTGCGAAGGCTTTGACAGTCAGACGCAAATGTTCACAGGCCGCACCTGCGCCGAGTCGCCGGACATTGACGGCCATGTGTACTTCACCGCAGAAACGGACCCGGTTCCCGGTGAATTTGTCACGGTGCGCTTTACCGGCGTGGTGGACGGCGAGTTGACAGGGGAACGGGTGGAGTGAAAAGTCCGCTGGAAGAAATTCCCGGCGTAGGCCGCCGGATTGCCTCCGTGATGGAGCGGCTGAACATCCGGCAGGTGTCGGATCTGCGGGGCCGGGACCCTGAGGAATTGTACCACCTGGAATGCATGATGAAGGGCTTCCAGGAGGACCGCTGCGCACTGTACGTCTGGCGGGCGGCGGTGTACTACGCGGAACACGAAGCCCGAGACCCGGAAAAATTAAAGTGGTGGTACTGGAAGGACAAGACGTACCCGGAAGGAGAGGGAAAATGAATCTGCCGAATAAACTCACGATGTCCCGGATTCTGCTGATTCCGGTTTTTATGGTGGTATTGTACTGGGGTTTTCCCGGCGCGGATTACGTGGCGCTGGCAATTTTTGTCATTGCAAGCCTGACCGACCTCCTGGACGGCAAAATCGCCCGGAAATACAATCTGGTTACGGACTTCGGCAAGTTCGCCGACCCACTGGCCGACAAAATGCTGGTAACAGCGGCGCTTTTGTGGTTTGTGGAACAGGGGCGTATGTCCGCCTGGATGCTATTGATTGTCATTTGTCGGGAGTTTGCGGTCAGCGGTTTGCGTATGATTGCCGCAGATAAGGGAATCGTGATTGCCGCCGGGTGGTCTGGGAAGGTTAAAACCGCCGCCACAATGGTGTGTATTGCGGTGATGTTATTGATTGGTCCCATGGTGAAGGATGCTTTTGCTTCCATGCTGTTTTCCTCACAGTATCCCGCGCCAAAGCCTCCCATTCTGTGGGTGGACCCGGTTTGCTGCTGGGTCATTACCCTGACGACCATTTATTCCGGTGCAGAATATTTTCTCAAAAACCGGAACGTGATTCAATCGGCGTAAGATGGAAGCGGTCAGGAAACCGTCTCCCGGCAGCCCAGTAATCGGGAGATGTTTTCCGCCGTCCGCCGGACCGCGCTGGTCATCAGGGACGCATCCTCTTTCATACGGTAATCCGGTCCCGAAACGCTGACCGCTGCAATTACCTGACGATCCACATTGTAGATCGGGGCGCTGAAACAGATCAGGCCCGCCTCGATTTCGCCGTCGTCCACGGCGCAGCCGTCCTGACGGGCCTTTTTCAGCTGCTCTTGCAGACGCTGCGGGTCCGTGATAGTACGGCTGGTGAGGGGGCGGGCCTCTTTTTCCATCCACTGGAAATAGGATTCCAGATAAGCGTCGGTCTGATACGCAAGGAGTATTTTTCCGCAGCTGGTGGCATACGCCGGCGCACGAGTGCCAACCTGGGTGTTGCAGACAATGGAACGGTGTGTCTCCACCTTGTCCAAATAGTAAATGTCGTGTTCCAGGAGTGCGCTGAGGTTGATGGTTTCCCGGACAGCGGCGCTAAGCCGCTCCAGCTCCGGACGGGCAATGCGGCGCAGATTGGACTGTCCCACGACGGCGCTGGACAATTGCAGCAGCCGCGGACCGATCTGGTAGCTTTTACGGATGGGGTCCTGCACCAGATACTGACGTTCCGCCAGGGTGGACACCTGCCGGAAGACCGTAGTTGTGGGAAGATTCAAATGATTGACCAAAGCCTTCAAGGTCCATTCGGTACGGTCGTCCGCGAAGCATTCCAGGATTTGCAGGGCGCGGAGAATGCTGGATACCTGTTCTTTTGCCATGTGGTTTTCCTCTTTCGTGACGTTGGTTTTTCAGGCTGGAAACGCAGGGAATGTCTTGACAAAGACCCGGAAAGGGCATATGATGCATTATAGCATAAAGCGGCGGGATTTGTGAATGACTGCGCCGCATTTTTTCGGAAATTCGTTCCGTATTACGGAAAAACAAGGAGGACATATGATGTCGGAAGTGTTGAAGCTGAACCATGAGGAAGTCATGAAGATCATTCCCCACCGGGACCCGATTCTGTTGATCGACGAGGTGAGTGAGCTGATTCCGGGCGAGGAAATCTGCGCGTCGTACTGGGTAAACCCGGAAAAGGAAATTTTCAAGGGCCATTTCCCCGGCGACCCGGTATTTCCCGGCGCATACACCGTAGAGGCCACAGCCCAGGCCTCGGACATTCTGCTGATGACAAAGCCTGCTTACGCAGGAAAAGTGCCGCTGTTTCTGGGGATTAACAACGTAAAGTTCAAGAAAAAGATTCTGCCCGGCGATACGCTGGAAATCCATGCGAAACTGGCCAGCGAGCGGGCGGAAAAGGCAATTGCCACCTGCAAGTGTGAGGCGTACGTCGGCGGCGAAGTGGCGGCGGAAACCGAAATTACAATTGCCATGCGGTGAAAAACGCCCCACGGGTTCCATGGAATCCGTGGGGTTTTCCGTCTCAAAAGCGTTGCAGAATTTCCATACCCTCCGGGAACATCTGCAGACAGAGCCGCATATCGTCTGGCAGGGGAGCCGTAAGGCGGAGGCATTCGCCGGTTACGGGATGGCGCAGCGTCAAAACGTGGGAGTGGAGCGCCGGACGGGCGATTTCTTCCGGCGCTTCCGTTCCGTACAGCCAGTCCCCCAGGAGCGGACAGCCAATGAACGCCATGTGTACGCGAAGCTGGTGGGTGCGTCCGGTTTCAGGCCGCAGGTAGACAAACGCACGGTGATTTCCTACGGCCAAAACCTCATAATGAGAAACTGCGGGCGCACCGTCGGAACGAACCATGCGGGCAACCACCGAAGTCTCGTCGCGGCCAATGGGCGCGTCGATGGTTCCCGCGAGCGGCTGCGGTACGCCGGTACATATGGCCAGATACTCCCGCTGGAAACGGTTCGTATGCAGGGTGCGGCGGAGGAGGTCATGGATGTACCCGCTTTTTGCCACAGCCATCAAACCCGTGGTTCCCTTGTCCAGACGGTTGACCGGATGGAAAATAAAATCTGTACCGCGGGTCCAGGCCAGCGCCCCGGCAACGGTCGGCGTGTCCGGGTGAAAATTGGAGGCATGGGCCGTCATGCCCGCTGGTTTGTTGACAATAATTAAATGGCCGTCCTCCCAGGCCACCGGAAGAGGCCAGCTGCCGGGCGTAATGGCTGTTTTGGGCGGACGACTGTCTCCGGTTTTAACCCGCAGCTCGTCCCCGGCCCGCAGAATGTACGTTGTGTGAACCGGTTCTCCGTCGACCAGAATGCCGTTTTCGATCCGGGTCAGACGCGAAATGGCGTGTGAAGAAAAGTGTAACTTCGCCCGCAAAATATGCCGGACGGTAGACCCGTCCTCGCCCGGCGGGATGATACGCGTGATGGTTTCCATGGATGATTCTCCCCCTTTGGGTACAGCATAGCACAAAAACGGTCCTTTTTCCAGAAAAAGAACAGGAAGGCACACCCTTCCTGTTTTCGTTACGGATTTCCATTCCGGTACATGGCCCCTGCCTGCGGCTCGATGCCGTTGAGCGTCAGAAGCTCCTCCACGGTAACAAACCAGTAGCCTTTTTCCGCCAGCACATCCACAATCCGCAGGGCAGCATCGACGGAGGTGGGATAGATATCATGCAGCAAAATGATGCTGTTTGGTTTCACATCCTGCAAAACGGCCTGTACTACTTTTTCCGTGTCACGGCTTTCCCAATCCCGGGGATCCACGGACCATTTGACCATGGGAACCGTAATCAAATCTTCCGAACCGGGAGACACTAGGCCATAAGGCGGACGAAGCCAATATTCACCGCCGCCCAGCAGCGTTTCCAGGATTTCCTCCGTCCGGCCCACCTCCTGGGAGATCAACTCCGGACCGGCATCGGTCAGACGCTGGTGGCTCCAGGTATGGTTGCCGATTTGATGCCCCTCGTCCTGCATTCGTGCAACGAGGTCCTGATTGGCTTCGATCTGTCCGCCCACCAGAAAAAAGGTGGCGCTGGCGTCCCGGTCCCGCAGACCGTTCAGGAGGCGGTCCGTTGTACCTCTTTTCGGTCCGTCGTCAAAGGTCAGGGCAACATATTTGATTTCTTCCGCCATTTCCGCCGGTGCGCTCGCTGGCGTCGTACCGCAGGCGGTCAGGCTCATGAGCGACAGCGACAAAAAAAGAAGGATTCGTTTTTCCATTTCCCGCTCCCCCCAGTCATTTTCAGGGATAGCTTGTGCAGAATGGCGGGAAATACATATGGGAAAATCTGTCGATTTTGCAAAACGGGGAAAATGCAGCATCCCCTGGCGGAAGAACCAGCCTTCTGCCAGGGGAATCCTTTGGATTACAGCTTTTCCTTGATCTTGGCGCGCTTGCCAACGCGGCCGCGCAGGTAGTACAGCTTGGCACGGCGAACCGAGCCGTTGCGGACGACCTGAATGGTGTCGATGGAGGGAGAGTGGACGGGGAAAACCTTCTCCACACCAACGCCGTAGGAAATTCTGCGGACGGTGATGGTTTCTTCAATACCACCGTGCTTCTTGGCGATCACGGTGCCCTCGAAGACCTGGATACGCTCGCGGGAGCCTTCCTTGACCTTCACGTGAACACGCACGGTATCACCGATTTGCACCTTGGACGGTTCTTTTTGCAGAATGTCCTTGTTCAGTTCCTGAATGAGATTCATGGGATAATTCCTCCAGTCAATATAGGCGTTCATGCCGCGAAAAGCGCGCCAATTCCGGCGCACGACAGAGGACCGCCCTTTGTAGCCCGTTCAGAATACCACAATCTTCGGGAAATTGCAAGATTTTTCTTAATTTTTTTGGACAAATTTCTGTCCGGCGGCCTGAGGGCTGCACAAAAAAGGGAATATCCCGTTTTTTCGTGTTAACTTGTGGGAATCCAGCGTCCCCGCAGCAGGCGAACCAGGAACAGAATGCCCCGTACGCACAACTCGCCGCACATGGCAAACCAGACGCCCGGCAGTCCCAGGCGCGGGGCGAGGACCAGGGCCGCCGTAACGCGAACGCCCCACATACTGAACAGGTTCATAACGCTGGGAAGCAGCGTGTCACCAGCGCCCCGCAGCGCGCCCGTTGCCACAATGGAGACCGCAAACAGCGGCTCCGCAAAGGCTTCAATCCGCAGCACATACGCACCGAGGGCCTGAATCTCCGGGTCTGGCGTCAGCAGGGCGAACATCCACGGCGCAAAGAGGAACATCAAAATACCGGCAAAGGTCATGACCACCGCTCCCAGGGCCACCGTCAGACGGGCAAACCGCTGCCCCAGGTCCTTCCGGCTCGCGCCGATGCTCTGTCCAACCAGAGTCGTAGCGGCGCTGGCAATGCCGTAGCCCGGCATATAACAAAGGCTTTCCGCCGTCACCGCCAGGGAATTTGCCGCGACAGAAATCGTCCCCAAAGGCGCGACAATGCGTGTGGTGACGATCTGGGCGCTGCACAGAATGGCGCGTTCCAGGGCCATCGGCAGCGCCAAACGCGCCGCTGTCCGGAGACACGGGGGCGTCAGACGCCAGCTTCCGCCGGCTTTCAGACGGAGCCGGGGAGAACGGAAGCATAACGCATAAATCATCAGGACAGCCGTCACCAGTTCGGACAAAGCCGTACCCAGGGCCGCCCCGGCAACGCCTAAGTCCGCGCCCGGCATGGCAAACTGTAAGCCCCGCCAGGAAACCGTACGGGATGGAAAAATGAGCAGGCTGTTGAACACCACATCCAGGAAACACATGACGATATTCAACAAACTCGGCGTACGCATATCCCCGCTGCATTGCAGCATTCCGCTCGTCGCCTGCCGGAACTGTATTGCCGGAAGCGCACAGGAGTAAATAAGAAAATAGCGGGAGGCGTCGGGACAGATTTCGGAATCGCCGTGAAGCCAGAAGGGGAGTTTTCCGCTGATCAGAATTCCAATTCCCCCCATCAGCAGGCCGAACAGCAGGGAAACCACCAATGCCTGCCGGAGAACGTTTTGTGCCTCATGGTCCTTTTCCGCCCCGATCAAGTGAGCGATCTGCACGGCAAAGCCGGTGGAGGCGGCAATGCAAAGGCCGGTAAAGAGCCAGGTTGTGGTAGTGACCAGCCCGATGGCCGCAGAAGCATTTCCGCCAAGGCTGCCCACCATGGCGGCGTCGATGTACTGCATGGCAATGGAGCTGATTTCCGCCAGAATAGCGGGTATGCTCAACTGCACAATCAACCGGATCTGCTGCCGCAGGGACGGGGTGTTCCCCTGGTGAAGCAGATCGCTTAATTCCAGTTGGGATGGCGTAAAATCTCCTCCTTTGGGCAGGCGGCGCAACGCCGCCCGCTTAGAATTCCGCGCAGGTTTTGAGCTTGTTGTAAACTGTCAGGCCGTCCCGGCGGCCAAAACGGCGCAGGGCGTCCAGATAAATGATTTTGGGCGTTTTTCCGTTTTTCAAAAGCTCCTCGATCTCTCCGGTGCGGCCGGAGAATTCCGTCCCGGCAAAGGCTTCCTCCAGCTGCCGCCGGAGGTTGATGCTTTCGGCATAGGCGGAATAGAAATTTCCAATGTCCGTGCTTTTCAGCCGGGCATGAATGAGCGCGGTGCGTTTATTGGGCTTGTTTGCGCTGATGATGCTGCGCTCAATGCTGTCGCAGATCAGCACCTGATGGGGAACGGCGGCGCAGGAGGACCAATAGTCCCGGAGGGCATGGAAGCCGTCGTCGCGGCTGATGATGGAAAGACTGTCGTTGTAGCCGCTGCCGTAGATTTCTCCCAGACGGGTGGCGATGTAGAAATCCAGCGCGTTTTTGTGGGGCTTGATGAGCTTGCAGACTTCAAAGTTACATCCGGACGCTTTGATTTCTTCCAGATAACGCGCCTCCATATTGGGGACTGCGGCGCTGTAAAAGACAATCACATAGTCGGAATTCACCAGATATTCCGTTCCCTGCATCCCGGCGTTTTTCACATTTTCAAAGTCAATCAGAAAATACATAAAACTCCTCCTTTCAGCGGAATTTGTATTTTTTTATCATAGCACATTCCAGCGGCGGTGTATAGGGGGAAATACAGCTTTTCCGTTTCTCTTTCCGCCGACGGGCCTCGGCCTTGCAGGAAAGGGAGGCGCATGATAGAATAAATAGTACGACTTCAGGAGGTGCAAAGAATGGAACAATTCCACTTGCAGCTGGATTATTACGGCCTGCTCAACTTGCATAAGGCTCTGCTGGAAGCGAAGTTTCACACGAATCCAGAAAACGAATTGATCTCCGGCAGTCCGTTGGTTGCGGAGGTATACGCCCAGGTCCGGGAGCTGCTGATTCAAAACGATGAAACCGGTCAGTGGCAGGAATGGTTTCAGCTGAAAAACCGCCCGGATTACCGAAGCCGCGCCATTCTCCGAATGAAAGCCAGTCCACAGTGGGGGAAAGCCGATTCCGTAAGAAAAGAAGAAATGGCAAGGAATTTTTTGTCTCCGTTTCTCTATGACGCGGCGGAATTGAACGCAGTCCTTGAGGAACTTAACCCGGCCCATTCACCCCCGTCGGCCGGTCCGGCCACGGGACTTGCGCTTTGACCGGAATTTCTTCAAAAAGGGGGTTGACAAGCCGCCTGGGAGCGGTGTATACTCATTGAAATTTTCCAGAGGATTTTTCAAGAATTTTGAAGAAAGAGGTGGCCCCCAATGGCTTATTTTTTCCCGGAACCCTCCCGCACCTTCAGCGAATACCTGCTCGTCCCCGGCTACTCCTCCGCGGACTGCATCCCGGCCAACGTTTCCCTGAAAACGCCCGTTGTGAAGTACCGCAAAGGCGAGGAATGTCCCCTGACGATGAACGTCCCGATGGTTTCCGCCGTGATGCAGGCCGTTTCCGGCGAAAAGATGGGCGTCGGGCTGGCGAAAGAAGGCGGTATTGCCTTTATCTATGTATCCCAGCCGATTGACGAACAGGCCGATATGGTCCGCCGCGTCAAAGGGTACAAGGCGGGGTTTGTCACCAGCGACTCGAACCTCCGCCTCACGGACACCCTGGCGGACGTACTGGCGCTGAAAGAGCAGACCGGACACTCCACTATGGCCGTCACCGACGACGGCACCGGCACAGGCAAGCTCCTGGGACTGGTTGCCAGCCGGGATTACCGCGTCAGCCGTATGGACCCCACAACGCCGGTTTCGGAGTTCATGACGCCGTTTGAAAAACTGATCTACGCCCCCGAAGGCACCACCTTGAAAGAGGCCAACAACATCCTCTGGGACCGGAAACTCAACGCCCTGCCGATTGTGACGGATGATCAGCGGTTAGTGTCCTTTGTGTTCCGCAAGGACTACGATTCCCACAAGGAAAATCCCCTCGAATTGCTGGACAAGCAAAAGCGATATGTCGTCGGTGCGGGCATCAACACCCGGGATTACACCGAACGGGTACCCGCCTTGGTGGAAGCCGGCGCGGACGTGCTGGTTCTGGACTCCTCCGAAGGCTACTCCGAATGGCAGGCGCGGGCTTTAGCGTGGATACGGGAACGCTATGGCGACACGGTGAAGGTCGGCGCGGGCAACGTTGTGGACGGCGAGGGCTTCCGCTTTCTGGCGGACGCCGGGGCAGATTTCGTAAAAATCGGCATAGGCGGCGGCTCCATCTGCATCACTCGCGAGACCAAGGGCATCGGCCGCGGACAGGCGACAGCCGTCATTGACGTGGCGGCGGAACGGGACCGGTATTTTGAAGAAACCGGCATATATGTGCCGATTTGCGCCGACGGCGGCATCGTGCAGGACTATCATATCACGCTTGCCTTGGCGATGGGCGCGGACTTCTGTATGTTGGGCCGGTATTTCTCCCGGTTCGACGAATCCCCCACCAGCAAAGTGCTGATTGGCGGAAGCTACATGAAAGAATACTGGGGCGAGGGCAGCGCCCGTGCCCGGAACTGGCAGCGGTACGACCTTGGCGGCGCGTCGAAGCTGAGTTTCGAGGAGGGCGTGGATTCTTATGTTCCCTATGCCGGTTCCCTCTCCGACGGCATGACAACCACCTTGAGCAAAATTCGTTCGACGATGTGCAACTGCGGTGCGCTGACCATCCCGGAGCTGCGGGAAAAGGCCAAGCTGACGCTGGTGTCGTCGGTTTCCATCGTGGAGGGCGGCGCACATGATGTACTGCTGAAGGACTCCGCGGGCGCGGCGGGCCGGAATTGATCCGAAGAAATCGTATGGCCGGACAGATTTACCTGTCCGGCCATTTTCCTTTTTTCAGACCCAGGACGTAATCCGCGCTGACGCGGTAAAAGGCGCACAGCGTCCGCAGATGGCGCACCGGCATTTCGTTGACACCCCGCTCATAGCGGGAGTAGACCTGCTGGGTGGTTTTCAAAAGCTGCGCAATCTGGTCCTGTGTATAATCGTGATCTTCCCGCAGTTCCCGTAAAATCTCGTAGTATTCCTTCATGTTCCATAGCTCCTTAGTTGAAGTATGCCAGGAACCTATTTTTTCATACACTTGATATGGTGTATTGACATTACGCCTGATATAGTGTAAAATATGTTATACCATTTAAAAGAAAGGAAGCGGTCGACGATGGACCCTTATCTGATTCTCGGCTTGGTTTTCGGCATTTTCGGAATCATTTTGGTGGTAGTTCTTACCATTGTTGCGATCCTGTTTATCATTGGCCTGCTGCAAGGCTGGAAGCGGGGGAGCAAGAGGCGTCAGGCCAACGCGGAGGCCCAGCGGCAGCGTCACGGCGGCAGGACGGTGCTGGAATGGCCCTGGCCGCGCGCTGACGGAACGCCGGACCCGGAATTCGGCGAGCTGCTGGAGGAATTCCCGAAAAAGGGAGGCGGCAGCGCCCGGTTTTACGAAACGGGTCT
Source organism: uncultured Oscillibacter sp. (assembly GCA_947382875.1). Taxonomy (GTDB): domain Bacteria; phylum Bacillota; class Clostridia; order Oscillospirales; family Oscillospiraceae; genus Oscillibacter. The sequence continues at coordinate 9,843 of CANDBG010000043.1, read as the reverse complement.
TGTGCTGGACGGAAAGCGCGTGCCTTACGACACCATCAGCGACGTCTTTTTCGACGAAGGTCACGAAGAACGCGGCAAGGATTTGAAAGAGGCAATTCAAAATTCCGCCGTTTTGTGGCTTTACCGGAAGGGCGGTTTCCACCGCACCTTGGGCATCCGGGATTTTGTGTACGGCTTCCACCACGCAGACTGCGAACATATCCGGGATGGCCTTGGCTTTCGGGACGAATAAAAGAACGCTCCTGTCTTTGGAAAAGGCAGGAGCGTTTTGCATTCAACGAGCGCCAGTCAATGACGTTTGTCAAAATAGAAAAACAGGACGGATTGTGCGATAAATGCAAACACGCAGGTAAGAAACACGCCCACCGCGACATAAGCGGACGGTCCGGGGCCTTCTTGGGTGCCCCACACAGCCAGTACCATTGCCGCGATTAAGCCGCCCCAAATCGTGAGATCGTAAGCGCGGCCTTTTGCTTTCAAATAGTTGGAACGATTTCGCTCGTCCCGTTCATTGATCTGATCCTCCTTGGACAAATCGCGGGACAGACTGCGAATGATGCAAATTCCTGAATTTACCAATAATGCAACTGTCCGCATAAGGAAGGAAGCGTCTAAATTTTGAGCGCCCCTCTTCAAATCCAGTACACAAAACACCACAGCCAACAGCAGTAAACCCAGTCCAACGACAAAAATTTTTCGATTATAAATCTTCATAATATTTCCGGTCCTCCAATTCCCGGTTTTCCCGCAGACAGCACAGCTCCTCCACCGTCACGCCGAAGACCTCCGCCATCCGGTAGGCCAGCATCAGCGACGGATTGTACTGTCCTTTTTCAATCGAAATGACGGTCCGGGCCGAAACGTGAACCTTTTCCGCCAACTGCTGCTGGGTCAGCCCGGCGGCGGCCCGTAGTTCCTTTACCAGCGTTTTCATAGGCACCTTTTTCTAAATATGAAGTATCTTTCACATGAAGCCAACTTCATATTAACCAATTTTTCCATTTTTGTCAAGAACAAACCATGGAGAATTGTCGTTGAAAAGGAAGAACGGATACACAAATTCCCCCCTGCAAGCCGGCTTGCATTTTCCAGCAAGTTGGTGTAATATAGGAGAGGACAAATTCCTCCTGCGCGGCAGCCAGAGGCAAAAAATCCCCCTGGGACGGTTCACTTTCACCGTTCCAGGGGGCGCGTTTTGCGGGTATTCGGGGAGAAACTCAAGCCTTCAATTTGGTGTTAATGTAGTCCACAAAGCGATACGTCATGCCGTTTTCCGTCATGGATTCGCCGGTGTGCTCCACCTCCCAGCCGGGCAGCTTGTCCAAGTTGGGAAAGAAGGTATCGGCATCGTCAACCTGGGCATCCACCCGGGTGAGGTATACCTTCCGACACTGGGGCAGCAGCGCCGCGTATACGCTTCCGCCGCCAATAACCCAAAGCCGATCCGAATCCACGCCGCCCGCCAGCTCCAAGGCCGCCTGAGGGCTTGGCACGATCTCGGTGTCCGGGAGGTTCAGCTCCGCGTTTGAGCTGATGACGATGTTCCGGCGCTGCGGCAGCGGTTTTCCGCCGGGAAAGGTTTCCAGGGTCCGTCGGCCCAGAATGACAGTGCCGTTCAGTGTGAGCGAGCGAAAGCGGCTCATGTCCTGCGGTAGAGAGAAGAGCAAATGATCTTCCCGGCCAATGGCCCAGTTTTGGTCTGCTACAACAATTGCGTTCATGGCAGGTCTCCTTATATGGCGATTGGTATGGTATCCTCAAAGGGGGCGGGTGTATAGCGCTCCAGACGGAAGCTCTCCGGGGTAAAGGCGTAGAAATCCGTGACATTCGGATCCGTATGGAATTCCGGGGCGTCCGCCGGGACCTGTTCCAGCATTTTCTCCACCAGCGGAACATGCCGGTCATAAATATGGGCATCCGCAATGACATGGACGAGTTCTCCGGGAATCAGGCCGCTCACCTGCGCAAGCATGTGCACCAGAACGGCGTACTGCACCACATTCCAGTTATTGGCGGTCAGCATATCCTGACTGCGCTGATTCAGGATAGCATTCAGCACGTGTCCGGAGACGTTGAAGGTCATGGAATAGGCACAGGGGTAAAGCCGCATTTCGTGCAGATCCTGAAAGTTGTACAGGCTCGTGAGAATCCGGCGGGAGGCGGGGTTGTGCTTCAGGTCGTAGAGAACCCGGTCCACCTGGTCCATGTCTCCCTCAGGGTAATGGTGCTTCACAGAGAGCTGATAGCCGTAAGCTTTGCCGATAGACCCGTCCTCGCCGGCCCACTGGTCCCAGATATGGGCGTCCAGGTCGCGGATGTTGTTGGACTTCTTCTGCCAGATCCATAACAGCTCCTTGACGGCGGTTTTCCAGTACGTGCGCCGGAGGGTCAGGATGGGAAACTCTTTTTGCAGGTTATACCGGTTGACGATGCCGAAGGCTTTGACCGTATGGGCGGGGGTACCGTCCTCCCAGCGGGGACGGACAGCCTGTCCGGTATCCCAGACGCCGTTGGTAAGGATTTCATGGCAGTTTTGGACGAACAGGGTGTCGGCGTAACTCATAACGCAGCGCCTCCTTGTGTCAGTTTCTTTACTATACCAAATTTCCGCGCCGCTGTATAGCGGTGTATGACCAAAGTTTTTATGGAAATGAACGAAATTTTTGCCTGTTTCTCTAAAGATTGCACAAAAGATTCCTGAGATTTGTGAGAAATTTTCATTGTGGAAATGTTAAAATTGCGTTAAGATAAGGCCAAAACCCAGGGGAGCGGTCGGACGTCCGTTGTCCCGGCGGGAGAAAAAGAGGGGGAGCTTCATGGAAACCAGGGAAATCGAATTCAGCAATCAGGACCTCCGACGGCTGATTGTGCCTCTGATTATTGAACAGCTGTTGGCTATTACCGTGGGCCTCTGCGATTCGCTGATGGTGTCCCGGGTGGGAGAAGCGGCGATTTCCGCCGTATCGCTGGTGGATTCGGTCAACATACTGCTGATTAACGCGTTTTCGTCTCTGGCGACCGGCGGCGCGGTGATTGCGGGACAGTACCTGGGGCGGCGGGAGATGGAGAAAGCAGGACATTCCGGCGCGCAGCTTCTGCTGTTCATGATGGAGGCTTCCCTGTTGGTAATGGCCCTGTTTTACCTGGGAAAAGGCTTTATTCTTCACGTGGTTTTCGGACAGGTGGAACCGGATGTGGCGGCGTATGCCGACACTTATTTTATGATAGTGGAATCCTCCATTCCATTTCTGGCGGTTTACAACGCCGGGGCGGCGCTGTTCCGGATCATGGGCAATTCCCAGGTTTCCATGTGGGTGTCGCTGCTGATGAACCTGATTAACGTAGGCGGCAATGCCTGGCTGATTTTCGGCCTTGGCATGGCCGTGGAGGGCGTCGCCATTCCGACGCTGGTTTCCCGTATTTTTGCCGCCGCGAGCATTCTGTTTCTGCTGCGCCGGAAGGACGTGCCGCTGAAAATCGACCGGTTTACCTTGAAACATGATCCTTATGTCATCAAAAACATTCTGCGGTTCGGGGTGCCCAACGGGATGGAGAGCAGTATGTTCCAACTGGGAAAAATCCTGCTGCTCTCCACCGTATCCGCTTTGGGGACCGCCTCTGTGGCGGCCAACGCCATTGGCAATACCTTTGCGACGTTCCAGTGTATGTCGGGCCTTGCCATCGGTCTGGCGATGGTGACGGTCGTTTCCCGGTGCGTTGGCGCGGGGAGTGTCGAAAAGGCCCGCTTTTACACAAAAAAGCTCATGAAGCTGACGTATTTGTTCATGGGAATCTGCATTGCAATTACCCTGATTGCCATGCCATATATTCTGCGGCTGTACGACGTCTCGCAGGAGGCGGAGACCTACGCGCGGCAGATCATCTGGTTCCACGGCACTGTGGGCGTGATTTTCTGGCCGCTGGCCTTCGCCTTGCCCAACGCGCTCCGGGCGGCGGGCGACACCCGCTTTACTTTGATCGCTTCTTCCGTTTCGATGTGGACGATGCGGGTCGGCTTCGGCATTTTTTTAGGACGCTACTGGGGACTTGGCGTCGTCGGCATTTGGGTCGCGATGTTCTTCGACTGGCTGCTGCGGATTGCGTTGTTTGTTCCCCGTTTCCACGGGCACAAATGGGAAACCATGGGGCTTTCCAAGGACGCGTAATGTCAGATTGCGGCGAGGGCCTGTAAGAATTCGTCGACAGCGGCGGGAGGCGTCGCCCAGCTTGTAACCAGACGGATACAAATACGATCCGCTTCCTGCCATTCCACTTCAAACTCACAGCCTTGTGCAGTCAGTTTATCAAAAACCGTCTGGGGGATGATGAAAAACTGCTGATTGGAGGGGGATTCGATCAGCAGCTCATAGCCCAGCTTTTGAACGCCGTCCCGCAAACGGAGCGCCAATTCGTTTGCGTGACGGGCGATGTCAAAGTAGAGACCGTCCTCCAGCAGCGCCTGGAACTGAACGCCTAACAGCCGTCCTTTGGCCAGCATGGCGCCCCGGCGTTTGATGTACCAGCGGAAGTCCTCCTGCGGCTTGGACAGCACCAGAGCTTCGCCAAACAGCGCGCCGTTTTTCGTACCGCCGATATAAAAGGCGTCGGTCAGCGCGGCGATCTCCGGCAGCGAGGGACTCCCCGCCGCAATCGCGGACCCCAGACGTGCGCCGTCGAGGTAGAGCAGAAGCCCGTGCGCATCGCAGCAGGCCCGGAGGGCTTGCAGTTCTTCCAGACTGTAAATTGTGCCGACCTCCGATGTGTTGGAGACGTACACCATCCGGGGCGACACCATATGTTCCGACCCATCATGGTCCTTCAGCACGCTTTCCACCAGAGCGGGCGTGAGTTTCCCGTCCGGCGAGGGGGCGGTGCAGACCTTGTGTCCGGACGCCTCAATCGCGCCGGTCTCGTGACGGCTGACATGTCCCGTGCTGGTGGCAATTACCGCCTCGTAAGGCTTCAGCAGGGCGTCAATGGCGACCAGATTTGTTTGGGTGCCGCCCACCAGGAAGTGAACCGCTGCCTCCGGCGCGTTGCAGAGCTGACGGATCAGGTCCGCCGCTTTCTGACAGTCCGGGTCCAGGCCGTAGCCGCAGGTCTGGCGGAGATTGGATTCCGTAAGGGCTTGCAGGACTTTCGGATGGGCGCCTTCACTGTAATCGTTGAGGAAACTGTGCATAAAAATGACCTCCTTTGGAAAAGTAACAAATTGGAATTCAAAATGTAACAGAATGTTACGGTTTTGATGTTGAAATTATAGCGTAATTCCTGTATAAAAGCAAGCAATTAGAAGGAATCTGTTTCAGCGGGGGGACTTACGGTCCGCCCGCTGGTTGAATACAATCCAATGGGAAGGAAGAAGAATATGAAAAAGAGAACAGCCTTTGCCATGACGGCGGTTTTGCTTTTGGGCAGTGCCTGCGGAGGAACCGGAGCAGACGGCGAACCGGCGGAAACGGTGGATTTATCGTCCCTGTACGCGTCTATGGAAACGGAATACGGCTGGGAAGAGGGATATATGGCGGATATTGAGGGCGATTTTCTGGAAAGCTATTATCCGGGCTTGGGCGCAGTCCCGGCGAAGCAGCTGATCGCAAAAACACCTGCGATGAGTTCGGATGTCAACGAACTGGTATTGATGGAGTGCGAGGACTCCGGCAGCGCGGAGGACGCAGCGGCCATTCTGCAAAACCGTATTGACACGCAGGCAGGAGGCGGCGCATGGTACGCCGAATCCATGGAGGCGTGGGAGAAGGCGGAGGTCATCCAGCAGGGGAATTACGTTGCGATGGTTGCTTCCGCCACACATCAGACGGAATTGGTGGAAGATTTTAATAATGCTTTTGAATAAGCGGAGGACCAGTGCATGGTTTTCAGCAGCCTGACGTTTCTATTTGGATATCTGCCCCTGACGCTGGGGGCCTACTTCTTGACCCCGCTGCGCTGGCGGAATTTGACGCTTTTATTGGTCAGCCTGTTTTTCTACGGCTGGGGCGAGCCGGTTTATATCGGCATAATGTTTCTCTCGATTCTGATTGACTACACCCACGGAATGTTAGTGGAGCGGTTTCGGGAGCGGCGGAAAATCGCCCGGTGGTTTGTGGGACAGTCGGTCGTGTTCAACCTGCTCCTGCTGGGCTTCTTCAAATACTGGGATTTTTTAGCCGCAAATCTGTCTCTTTTGCCGGGAATTTCCGTCCCGCAGTTAGGTCTGCCTCTGCCGCTGGGCATTTCGTTTTTCACCTTCCAGACCATGAGCTATACCATTGATGTGTACCGAAACGACGCGCCGGTACAACGGAATATCGTCGATTTTGGCGCGTTTGTCACGCTGTTTCCGCAGCTCATTGCAGGTCCCATTGTAAAGTATAAGAGTGTTGCGGCAGACCTGAAAAAGCGGTCCAGCACGTCGGAGAGCTTTGCTGCGGGGGCTTGTCGTTTTACGGTGGGACTGACAAAAAAGGTGCTGCTGGCGAACGCCGCTGGATCCTTGTGGGAAACGTGCCTCGAAGCGCATTCCAATAACGCCCTCACAATCGCAGGCGGTTGGATGGGATTATTTGCATTTGGTTTTCAAATTTATTTTGATTTTTCTGGGTATTCCGACATGGCAATTGGAATGGGGCAGATGCTTGGATTCCACTTTGCAGAAAACTTTGACCACCCGTATCTCTCCACTTCAGTAGGAGAATTCTGGCGGCGGTGGCATATGTCACTGACCTCCTGGTTCCGGGAATATTTGTATTTTCCCCTGGGCGGCAGCCGGTGCGGAACCGCCCGGACACTGCGAAATTTGTTGATTGTCTGGCTCTGTACCGGCTTCTGGCACGGTGCAAGCTGGAATTTTGTGCTGTGGGGGCTGTACTTTGGCCTGTGGCTGATTCTGGAACGCTTTGTGTTTCGGGATTTGCTGTTGAAGACTCCTGTCTGGCTAAAACGCGCCTACACAATAATAGTGGTATTCGTAGGCTGGGGAATTTTTGCCATTGAAGATATGAGCGTTTGCGGCCAATATCTGTCGGTATGCTTCGGGGGCGGCCCCCTTTGGAGCGCCGCTGATGGCTACCATCTAAGAAGCAGCGCAGTGGTTTTACTGCTGCTGATTCTCGGCTCAACAACCCTGGCCGCAGACCTGTGGAAGCGTTTGCCGGAGCGGGCCGCAAAGGTTCTGACCCCAATACTGATGTTTCTTGGCCTGACGGTCTGCACGGCCTATCTGGTGGATGGAAGCTACAATCCGTTTTTGTATTTTCGGTTTTAGGAGGCGCTATGACAAAGGCATACAGCCGTTTTCTGACAGCGGTTTTCTGCGTATTTCTGGGCGGGCTGTTGGCCTGGCATCTCTTCCTGCCGGACCGGGAACGTTCCGAAACGGAAAACCGTCTTTTGGAGCAGACGCCGGAATTTTCCTGGGAAGCCCTGACCAACGGCAAATTTACCAAGGCAGTAGAGGACTATTTTGCCGACCAGTTTCCCCTCCGGGACCAGTGGACGGGACTCAAGGCCCGGACAGAACAAGTTTTGGGACAGCGGGAATTTCATAATGTCTACCTCTGCGGCGACACACTGATTTCAAAAGTTGCTCCGCCGGAAGGTGGCCAATTGGAAAAAAATCTATCTTATGTTTCCAGATTTGCGGTAGCAGTAGATGTGCCTGTGTATCTGGGATTGATTCCATCAGCGGCGGAAATTTGGAAAGAAAAGCTCCCCGACGGAGCGGAGAGCTGGAATCAGCAATCGTTTTTGAAAGAAGCCGCAGAAATTGACGGCATTGCCGGAACCATCGATTTCTATACGCCGTTGGCTGCGCACCAGGAAGAACCCATCTTTTACCGCACCGACCACCATTGGACATCCCTGGGGGCGTTCTACGGCGCGAATGCCGTCTTTGCGGAGCTGGGCAGCTTTCCACTGCTGGCAAAGGAGGACTTTACGCCGGAAATTGCCAGCGAGGACTTTCAAGGAACACTCTATTCCACCTCCGGCGTTCACTGGTTAGCGCCGGATGTGATCGAATTCTGGGTTCCGGGCAATGACCTGGAAGTCACCACCTGGCGCAGCGGAAAGGCAGAGGACTCCGAATTATATGTGCGGTCTTATTTGGAGCAAAAAGATAAATATTCCGCTTTTTTAGGAGGAAATCAGCCTCTTTATGTCATTCGAAATGGAAACGGGCAGGGAAAACTGCTGCTGATTCGCGATTCCTATTCAGATTCCCTGGCCCCGTTTCTGGCAACGCATTTCCAGGAAGTCCATCTCATCGACCCCCGGCATTACCGTCTTTCCGCCGCGCAGTACGCACGGGAAAACGGGATTGACGCCGTGGCGGTGCTGTACAGCGTGCCGAATTTCATCACCGATAAAAATCTGGTATTCCTTATCCAGTAGCGCGGTCAGCGTACCAGCAACATCATCGCCGACATGAGGGGAATCATGAATGCAGTGGAGAGCGGATGCATGGCAGCGGCGATTTCCGTCCGCACGCCCAGACGGTTCGTGTAAATCATGGCAACATTCGGCGCGGCCGCGAATACCGCCAGGGCCAGAACCTGCCGCATTACCAGCGGCGCAGGCACCAGATAGAAGATACAGACAAAGGAGACTGCTCCGCAGGCGTAGCGCACAAGCAGCATTTGCAGTACTTCGCCAACGTCCTCGCGTTTGAGGTGGATTTCCAGGGATATGCCCACCATCAGCATGGCGAGAAAACCATTGCCCCGGCCCATAAAATCCGCTGTTTGCAGGATGGCCCCCGGCAGCTCGATTTCCAGGAGAGACAGAACGGTCATGACCAGATAGACGTTAAAAGGCACAGACTGAAAGAGGCTCTTGAGAATGCTCAGAAACTTGTTGGAACCGCTGTCCCGTCCCAGACGCATACAGGCAATCGCATAGGTGGTGCCCAGGGAGAAGAAGGAGTCCGCGGTGTCAAACATGCAGAGGTAGGGGATGCCCGTCGGGAAAAAGTTTTGTAAAAACGGCATGGCGAGGTTTCCCACATTCAGCCCGGCGCAGTTGATGGTATACAGCGCCTGAAGCTCCGGGTCCTTCCTGCGGGAGGCCAAAGTTCCAGCGGCAACCATCAGGGCATTGACCAGAAGTCCCAGGAGAAAGGCCATGATAAACCAGAAGTCCACTATGGCCCCGCTGAAGCTGCTGATCAACATGGCGGGAAGGGTGACGTAGAAAATCAGATTTGATAAAACGTGTTTGTCCTCCGTTCGAAAAATGCCGACGCGTTTGAGGAAAAAACCCAGAAACATCGTAAGCATATAAATGACCGCCCAGGTAATGACTTCCAACATATGTAAAACCTCCCTGCAAAATAAGAACGCTTTACAGCCCTCACCGGGTTGTAAAGCGTTCCGCGCTTGTTCTGGCTAAAGCATAGCATACGCAAGCGGGTTTGTCAAGCCCTGCACGCCAGCAAACGGAGAACATTGTCTATGGTATACGCAAGGTTGTCCGCGCTGTCTTTCCGGCTGACGGAAAAATCCAGCGGCAGCCGGTTGATCGGAAACACGCTGGTAACGCCCATTTCATAAACTGCGGCGGTTTCGCGGTCGTCCACGCCGCCCACAAGAGCCGTCACCGGCACCCCCTGCGCCCTGGCGCGTCCGGCTACGCCGGCAATTACCTTGCCCCGTAAGCTCTGGGCATCCAGTTTTCCCTCTCCGGTGAAAACCATATCCGCGCCGGAGAGAACCGTGTCAAAATTCACGGTGTCCAATACGGTCTGAATACCCATTTGCAGTCTTGAACCAAAAAACGCAATCATGCCTGCGCCCATTGCACCCGCCGCACCGCCGCCGGGCGTTTCGCGGAGGTCCGGACCGCCGT
>CANDBG010000042.1 GCA_947382875.1 uncultured Oscillibacter sp. | reverse complement strand
CTGTGGGCGGGTCTGTTTCCGTGGGCGGTTCCGGATCTGTGGGCGGGTCTGTTTCTGTGGGCGGCTCCGGGTCTGTGGGCGGGTCTGTTTCCGCAGGCGGTTCCGGGTCCGGAATTGAACTGTTATAATGGATTGTTTTCGTGTCCAGGACTCCGGCAGTATCAGCAATTTTTCTGACATTATTCCACTGTTCCTCACTGCCGCTGAAGTATATATCCTTCAAAGCGCCGCAGCTTGAAAATGCAGTAGCTTCGATTAGTGTCACACTATCTGGAATGGTAACGGACTGCAAACTGGAACAGGAAGCAAATGCTTGCTGCCCAATACTTTCTGCCCCCTTTGAAATGACCACATCAGAAAGCGTCAAGCAGTTCATGAACATTCCGGTACCAATGCGATTTATCTGAGTGGGAAGGGTGACTTTCGCCAGCTTCCAACAACTGGAAAACAAATTGTCTCCGATCTCTACATTTTTGCTGCTGGGCGCAAAGTACGCCTCTGTCAGCTCGGTACACTGGAAAAAAACAGCGGCGCCAATGCTTTCAAGGCTTGCGGGGAGGGAAACGGATTCAAGCTTTGTACAACCATAAAAGGCGTTGCCTCCAATGGTACGCACGCCATCGGCAATCGAAACAGAGACAAGATTAGGACACTCCCGGAAAGCGTTGCTGCCGATATCGGTAACACTGGCAGGAATTTTTACGTTAAGGGCATTACATTTTCTGAACATGTTGGCGCCGACTCTTGTTACACCATTTTCGATAACAATCCCCAGGATTTGGCTTGCGTAAGCGTTCCAAGGCTGATCATCGGCAAGGTCTGGCATATCGCCGGACCCGGAGATGGTGAGGATTCCTTTTGTCAGCGACCAAGAAAGCGACGTGCCAGGGATATCACCGCTTGCGGTTGGATCATTTGAAGAAGAGTCATCGGGGTCATAGCCTTCCGGATAACGGGTAATAAGGGCATCCGCCCTTTCAACCTCGGCTTTGGACATGGGACGTTCCCAATGGACGGTCCCGTTATAGTTTCCTTCGGCAATGATAACGCCCTCACTAGTCACTTGAAGAACGATAACAGTATGAGCGCCGCCGTCAACCCGGAGAATATCGCCGACCTTGACATCGGAAAGCTGAACGGGACGAGTCATTCGAGCGGGAAGGGCGCCAAAAGCAGCATCACTCAGCTCAAAAGCGAAAGCGACACAACCGGCCCCGGTGGTAACATTCCCCTCAAGCGGGCCGCCATTCCATTTATAGTTGGGATGGTCTTCGTTGGTCCAAGAGTCGCCTTCCTTATACCCGTCTTTGTCCTTGAATGCAATCAAGGTCTTATAGGCTTCCTGTGAGGTAGGGACCTTAACCTCATCAGCAAAGGGCGTGGTTATGGCGGCGTCACTGGCGGCGAGGATGCAGGGCGATGGCGGGGTGTCTTGCCAGGCGTGGGCCGTAGGGAGCGCAGGCAAGCAGCAGCAAAGCGCCAGGGCCAGGGAAGGAATACGTGGATTCACGTGCAAAACCTCCTGTTGATCGAAATGCAGAACCGGACAACCTATGGCCGAAAACAGCCATAAATTTACAGAATCAGTATAGCATTCCAAGGCTTGGTTGTCAAGCAAACCACCGGGAAAAGTCCGCATACACAGGTCACGCCGTCATTTGTTTTCACTCCTTCCTGTTTTGCGCTCAAGTGATCCTGCTCTGGTCCCAGTTCCCCTGCTTCCGGAGGTTGGCCTGGTACACTGCCTGATCCCTCTCCGGGTTGTACTGTGGCAGGAGTTGAGGTCAAGTTTCCTGGTGTGGCCCCGTGCCAGCTCTGCGCAGATGGTCCCAGGTGAGCGGCCCAGGCCCTTCGCAGTCTCCAAGGCGCTGTCGCCATCCGCACGGCGTTTCACTGTGACCTTTCTCTCTTTTAGCGTCAATTCCATGCTTTTCACTTGGTTTCCTGCTGGAAAATGCAAAAAATCAGGTTAGACAGGTCTAAAAACCTTGTCTAACCTGATTATAAGGGCTGCAATTGCAGCCGGAGGGAAAAAGAAAGGTTGCAAAATGCTGGAAAATGCGGTACGATAGAAGAAACGGGTACGAAAGAAAAAGGGGGAACCATGAAATGAAAGCATCACTGGTTATCATGGCGGCGGGTTTGGGCTCTCGCTACGGCGGCACCAAACAGGTGGAGGGCGTCGGGCCGCATGGGGAAATCCTGATGGAATACGCCATTTACGATGCCCTGCAAGCCGGGTTTCATAAGGTGGTGTTCATCGTCAAGCCGGAGATGCACGACCTGATGGACCGTCTGTGCGGCAGCTACCTCCGGCAAAAAAAGGCCTTGGACGGCCAGCCGGTGGAGGTTGTGTACGCCGACCAGGACTTCGCCTCACTGCCGGATTTTTACGCCGTCCCGCCGGACCGCACAAAGCCCTATGGCACCGTTCATGCCCTTTTGTGCGCAGAGGAAGTCCTGCATGAACCCTGCTGCGTCATCAATGCCGACGACTTTTATGGCGCGCAGGCATACCAGGTGATGTACGACGCGCTCCAAAACCTGCCCGCCCAGGGCGGCGCGGCGATGGTTGGATATCTGCTGAAAAATACGGCCAGTCTGCACGGGGCAGTTTCCAGAGGCGTCTGCACGCTGGAAAACGGCGTGTTGAAAGGCGTCCGGGAAACTCCAGACATTCAGCTCTATCCCGACGGCTCCCTCAAAGTGCTGTCGGAAAACCGGGCGCTTTCGCCGGAAACGGTGGTTTCCATGAACTTCTGGGGCTTTCAGCCTTCGATTTTCCCGGTCATGCGGGAATATTTCCATAATTTCCTGCGTCACACCCCCGGCGACCCGCTCAAAGCGGAATGCTTACTGCCGGTCATGGCGGATCACCTGATGAAAACCGGTGAATTATCCATCCAGGTGCTCTCCTCGCCAGACCAGTGGTTTGGTATGACCTACCAGGAAGACCGCGCCCTCGTCAGGGAAGCCCTGCGCAAACTCCACGCCTCGGGCGCTTACCCGGAACGGTTCAGCTGATTTTCCGTCAGAGCGATTCAATCATGTGATGGTCGCTCTTGTCCCAGTAACCCCTGTATACAAAATCCGGACAGCCATTCAAAGAGAGCTGATACAGCCGGAACCATACCAGTATGTTCTTCGGCTGCCACAGCTCTTCGTACGTGTAAACATATTTCATGCCGCACGCCTGCATAACGCTTCCGCTTCGCGGGTTGTTGCGGTCGTGGGTTGCGGTGATGTACGCAAGCCCGTCCTTCCGGACCTGCTCGATTACCGCCCGGCCCGCTTCTGTGATGATCCCTTGACGCCAGAACTCCTTGCGCAGTCCATAGCCAAAATCATACGGCTCCTCCGCCTCCACGTGGACGTACCCAATCGGGCACGGGTCCTGCTTCCGGCAGACGGCGTAGGCGTACGCCTGGGGCTGCGCGTACTTTGCGGCATAGCGTTCCTCATAGAATTTCCGGGTTTCCGCCAGGTTCTTCACGGGATACCAGGGCAGGTATCGATTCACTTCCTCATCTCGAAGAAGCTGAAAAAGGGCTTCCAGATCGTTTTCTGTGAACTTTCTCAACAGCAGGCGTTTGGTTTCCAATGCAGGCGTATTCATTTGCGTTGTCCTCCATATTTTTCATTAAAGTCATACGCGGCAAGGGAGATCCTCTCCTTTGCCGCGCATTTTTGCGTTGTCCGGACGCTCCTCAAATTTCCAGCATATACCGTTCACAGGCGTTAATGATGGTAGTTGGTCCGTGGTGCAGCACCCGGATGTGCTCATAACCATAATTCATATGTACGTGTCCATGAATCAGGTATTGCGGCTGATATTTGTCCATCAGCTCCGTCAGACACGCGAACCCGCGATGTGCATAATCGTCGGCGTCGCCATAGCCCTGGGCAGGGGAGTGCGTTACCACCACGTCTACCCCGCCGGCCCGCCAGAGCTGGTACTTTAACCGCCGAATCCGCCGCGCCATCTGCTTTTCGGTGTACTGGTACGGTCCGCCGCTGTACAGCGGACTTCCGCCCAGGCCCAGAATCCGCAGACCCTTTACCGTTACCAGACGGTCCTCAATGCACTCACAGCCTTCAGGCGGGTTGCGGTCGTAGGTTCGGTCGTGGTTGCCGTGGACATACAGCAGGGGCATTCCGCCCATTGTGACAAGAAACGAAAGGTATTTGGAATTCAGGTCCCCGCAGGAGATAATCAGATCCACGCCGTTCAGACGGCCCGGCTGGTAGTAATCCCAATAATATGCGCTTTCCTGGTCAGAAATCAACAACAGCTTCATATGCAGCATCCCCAGAGATTTTTTCTTATTATTATACTACATTTCCCCATGGTTTGCAATGAGATATGCAGCAACGGCCATTCCTCCTGCCAGCCTTGGTATTCGCCGGGGGACAGGCGGGCCTGTGCGCCCCTTTTTTCGTGAATCCCAGGTTGCACGTTTCCGTCTTGCGGCGGTGGAGGATTTATGCTATGATGAAGCAGTAAAATATCCGGCGGGAGGTTTCGGTGCAGAAAGGGGTTTTAACGATGGTTTTTCGGGAAAACTGGAAAAGGACCGCAGCGGCATTCACCCTGACGCTGTTTCTGACCTCCTGCGCGCCTGTGCCGATGACGCCGGGCGGGGAGCCATTCGGCGAGCAAACGGCCTCCACGGAGAAAACCGAACGAATCTATACAACGTTTACGGAAGCGTTCCGTCAGGAACCCCGCGAAAACTGGGACGGCTTTACCATCAGCTGGACAGACCACGGCGCATTTGCTGATGCAGACCTTTACTGGACAGAAGCCTATACCGCCGCCTGCTCGGAAGACCCAAGCGATGGCGAATATCTCTGGTTCGACGGCTGGCTCTACCATCGTTACGGCGAGACGGTGACGTACCGGGAAATGCCGTGGGAGGAGTTCCGGACCGCCGAAATCACCGACGGATTATGGACGATGCTGCAAGGGCTTCTGAACGAAACCCCGGAGGAAATGAAATACAAATACATTCCTCTGTCGAAGGGGAGCGGAAATCTTCTGACAGTCCGGTATCCCTTTGACGAGGAGCAGGCGGGGGATTACGCAAAGATTTCCGCCTCCATGTACAGCGACGGAACGTGTGAAAGCGTAAGCCTGCAATGGAATGCGATTGGCGAAGTGGGGAAGTTTGAAAATGTACAGGTCATTGCTGCCTTTTACCCCCTTGCCGGTTCCGACAGCTTGCAGGCCGAACGGAAAATCTGGTCCTTTGCCCACGACTGCGGTCTGCTGGAAGACGGCGTACCGGCCATTTCCACCCAGGACGAAGACCGCGAAGGCTGTCAGGCGGTCATCCAGGGCATCGACTTTTCCGCCTTGCGCGCACGGGCGACGCGGCAAGAAGACCTGTGTTTTCCGGAATTTCCGATGTGGTGCATCGGACCGGAAGCGGAAACCGCCGCCGCTGCGCCGTAAGGTTGGAAAACCCAGGAGAAACGTGTCGAAAACCGCCGCTTTTTCTTGCAAAGGACCAAAGAAGTGTGGTATACTGAACCATAACGTTTTCGGAGTCCGGAGGGCATACCTATGTTCCGTATCAGCAAGGAAAATTACTACCTGGATATTGCGCAGACTGTCCTGGAACGGGCGACCTGTCTGCGGCGGGTCTACGGTGCGATTATCGTAAAAAACGACGAAATCATCTCCACCGGCTACAACGGCGCTCCCCGCGGACGCGCCAACTGCGTGGACATGGAATTCTGTTCCCGGGAAGCGCTGCAAGTGCCCCGGGGCCAGCGGTACGAGCTGTGCCGGAGCGTCCATGCGGAGGCGAACGCGATTATATCGGCGTCCCGGCGGGACATGGCGGGCGGAACGCTCTACCTCGTGGGCCGCGACGCCCGGACCGGCGAACTGCTCCCCGACGCCGATTCCTGTTCCATGTGCCGCCGTCTGGTGATCAACGCAGGACTGGAACGGGTCGTCATTCGCCGCAGCCGGACGGAATTCCAGGTGATTTCCGTCGCAGACTGGGTGGCCGAAGACGATACCCCCGTTCCTGTTCCGTCATGCTGAACCGGTCCGCTTGCACCGGAAGAAAGGGAGGGTCTTTTTGAAAGCGGGACTTGTCACCTTTTATCACATTCACCATTACGGCGCGCTGCTTCAGGCCGCGGCGACCCAACGCGCTGTGGAGTCTCTGGGCTGGGAGTGTGAGATTCTCGATTATTACGTCAACCAGGATAACCGTCTCTTTCAGCCGCTCACGAGTCCGGGCCGCGCCGCCGCCGATGCCCATACGGCCCTGCATTATCCGGCGCTGCGCCAGCGGCAGCAGCGTTTTGACGCCTTCGCCCGCCGTCAGCTTCGCATTACGCCTCATCGGTATCTTTCTTTGGACGAGCTGCGGCAGTCCGCGCCGTTGTACGATGTGCTGCTCTCCGGCAGCGATCAAATCTGGAACCCGAAGATTTTCCCCGACGGAAAATTCGACCCGGTGTTTTTCGGCGCGTTCTCCGACTGCCGGAAAATTGCCTACGCCCCGTCCTTCGGCATTCCCCGCATCCCGGAGGAAATGGAGGATGAGCTGCGGGGCTATTTGACCGGATTTTCCCATCTTTCGGTACGGGAGGAGCAGGGCCGGGAGATTACCCGTCAAATGACGGGACAACCGGCGGCGCTGGTGCTGGACCCGACGCTCCTGCTGACTGCCAACGATTGGCGGCAGATTTCCGAGGCGGCGGACATCAAGGTTCCCGAACCGTATATATTGTGCTACTGCGTCAGCAAGCCGGGACCGCTGGCGACTTACGTCGGGCGTTTGGCGGAAAAGACCGGTTTGCCGGTGGTACAGCTCTGCGGTGCGCGCCGGAAGGTCTCCGCAAAAGCCCGGCTGGTGCTGGACGCTGGACCGGCGGAATTCCTGCGGCTGTTTCAGAATGCGGCGTATGTTTGTACGAATTCTTTCCATGGCACGGTATTTGCCGTGCAGTTTCAGCGACCGTTTTTCTCTGCGGTCGGCCCCGCCGAGCTTGCAGAACCGGAACGTTCCCGGACGTTCAGCCTCTTGCGCCAGCTGGGGCTGTCGGACCGCATCATCGGCAAAGGCGACACCGCCGCCCTCGACGCGGAAATCGACTGGCCTGAAGCGTCGGAACGTCTGGAGGCCGCGCGGCGGAAGTCTCTGGCATACCTTCGGGCGGCCCTGGACAACACGCCATATTCACAGGAAATACCGCCGCCTGACCGCGCCGCGAAGCCAAACGCCGTTGGTTCAGAGGGCGAAGAACCTCCCCCGGTTCTGGTGGATCACACCCACTGCACAGGCTGTTCCGCCTGCCGGAACGTGTGCCCGAAGGACGCCATTTCCATGGAGCGCGACCGGGAAGGGTTCGCGTATCCAGTTATCGATCTGGACAAGTGCATCCGCTGCGGACGCTGCACGGCAGTCTGTCCGGCGCTTCAAACGCGGGAGCGCAAGCCATTGCCGGCGGTATTTGCGGCGTGGAACAAGGACGCCGAAATTCGCCGCGATTCCACATCCGGAGGCGTATTTTCCGCACTGGCCGATTACGTGCTGGAAGGCGGCGGCGTGGTTTTCGGCGCGGCTCTGGACGGCCGCCAGCATTTGAGTCATACAGCCTGTTTCCGCCGTGAAGACCTGTGGCGTCTGCGGGGCGCGAAATACGTGCAGAGCGACCTGGGCGAGACCTTCCGGGAAGTAAGGAAGTGCTTGGAAAGCCGTCCGGTTTTGTTCTCGGGCACGCCCTGCCAGGTGGACGGTCTGTATCGTTTTCTGGGAAGCCGTCCGGAAAATCTGACCACCTGCGATGTGGTATGTCAAGGAGTACCGTCGCCGGGTGTCTGGGAGGACATGGCGCGGCTGATCGAATCCCGCCGGGGCCGGGAGCTGCAAACGGTACGGTTCCGCAACAAGGTCGACGGTTGGAAAAACAGCCATTTTACGACGGTTTTCGACGACGGCGGCGTCAGCACGGTGCCGCTGTTCCAGACGGAATACGGCCGCGCTTTCGGACGCGCGTTGTTCCTGCGTCCGTGCTGCTACCGCTGTCCTTACGCAAGCCTGAACCGTACCGGTGATTTTACGCTGGGCGATTTCTGGGGGCTGTCCCCGGATGAGCTGCCGGAACAGCAGCAGCGAGGTGTCAGTCTTCTGCTGGTAAACACGGAGCACGGCAGTCACATTTTCGATCAATTGCCGTTAGGCCGTCAGGCGTACGCCGCCGAGCGGGCCGTGGCGGGCAACCCGCGTTTAGCGGGGCCAATCGAGCTGCCAAACGACCGCAGCGCGTTTTTTGCGTCCTACGCGCTGGAACCCTTCGAGGCGGTGGTACGAAAATTCTGCGCCCTGCCGCCGCTGCCGGTACGGGCCGCCGGGCGGCTTCTGTCGCCGGAGGCAAAGGCGAAGATACGGAAACTGCTGCGCTGAATGTTGCAAATGCCATTTTCCACAGAGACAAAGTTTGATAGGATAACCTGGAGAAACCGGCGCAGACTAAGAACGCTGGAACGAATCGGAAAGGAGCAAGTTTGCAATGAAGAAGTACGAGTGCAAGCCCTGCGGCTATATTTACGACGAGGCGGAAGGCGATCCGGAGAACGGCGTCGCTCCCGGCACCAAATGGGAGGATCTTCCGGAAGATTGGGTCTGTCCGCTGTGCGGCATGGGCAAGGACGAATTTGGCGAAGTGTAAGAAAAAAGACAGGTCCCGTCAGCAGACGGGGCCTGTTTTTTACCAGTCGTGATGGGAGCGGGATTGTTCTTCGGTCATGGCGAAATAGTCGTAGCTGATGACGCTGCCGGTATCGCCCCAGGTGGTATCGATGTGGTATTCGGTTCCGTCCAGGGTGGCGACGGTCCAGATGTGGGTATCGTTGGCGAGGGCTTTACAGGAAATCCCTTCCAGCTTCAGAAGCAGATTATAGGCTCCTGTGTAGCCGTCACAGACGGCGATGCCGTTCTCAAACAGGTTGTACGGAATGTGACTGATGGAATCGTCCCCGGCGCGGAAGTCGTAAACGCAGTTGTCGCAAATCCACTGATAATAGACTTTTGCTTTTTCCATCTCCGTCGAGGCCGCCGTGATCAAGCCGGTTTCCCACATGGCGTCGTGGACGGCAATGGCGGCGTTCATGGTGGCCTCGCGGTAGGCTTCCAGACGGTTTCCGGCTCCGGCGGCGGAGAAGTTCAGCGTCACGGACCCGGAGGGGGTGTAGGAGCAGGTCACGGTATTGTAGCTCTGTTCACAATATACCTTGATAACTTCCAAAGTTTCCTCCATGAGCTTTCGGGCTTCATTCATGGCGACGCCGGAATATTGGAGGTCAAGCTGACTGCGGTTGTTGGCGAGCATATAACGAATGGATTCATCCATCTCGGCCCGTGTGGAGGGGGAGGCAATGTATGTACCCGGCTTCACCAGGTCCGAAAGGCTGACGCCTTCGGCGCTGTAAAGGTTCGAGAGGTCCCAGTCCGGCGTGACCCTCAGGGACGGGTCTACCATACGGGTGAGCATGGCCGCCGCCGCGCCCCGCGTTACCGGGTCATTGGGCA
Organism: uncultured Oscillibacter sp.; assembly: GCA_947382875.1. Taxonomy (GTDB): domain Bacteria; phylum Bacillota; class Clostridia; order Oscillospirales; family Oscillospiraceae; genus Oscillibacter. The sequence goes on along the minus strand of CANDBG010000042.1, from coordinate 14,110 downwards.
GAAAAGCGCCCGACGCGTTCGTACCGGTGGAGATTCCCTTCCGATAGAGGGCAAGGATGTCCTGATAATAAGGAGTATAGTCGTCGACGTCGCTGATAAAGCGGCGGCTGGCATAAGCTTGCGTAACGAGGCTGTCATGCACGGCGGGCAGCGCCGTTTCGGGCAAAGCCGCCGCCAGAACATGGGCTACTTGTGCGCGGGTAGCGGTTTGCAAGAGCTGACCGTCCAGCTCCGTGCCCAGAACGCCCTCCGCCTGCAAATAGCGCAGGTACGGTTCCGCCAGCGACTGGCCCTCGAAGGCCCTTGGACCGGACTCCGCATCGCCGGTACGGTAAAGGCTGCGGATGCGGGCGGCGAAAATCACGATCTGTCCGACGGTCATGGAGTCATTCAGGCCATAGGTGCCATCGGGTTTGCCATTGGACAGCCCATATTCATAAAGGGCGGCTACGTTGTCATAAAAGACGGATTCCGCAGATAAATCGGAAAACTGACCGGTATAAGTCTGTTGACGAACAAAATTATCAGTGCTGTCAGAGACGGCGTAAACGGGGATGGCCAGCAGAAGGCACAGCGCCAGAAACAGGGCGGAAACTTGTTTTTTCATAAAGGGCTCCTTTCGGGCGGTCAGCTGAGGACGTTCAGATCCTCCGGCAGACGGTCTTCGACGTACGGGTTCAAGTGTTCGTTGACAACGGCGAGGGTTTCCGCCGGGTCCAGATAGATGTAAGGCGATTTCCAGTTTCCGGGCATGGTGGAGAAATCGATGTTGTCGGACCCGATGGAAATGGCCTGACTGCCTAACCAGGCGAGATTGCCGACGGTAAGATCCGTGTCGACATACTCCTGGAAAATTTTTGCGAAGTCGTCCAGTTTGGTCAGACTGGCTGGCGTAAGGATTTGTTTCGCCACGGCCTTGAGGAAATCCTGCTGGGTCTGCATCCGGCCAATGTCCTCGCTGCCGTAGCCGGAACCGTCATTGTTGTGGCGGAAGCGGACCACCTTCAAGGCCTCCGCGCCGGTGAGGTGACGCATTCCCTTGGAAAAGTGAATGGAGAGGTTTTGAACAGGGTCATCGTAATTCATGTTGATGGGGATGTAAAAATCCACGCCGCCAATGGCGTCCACCAGAGCCCGAAACCCTTGCAGGTCCACGGATACCGAGTAATCCACCGGAATGCCAAGCTGCTCCGAAACGACCTCCGCCAGCAGTTCCATGCCGCCCAGGGCATACGCGGCGTTGATCTTGTAGTTTTTGCCGTTGACGCGGGCTTTGGTGTCGCGGGGAATGCTGACACCGTAAATGGAGCCGTTGGCGGCGTCGATGGCGACGAGAATGTTGGTGTCACTGTTTCCGCCGCCGCCGTCGGTGCCGGACACCAGAATCGTGTAAAACGAGGGCTTGCGTTCGTAGTGATTGCGCAGGGCTTCGGCTTCTTCGTCCGTCTGATTTTCGGCGGGGTTCTGGGAGCTTCCCGGGTTCTGTACGCCCCCCTGAACGGGAACATCGTCAGGCTTGCCGCCGGGCTTCTGTTCCAACGGACGGAAAAAGGCATGGACACCGGCGTAACCGGCGGCGAGGATGACCAGCAGTACCAGCGGGAAAACCCAGCGGCGGCTGCGGTGCTTCCGGCGTTTGAGCCGGCGGGGCTTTGACATGGGAACTACCTCCGTGTACGGTTTCAGGCGTAATTTCAGAAAAATGGTGCAAAGGGTCAAAATTGTATATATTATACGGCCTGTCCACGAAAAAGACAAGAGGAAAATAATGAACGGAATGAAAAAAATAGCGGCGTATGCCGCTACTTTTCCTCGGTCCGGTCTGCCGTGAGTTGTTCCAGGAGTGCTTTGATGTCTGCCAGAAGCTGGTTCTGGTAAGACAAGGCGCAGCGGACGTAATGCAAAGTGGGTTCCTGGTCCCGGACCACCGGCGGTTCCCCCACGGGATGGGGCCAGCGGCGGACCTCCGGTTCTTTGAAGACCGGACCGCCGGCGCGGGCGGCCGCCTTCTGCCCCGGACGCCCCGAACGGCTTCGGCCGCAGTTTCGATTTGTCATATCATGCCTCCCCTCACGGCGTCAGTCGCCGCGGTATTTTTTACGGGTGGCGATGCCTCCCCGGATGTGCCGCTGGGCCTTGTTGACGTCCAGCACTTCCTTTACTTGCAGATATAACGGGCGGTTGAACAGCGGCAGCCGCTCCGAGATGTCTTTATGTACCGTACTTTTGCTGATCCCGAACTTCTGCGCGGCGGCGCGGACCGTGGTCCGATTCTCTATGATGTAAAGAGCCAGGCGCTCCGCCCGCTCCTCCATGTTTCCTTTCAAAACACCTTCACTCCCCGCCTCTTGTTACTCCATCCTATGCGGCGGAATCCGGGATTATGTGCGGCAGATATTGGTGCAAATTCAAAGGTTTAAAAAGAATTCAACAAAATCATATTTTCTTCTATTCTTCCGGGCCCCGCTTTCTGTTCATCTCCTTCCTTCAGAAACGAGCGGCATAATATCTCAATTTCAAAGCGTTTCGTTCAAATGGTGTGATCATAAAAGTCCAATTTACTGAAGCACATGCCATGGAAAGCGCTTCGACGATTCTTTGCAGGGAATATTCCGGCGCGGCCTGCAGGATGAAAACCATATGATTCCAATCGATCCACATATTTAAAGAGACGTTTCCCGTTGGCTTGGAATTTTCGTCAAATATTGAAAGAGATTCCTTATAGTTCTCTCCATTGATACTTTGATAAATCTTTTAGCAAATAATATCCGCATATCGATTGGAATCCTCGTATATTTCCTGTATTATATTATGTGTACGAGAACCCGCTTTCTGTATGCATTCATAGTAATCTACGCTTTGCTGCCAATCCATCTGCGTACCGAGGAAATTTTCTCTATGGAGTATGCCGCTGTTTCCGGAGTTGTGCGCCGTTTTTCCAAAAACACGGAATTTGCGGTAAATTCAGGATTGCTTTTTTCGGAAATTTCCGGTACAATAAAAGTCGGTATTCTGTTTGAGAAAAGTGAGGTTGTACTTATGAACTTGAAAGAACTGGGCGAGCTTCGCCGCCGCTTCCGACCGGAGAAATCTGCTGTCAGCCGCATTTACGGCTGTTACGTCAACGGTACCCGGAACGTTATTTCCTATCTGGATGAATCCCTGGGCAATATGCCTCAGGAGGAGGCCGAAAAATATCTGGCCCTCCTGAAGAAGTCCCTCTCCGGCGGTCTGGGCCGGAATTTGATCGACATTACTTTTTCCAATGAACAGGTCATGGACAGCGACGAACACCGGCTTCTGATGGCCCTCCGGGACTCGGAACTCAAGGACGGCGAGATTCGGAATGCGTTCTATCAGAAAATCATCGATTCTCTGGACATGGACGGCGAAAACTACTTGATTCTTCTGGCGTACGACGCGTATGACGTGCCCCGCCGCGCCCGGGACGGCGCAGACATGGACTCCGAAACCGTTTTCAATTACATTGTATGCAGCGTGTGCCCCGTGAAGGACGGGAAGCAGGAATTGGGCTACTTCCCCGGGGACAACGGGTTCCATAACTGCACCGCCGGTCAGGTGGTTTCCGCGCCGGAACTGGGGTTCCTGTTCCCGGCCTTCGACGACCGTACCGCAAACATCTATAATGCGCTGTTCTATGCCCGTAAACCGGAGACGCTGCATCATGAGGTGATCGATGCGCTGTTCAAAACCGAATCGCCTATGACTGCCGTGGAACAGAAGGAGGCGTTTCAAACGGCCCTCTGCGACGCCCTCGACGGCGCTTGCAGCCTGGACGTGGCGTGGACGCTCTATGAACAGCTCCGCGCAAAAATCGAGGAGCATCAGGCCAGTAAAGAGCCGGACGCGCTGGAAGTCACCAGCCAGGAGCTGGGGAACGTTCTGCGGGAGTGCGGCGTACCGGAGGAACAAGCCGCCGCGTTCCAGGAGCGTTGCGGAGAGGAGTTCGGCAACGGCGCGGTCATGAATCCGCTGAACCTCATTGACAACAAAAAGTACGAAATCAAAACCGGAGAGGTTACGATCTCCGTGGATCCGGAATGCAGTTATGCTGTGACCGCGCGGGTGATTGACGGGAAAAAATACCTGCTTATTCCTGCGGAGGAAGGGGTGGAGGTCAACGGCCTGCCGGTGGAAATCCGGGAGGAAACGCCTGCGGAGAAATCAGAAGCAAATTTGGAGTAAAAAGGACTGGGGAATCCAAAAGGATTCCCCAGTCCTTTGCGTAATTTTGCTTAGTCGTTTAATGCGGAGCCGTCGTATTCATACACGGAAACAAACGCGTTTTTGTCTGCCCCTGCTTCACTGGCATAGTTGTAATCCGCGTTGCCGTCGGTGGAAGATGTGTGGATATCCCACTTCTCCAAGGTGCCGCTGACGGTGATCTCCACCTCGGCGTTGTTGGCGGCGGTTACGGTGGTGCTGTAAACGCCGTCTTGGGCAATGTCGTCGGTGATATCGATTTCATGGTCTTCGACGGTCAGGACCAGACGGCCATTCTCCATCTCGGCATTGGCGGTGACGCCGACAACGGAGACACGGTTTCCATTGTCGTCTTCCAGAATGAGTCTGGAATCGTCCTGGAAGACAATCCGGAGGTTTTCAAACAATTCGCCATTTGTGGCAGCGTTGGCGGACACCGCCAGGGCGATGGTCAGCATAGCGGCAATCGCAGCGGCGCGGAGAATTTTTGGCAGACGGCGGGATTTGGTTTGTTCTTTCATTTTCATAAGGGCCTCCTTTTTTGCCTCTTCGGAGGCGCACAGCCGGGAAAACATCTCGCGGTAAAGATTTTCGTTCATCATTGGCTCTCGGCCTCCTTTAATTTGTTAAAAAGCTGTCCCCTGGCCCGCATAAGCCAGGTCTGTACGGTGGACGCCTTGGCGTGCATCAGCTCCCCGATCTCCTGGACCGCGTACCCTTCGTAATAATACAAATAAATCGCGGCGTGGTACTTCGGCGGCAGGGACATGACCTGTTCCCATAATTCCGAATGCGCGGGTTCGTCGAAAATGATTGGTTCTTCCGCGTCCTCCAGCGGTCCGGTCCGGCGGCGCCAGGGGGAGCGCAATATGCGTTTGCACTCGTTGGACGCAACCCGCAGGAGCCAGCGTTTTTCGTGCTCCGGGGACGCGAACGGCTTTGTTTCCAGGCAACGCTTGAGGAGCGTTTCCTGCATGATGTCTTCGGCGTCGGTGCGGCTGCGCAGGTAGCTGTACGCCAAGCGGAAAATCGTGTCGCCGCAGCGGTCTATGATCTCTTGGAGCTGTTCATCCGTCAATGTGTCCTCACCTCGGTTCTGGTTGGTTTGAAAGGCCCTTCTATCTCTAATATCCTTTGGCTGGCAGAAATATCTCACGGCTTACAAAAATTTTTTCCGGGTGAAGAAAAAATTGCCCTTGCGTCGTTACATTTATATCCTTTCCTGACGGGGGCTGCTTTTATGTCGACCTTTTCCTTGAAAATGTCCGCGGTTTTCCTGATGCTGCTGGACCATGTGGGTCTCTACTTTCCCAATGCGCCGGGGTGGTTCCGGTGGCTTGGGAGGGGCGCGTACCCGCTCTTTTTGTTCTGCATGGCCCAGGGGTACGCGCATACTCGAAACCGTAAACGCTACCTTTTGCAGATGTACCTTATGAGCCTGTTTATGACCGCTTTTAGGTTGGCCCTGGACGCATCCTTTCCTACCGAAAACGGGTATGGAAACCATAACATCTTCGTGCCGCTGCTGCTGACGGGCGTGTGTATCAGCGCCGTGGAGCTGTTTCAGCAAGACCGGCGTAAGGGTGCGCTGCTCCTGGGGGGCGTCGCCGCGGGACAAATGGTCTTTTACCTGCTTCCTTTTTTTCTCCCTGCCGCGCAGGGCTTGAGCGGGGATGTGCTGACGGGTATCGTTCCAAATCTAGCCGTTAACGAGTTCGGATTCGAGTTCGCTGCGCTGGGGGCCGCTTTCTACTTTCTTCGCGAACGCAAGGACGCACTTTGCGCCGTCTACCTCTTGTTCTGTATCTACCAGTTCAGTTACGAAATGACCCGGTACGGTATGGCCGTCCAGTGGATGATGATTATTGCCCTGCCGCTCCTGCTGCGCTATAACGGACAAAAAGGCCCGGGCTGGAAGTGGTTCTTCTATGCCTTTTATCCCTTGCATACCTGTGGACTATTTCTTTTGGCATATTTTACATAAGAGGAGGGCGTCATGCAAAGCATGACGCCCTGAAGTTTGGGTCAAGCCTTTTCAAAGGCTTGCGGGGTGCAGGGGCAGAGCCACTGCCGGGGGTCAACAAGGGGGCAGAGCCCCTGGACGCACCATCATTGTTCCGCCATTGCCTTTGCGTCCGCAATCGCCTTTTCCTGCGCCGCGGGCGGGCAGTCCTGATAGCGGATAAAATGGAACGTAAAGCTGCCGCGGCTTTGCGTCATGGCCCGGAGGTCAATCGCGTAGGTGCCCATTTCGGCCATCGGGACTTCCGCTGTGATGACCTGGGTGCCGTCGCCGAGGGGGTCCATGCCCATCGGCGTGCCGCGACGCTTGGAGATGTCACCCATAACGTCGCCGGTATAGTTCTCGGGAACCGTCACCTTTAATTCGCCAATTGGTTCCAGAAGAACCGGATTCGCTTCCGGCATTGCCGCCTTGTACGCAAGCTGGGCCGCCGTCTTGAACGCGATTTCGGACGAGTCTACCGGGTGATACGAGCCGTCGTACAGAACCGCTTTCAGATTTACCAGCGGATAGCCTGCCAAGGGGCCGTGGAGACAGGATTCCCGTAAGCCCTTCTCGACTGCCGGGAAAAAGTTCCGGGGAACAGAACCGCCGAAGACTTCTTCCGCAAAAACCATATCTTCCTGCTCGGGGTTGTACTCAAAACGCACCCAAACGTCGCCAAATTGACCGCTGCCGCCGGTCTGCTTCTTGTGACGTCCTTGCTTTTGTACCGTCTTGCGGATTTTTTCGCGGTAGGGGACGCGGGTGGGTTTCAGTTCCGCTTCCACGTTGAAGCGGCTTTTGAGTTTGCTAACCAATACGTCCAGCTGCATATCGCCCGCGCCCGACAGCACCATTTGACGGGTTTCGGCGTTGTTGACCACGGAGAATGTCGGGTCTTCCTCGTTCAGCTGCGTGAGACCTTGCGCAATCTTGTCCTCCTGGCCGCGGGTCTTCGGGACAATCGCCACCGAATAGCACGGTTCCGCAAAGGGAATCGGTTTCAGACTGACCACCTTGCGCTCGTCGCAGAGTGTGTCGCCCGTCTTGACATCCATTTTCGCAATCGCGCCGATGTCGCCGCATGTCAGTTCTTTTGCATCGGTGTTCTTATTGCCGCGGAATGTGTAGAGACGGCCCAGCTTTACCTTCTCACCGGTGCGGGCGTTGACCATCGGGAGATCGGGCGTGATGACGCCGGAGAGAACCTTCACAAAGGAGTACTTGCCGTAACGGTCGGAAATCGTCTTGAAAACAAACGCCGTGGGCACGCCGCCGGGGGAAACGACAAATTCTTCCGTTTCGCCGTCGGACTTGGTGGCCTTGTGGTAGTTGCCCTCTACCGGGTTCGGCAGGAGATCAACAATGTTGTCCATCAGCATGAGGGAACCCATGCAGTTAATAGCCGAACCGCACAGAACCGGGAACAAACTCAATTCCCGTACGCCCTGGCGCAGGCCCTGAATCATTTCCGCATAGGTGAAATCCTCGCCGCCGAAGAATTTTTCCATGAATTCCTCGCTGGTTTCCGCGACGGATTCCTTGAGGGCGTCATTAAACTCCGTCACGACGTCGGCCTTGTCTCCCGGAAGATCAATTTCAACGCGTTTGAGATTCTGCATTTCGTATGCGCGCTTGTTCAGGACGTCGATGATGCCCGTCACGTGACGGCTGTCGTCCCAAATCGGGACCACCAGAGGCGCTACATTTTTTCCGAAACGCTCACGCAGGGCGTCAAAGGTAGCGTTGTAATCGCTGTTTTCCTCGTCGGTCTTGGAAATATAAATAAACCGCGGCATATTGCGTTCCTCGCAATACTTCCACGCCTTTTCCAGACCAACGCTCACGCCGTCCTTCGCCGAGCAGACGATGATGGCGGCGTCGGCGGCCCGGAGCGCCGCCATGGCTTCGCCGGCGAAGTCAAACGCGCCCGGGGTGTCCAGGACGTTGATGCGGCAGCCCTTGTACTCAATCGGCGCGATGGCGGTCGAAAGCGAAATCTGACGTTTGCGCTCCTCCGGGTCATAATCGCAAACGGTGTTGCCGTCGGCGTTGCGGCCCATGCGGTCGATGGCTCCCGTCATGAACAGGAGGCTCTCCGCCAGGGCGGTTTTTCCACTGCCGCTGTGACCCAGCAGGCAGACGTTCCGAATGTTCTGTACTGAATAGCTCATGGTCTTACCACTCCTTATCGTTTGCGGACTCTGCGGCCCGACGCCGCAAGCGTCTAACATATGAATTATACAACATCTTACCGCTTAATACAACCATAATTTTGGCACTTTCCACATTTTTGCACAGGACAGCGAAATGCACGGTGAAAAATTAGCAATTCTGTCAGTTGCTGAGGGGCGGAGGAGGGTGGTAAATTGTGGAGGAAAGGAGGGGCTGTATGAAACGGAAACCCCTGGATAATCCGGAGTTGTTGGAGCAGTGCCGGAGAATTCAAAATCTCATTGCGGAAACCGCGCGGGTGCGGGGGCAGTTGGAAAAAGACCAGTTTGCGGAAAGGCATCATTATCAGCTGAATCCCACCGTCTCCCTGGACGAAATTGACGCTGTGGAGCAGGAGCATGGCGTCGAACTGCCGGAGGGCCTTGTGTATTGGCTGAATCAGGTTGGAAACGGTGGTGCGGGTCCTGGTACAGGCTTTGGGAGTTCGATTCTGCCGGTGAAAGAGCCGCCGGGGACTGTTCACGGTCCGCTCTGGAAACCGCGGCCCTGGATTGTGAACCAGGCGTCGGAACAGCTCTGCGAAACCATGACTGCCCAAGAGTGGGAGGCGCGTTTTAGCCGTGACGACGAATATCAGCTCGACCCTTGGGAACGAAGCGACCCCAGGAGCCGCAACGATGGTACGTTGGATCTGTGCGGCATGGATATTACATATATTGCCCATCTGGTGGTCGTCGGACCGGAACGCGGCAAGGTCGTTTACCTGGATTACGATTACGATCTTGCGCCCATGTGGCCGAAAGGAAGCGCATGGTTTCTGGATTGGTGCGAAAACTGGTTTTCAGAACTGGCCTCCGGTTACGACATCTATCCGACCTGGAAATTCATGTGGCAGCAGCCCGGTGACGAAAACGCTTTAATCCACGCTTATCACAGCGCGCCGAATGAAGCGTACCGGAAAGAGGTTCTTTGGAGCTTCCGGAAATTTCCGTCTTTGCCGGAAGACGCCCTCTGCTTTTTGCGCGGAATTTCCGATCCTGAACAACAGGAATTTTTGGAAAATCTCCTCAAAAAACACGCCGGGACCTCCGAAAACGCATAAATCTTACCCACTGGGGAATCCTAAGCGCAAAGCGGCGCTGCGCCGCCAAAACCGTTGAAACGAGGAACCGGTTTTTATGGATATGTCTCCCAAAGATTACCAGAATTATGTAAAACAGCACGCAAAAAAATCGCCCATCGTCAAAGATACTGCGCTTGCGTTCGTCATCGGCGGAGCAATCTGCGTGCTGGGACAGCTGATTCAAAACGGTTATATGTCCCTCGGCCTGGGCAAAGACGACGCCGGAACCGCCGTGTCCTGTACGCTGGTGTTTCTCTCCGCGCTGCTCACGGGCCTCAATCTTTATAACAAAATCGCCCGCTTCGGCGGCGCGGGAACCCTGGTGCCCATTACAGGATTTGCAAACGCCGTGGTATCTCCGGCCATCGACTTCAAAAGCGAAGGTTTTATTACGGGCATGGCCGCGAAAATGTTCACCGTCGCCGGACCTGTGATCGTGTTCGGAACGGTGGCGTCAGTGCTGTTCGGACTGATCTTGCAGGTGTTTCATTTGACATAGGAAAAAACGGCGGCGGTTTTTTACCGCCGCCGTTCCGCGTCTCAGGCGAACAGCGCATTGAAGGATTCAACCGCGCCGTCGGGGTCGTCGCAGACTGCCAGCATCACGCAGTTGCCGTTGGACGCAATGCGCGAATTCTGTTCCCAGGCTTCCATAGACGCCGGGTAGAACGCGCCGCCAGGGCCGTTGCCGTCGCCGACCTGATAGTCAATGCGGGCCTGGAAAATGTTCTTTACCGTCTCCACATCGTCTGCGTTCTCCACCTCGACCAGCGCAATCTCACACGCTACACCGGTAATCGCCGCCATGTAAACGGCGGATTGCTTTACCGCTACGTCGGACAAGCCGGGGTAAAGGGCATCCAGGGCCTCGTCTTCCGCTGCTATCAGGGCAGGCCATTCGCCCTCGGAAGTCAGCGCTTCGTAAAACGCGGACAGGTCCACCTCTTTCGCGGGCGCGTCCTCGGCGGACTTTCCGCCGCAGGCGGCCAGGGACAGCGCGAGGGACAGCGCGAGGGACAGCGCAAACAGCAGGGCAATTACTTTTTTCATGTTAAATTCTCCTTGTTCATGTTCTGGGGGAATTGCTTCTGCTAGTTTGACGCAGGTTTACGCAAAATAGTTCCCGTTCAGCGAAAAAATTTTTACACCGAACGGGAGTTTGCGAAATTTATGCCTCGTTCTCCAGCTGGAAGGCCGACTGCACAAAGGCGTCGACTTCCTCCAGAGTATCGAAACAAGCAATTGCAACCTGATTGCCCATCGTGCCCGCGAGAGCGTCAGGCATCCGGGTGAAAAGACGCGCGTGCCCGCCGCACCGGGCTTCCAGCTGCGGCAGCGAGAGGACGTAGCGGTTTTCGTCGCGCCGCCCGGCATAGACGCAGTAGCTGCGGGGACCGTCAAAGGTGTGGCGCACCTCGTCAAAGGCCACCATGTCCGCCCAGATTTGGTAAACGTCCACGCTCTGGCCGAAATTCAGCATATCCGGCGTAAAGCCGCCCGCCGGACGCATATTCACTTCCAGCGCAGCCAGATCGCCGGTCCGGCCCAGGCCGGGCTTGTCCGCCGTGAGACGGAAGAATTCCAGGTGAAAAAACCGGCTCGATGCCTGAAATGCTTTTAATGTAGCGCGTCCGGCGGCCTCCACGTCGGCGGGAACCTCTTTGTCTACATAATAATAGGTTGGCACGCCCTCGTTTACCATGTCCATGATGGAGTTGCGGGTGATGTGACTGGCGGCGAAGAGAACGTCGCCCTTGGAGTTGCAAACGCCGTCATAGGTCGTCACCACACCGGGGACGTATTCCTCCATGAGGTAGGGAAGCGGTGGAAGTTTCTGAAAAAACGCCTCTGTTTCGGCGTCGGATTGCAGCTTGTAGGTCGCAATCGCGCCGACGCCGCTGTCCGGCTTCACGATCACCGGATACCCGACTTCCTGTATGAACGCAAGCGCGTTTTTCAGCGTCGTGACAGGCGCGCAGCGGGCGCAGGGCAGACCGGCCTTGCGGTAATACTCCTTCATGGCCTGTTTGGACTTGTAACGCGCAATCTGGTCCGACTTCAAACCGGTTGTGATGTTGAAATCGGTTCGGAGGGCGGCGTCGAGTTCGAGCCAGTACTCATTGTTGCTCTCCACCCAGTCGATTTTGCCGTATTGACCGGTGTAGTAGCCCAAGGCCCGCAAAACCTGGTCGTAGTTTTCCAGGCTGTCGACGCGGTAATATTCGGACAACGCCCGTTTCAAATCCGGATGCAGGCAGTCATAGGGAGCGTCGCCGACGCCGAGCACATTGACGCCGTTTTCCCGCAGGCGAATGCAGAACCAGCGGTAGGCTTCCGGAAAATTTGGCGAAATGAAAACGAAATTCATGAATAAATCCCTCCTGACACGCAAAGACGGCGCGTCCACCCGGAGGGGGCGCGGCGAGTTTAACGCTTTATAGGAATGAATTATAGAACAATTCTCTCCAAAATGCAAGGATTTTTTGCCCGTCCCCCTGCGGTCTGGACGCCGGAAAGGGAACGGGCGGATGTTTAATCGGTAATCCAATTGGCACGGCAGTCGCCGCCGCGGTCGACGTAGGCAATGGAAAGCTCCGCCCCCGGCTGCCGGGCCGCTACCGCCAGCGCCTGCCGCAGGGGCAGAAGCACGGTCAATTCCTCCGTCGGGGCGTAGGTGCGCAGGCGCAGCGTCAGGGAGGTGATGGACGTACCCGTCAGCGTGACCTCCACCGCGCTGCCGTTTGGAATGCGGATGGGCATTCCGCCGTATTGGTAGCCAAAATGCAGCGTCGTCACAGCGCCGCTCTGCCGAATGCCCTGCAAATAAGGCGCGGCGTCGCCGCCGGCGGCGTTCAGCAGATTGCTCAGGACCGCGCTTGTGCCGGTGGCGGCCTCCCACAGCGTCGGAAGCTCCTCCGCGGCGTCGATGTGCATGCTCGGCTCGCCGCCGCTCTGGTAGCGGACCGTTTTGTTCGCCAGAATGCGCAGTGAACGGCTGCCGTCCATGATAATCTCCGTGCCGCTGGCGTCGACGTAGCGGGTACGGCTGCGGGGGTTGAACCCCAGGGCTGTCAGGAGCCAGTCCGTATCGCCCAGGGGGTCCGCGCTGGACAGAACCGGCAGTGACGGCAGTTCTTCCAGAAACAGGGAGTTCGGACGAACCCCTTCTGCGCCGAGGTCCTGGGCGAACCACGCGCCGCCAAGCTCGTACTGTCCCACCACCTGTTCAATGCTCCCGGCGGAAAGGGCTGTAGGGCAGTAGCAGTAAGACGCCGCACCGTCCCAGAGGTAGAGGCGGGCGGAGCCGTCGGGCTGGCCGAAGATCGCCAGACAGCGGGCGGAACGGTCTTCGGGGGAGGCCGTCGTGCTGTTGAGCAGGCCGGACAGAACCGATAAGGGCAATGTTTCCATAAAATCATAGTAAAGCGAAGGACCTTCCAGGGCGGCAAGAAACTCCGCTTCTCCGCAGGGCGTAAAATCCTGAGCGGAACCCAGAGCTTCCGCCAGACTGTGCCCCAAAGGGGTGTCGAAGGTCTCGCCGGAGGTGGAAAGGGTAAGGCTGCCGTAACGCCCGAACGCGCCCGTAATAGCCACTCGTACGGGAGCGGAAAGCTGGGGCGTCGGAGCCGTCGGGGCGGTTTCCGCCGGCGCGGGGCGCGGGGCCAGGGACGCGGCGTCCAGGCCGAGGTTATAGAGCTGCGTCTGTACAAACAGGATGACCGCCAGAACAAACAAGACTGTAATGAGCAGGTTCTGTACGAAATCCCGGGTTTTTTCCGGACTCATAGGCGATGATTACGCCGGTTTCCCGGGTGTCTCACGGAGGTCTCCCAAATGGCCAGAGTCATGAACCAGAGCAGCAGAACGAGTGTTTTTGCTGCCAGCGCAGGGGCGCGCAGCGGCGGCGGAAGTTTCCAGCAGCTCGCGAGAGGCCCCTCGTTTCTCCAGCTGTGTTCGGGCTGAAGACGCAGTTCTTTTTTGAGTTCCTCCAATTCTTTACGGGTCATGGCAAGCGCCTCCTCTCTCCTGACCGATGGGCAGAACCAGCCGGACTGTGGTGCCGGGGCCCTCGTGGCCGACGATGGAAATGGTGCCTTGGTGCCGCTCGACGATTTCCCGGGCGATGGACAGACCCAAGCCGGTGCCGCCGGACTCTCGGGAACGGGCTTTGTCGACGCGGTAGAAGCGGTCAAAGATGTGTTCACGATCTTTTTCCGGAATGCCGATGCCATTGTCCCAGACCTCCATCCAAACGGTATCCTCTGCGGAACCGGCGGTGATGCGGATAATGCCGCCGTCGGGGGTGTACTTGATGGCGTTGCCCAGAATATTCATCATGACCTGTTCCAGACGGCTGCGGTCCCCGACCACCAGCGGCAGGGGTTCCATGCCGCCGTAGGTAAGGGTATGGCCGTGCTGCTGGGCGCTGAGAGCGCTGGACCGTGCCACGCTTTCAATAGCCTCTCCGAAGGGAAAGCGCGACAAAACGAGTTCCGCGCCGCCGCGGTCCAGGCGGGAGAGGGTGAGCAGGTCCTGTACGATGTGCGTCATACGGTCGGTTTCATTGATGATAATGTCCAGAA
>CANDBG010000041.1 GCA_947382875.1 uncultured Oscillibacter sp. | reverse complement strand
CCGAGTCTGCAAACCGTGTCTTTCTTTTTGCGAAATTTATTCTACCTTATCCACGCAGGACAGGCTAAAGGCAAAACTGGTTGAAGCTATATTGAAATTCCGCTTCGACCGTTAGGAAGTAGCAAAGACAGGAAAAGCTGTCAAGGGTAAACTTCGCGCTACGCGCCCTTGACAGCTTTTCCTGTCTTTACTTTTGGGCAGTCAAGAGGACGAAATCAGTAAACTGCTTTCGCCCTCAATTTATTATGGGGTTTGTTACGCAGTAGGAGTTGCTTTATCATTGATTTATGCGGATTTGCGGGTGCTGAAATGACGGGGTAAGGGTTTTATATGTCTGCCCTCAAAAACGGCGTTCTATTGCGTAACTGGTTTTAAAGTGGTTTTATACTCAAAGATTGTGTTCCGAGCCATTGTGATAATATGTCTGATATTCGTTTCATTTCTAATATAACAGAATCTTTAAGGTCTTTATAACTCATTCCATCAAAGCAGGTTTCTACTAATCCAAATAGAGGTTTCTTTCTATCTAAATTAGATGAAGAAATAATAATATTTCCATTTTTATCTGCTAAGCTTGAGTGCATCATACAATTTCTAAATGTACTATTCATAAATTTGGCGTTTTTAATGTCTATTTCATTTAAATAGTCAGAAAAATTTTGCGTCATCAATTTGTTTTGAACAAAATGCTCATGTAAATCAGTTAATTTATGTATGCTGTAATAGTAGACAATATAATTTATTTTGAGCCACCAACCATAATCATCTTTCTCATAATCATTTAAAACGTATAGAAGAAAATTCATTGTAGATAAAGTATGAAGCAAATAAAGAAAAGTGGATTTCCCATTCTCTCCTTGCGGTAAAAGAGCAGATTTCCGATTTGTATTATAATCAGCATAGTAAAATTTGACAGTATTTTTGTTTGATTTTATAGTTACTGGCGTGTCAAAATCTTCCAGTTCAGCGCGAACGGAATTTATAAATTGTGTGCAGGTATAAGCATATTGATAACATTCTTTATTTACATGTTCATCTAAGTTAAAATTATTAGGAGAAACTTCATAAGCAATAGCAATATCATTAAGGTTCTTTTTTAAAAAACGATTATCTTGTAATAAGTAATAATTATACTGGGTGTTTCCAATTACTATCTTATCTTTGTTTGTGTATATTCCTAAATTATAATGGATATTCCAGTTTTTCATGAATGGAAATGTAAGTCTATTCTTAAAAATTTCATTTTGAAGATAATCAATCGCTAATAACATTTTTTGAGATTTGCTGTATCTATCTTCAAAAATTTTCAGTTTCATACGTATATCTTTTATTCGTGCTGAGTATGGTATTTCAGTTTTTATCTCTTTTGATGAAAGCATTTCTAATATAGTAGCCGCTGTTAATGTGAAATAAGGAATAACCCCAAAACTTGTTACACCGTCTCTCTGTAAAGACTTAATTAAACCATATATTGTTTCGCAATCATATTTTATTTGAAGCCATGACAAATAATCATTTGTTGTCATTTGTGTATTGTATTTATTATTCATTTTTTCTTTCATAGTTTCGCCCTCTTTCATCAATACTCTTGTTCACTGATTTTAGCAGGAATACAGAAAAACTACAACAAAAAATAAGTAGGTACAACGTAATTCGTCATACCTACCTAAATGCACCCTGTCTGTCAGCGTTAATGATAAGCTGTTATAAATACTTCCTTATCACCGTAAAACTAAGGGTTGCAGGCTTTTTTCTTACCTGTTTTCCGGGTGGTTTCCCTTATTTTTCCCTTATTCGATTCCCCCCCCGGGAACGCCTTGAAACCATTGAAAACACTGAATTTTCGGGGAATAGAGGTCCCACTGATGGACAAAATAATGTTTGCTTGCCGCTGTTTCTTTGCTAATTTCGGTGTGAATAATGCCATCTTCAAATAGAAATCCGTTAATTTCGGCAAGTTCTTTGCTTAATCCCTGAAAAGTTAAAGTTATCGGTATTATGATTCTAAAACAGGTTTCCCACTGGCAGTGCATTGCGTTTGCAGTAACCGTTTTATTCTCAGCATTCAGATAAGTGAATATTTCTTGAAAAACTGGGATTTCGTTCGTTTTTTCATGGACGGATTCCAGCGCAATGGTTGCGCCACGGTTCGTCACATACGCGCTCAATATTTGCAAGGCATGGTGGAGATGATTGGGTTTTGATATGCTGCATATTGCTCTGCAATGACCTCTCCCTCTGTTCCGAATTGCCTGCGCAGAATATCCGCCAATGCATATTTCACATAGCTTGAATGCCGTGGATCTTCTGTCTCTGTCCTCCTTTCTCTTATTTCTTCCATCTTTTTCACCCTGCACTATTATACCACTTTTTTATGAGACAGGCGTGGAGGTGGTAAAGGAACCTCTTGACAGAAGAACGCTTTTCCAGTAATATAAGCATGCAATGTTGAAGAACAAGGAGTTTTTGCTATGAATCTGGTGTTGACCGGCGGAGCCGTCCTGCGGAACGGAAGTGTTCAGCCAATCGAGATGGAGATATCTCAGGGCCGTATTGTTTCCATTTCTTCCACCCTTTCCAAAGAAGGAAAAACTGTTATTGAATTGCATAACCATTTGATTGTTCCAGGTTTCGTCGATGTTCACGTCCATCTTCGACAGCCTGGTTTTTCTTATAAGGAAACGATTGCGTCCGGGACCGCCGCCGCCGCCGCGGGCGGTTATACGGCAGTATGTGCCATGCCGAATTTGAAGCCGGTTCCTGACTGCCTGGAAAACTTGCAGGAAGAATTGAATTATATCCAAAAGGATGCCAGAATTCATGTGTACCCTTTCGGAGCCATAACCTGCGGGGAAAAAGGCGAGACCATCGCCGATTTTGCCGCTATGGCCCCGTATGTCTGCGGCTGGTCCGATGACGGACGGGGCGTGCAGTCCGATGAACGGATGCGTCGGGCGATGGAGCTTGCAAAAACCCTGGACAAACCAATTGTTGCCCACTGCGAAGACGAAAGTCTTCTTACGCCCGGCTGGCGTATCCATGACGGCGCGTACGCACATGCACACAACCTGATCGGCAACAACCCGGAGAGCGAATGGCGGCAGGTAGAGCGGGACATTGGTCTTGTCCGGGAAACAGGCTGTCGTTATCATGTCTGCCATGTTTCCACAAAGGAAAGCCTTACACGGATTCGCGCCGCCAAGGCCGAAGGTCTGCCGGTTTCCTGCGAAACCGCCCCCCATTACCTGCTCCTGTGTGATGACGATCTGCAGGATGACGGACGCTTCAAAATGAATCCGCCGCTTCGTACCGCCGCCGACCGCGACGCGTTGGTCGAAGCGCTGGTTGACGGTACCATAGACTGTATTGCAACAGACCACGCGCCTCACTCCGCCGCCGAAAAATCCGGAGGTCTGCACATGAGCCTGAATGGAATCGTCGGACTCGAAACCGCTTTTCCTGTGCTGTATACAAAGCTCGTGAAGACAGGGATTGTGTCCCTGACTGCGCTTCTCAATGCTTTGTGTGTCAACCCGCGGCGTCTCTTTGGCTTGCCGGGCGGTGAAATCGCAGAGGGCCAGCCCGCCGATTTGACAATTCTGGATCTGGATTGTCCGCACGTGATTGACAGCGCAGACTTTCTATCCATGAGCCGTTCCACCCCCTTCGACGGCTGGAATGTCTCCGCCGCGGTGCATATGACCCTCTGTGACGGAGAAATTGTCTATCAGGAGGCCCGGGAATGAAGCAGGGAATTTTTACGCTGGAAAAAACGCAAAATCAAGGCGGCGGCATCTGGCTGCTGCGTCTGTCCGGGGATACCTCCGCGATTACCGCGCCGGGACAGTTCGTAAATGTCGAATTGCCAGGGAAATTTTTACGCCGCCCGATCTCCATTTGCGAGTGGTGGAAGGATGGCCTGGAACTTTTAGTAAAAGAAGCTGGAGAGGGTACCCAGGATCTGGTCCGGCTTCCCGCTGGGACAAAACTGGACCTTCTTACCGGTCTTGGCAACGGCTTCGATTTAGCCCAGGCAAGAGGAAAACACGCCGTACTCGTGGGCGGCGGTATCGGTATTGCCCCGCTGTATGGCCTGGTTCGATGCATGGAAGAAGCAGAGGTTGGCATTCACGCCATTGTCATCGGCTTCGCTTCGGAAGAACAGGCCCATGTCCTCTATACGGGGAAATGGGTGATTGATGGGTATCAGGTCCTGGTCGTTACAGAGGATGGAAGCCTGGGCGCAAAAGGGTTTGTAACGGATATATTGAAAACCTTTCCCGAGGATACCTATGTTATGGCCTGCGGTCCTGCGCCGATGCTCCGGGCTGTTTGTGAACTGCCGAACGTCTCCGGCGGACAGTTCAGTTTTGAATCCCGCATGGCCTGCGGGTTCGGCGCTTGTGTGGGCTGTTCCATTCCTATGAAAAATGGCCCCAAACGCGTCTGTAAGGATGGCCCTGTGTTCCGGAAGGAGGATATATTATGGTAGATTTGTCGGTAAGCCTTGCGGGCGTAACGCTGAAAAATCCAATTGTACCAGCCTCCGGCACTTTCGGTTATGGCCGGGAATTCGCAGAGCTGTATGACTTGAATCTTCTGGGCAGTTTCTCCTGGAAGGGGACTACCAGAGAAGCCCGTGACGGCAATCCTCAGCCCCGTATCGCAGAAACGCCCTCCGGAATGCTCAACGCTGTGGGGCTGCAAAATCCTGGAATCGATGCCGTTATCACCGAGGAAATTCCGAATATTGCCAGGATTTTTCACGGGCCGGTGATCGCAAATGTCGGCGGTTTTTCCTTGGAGGAATATGCCGAAAATTGCCGGAAGCTGTCGGATTGTGAACAGGTCGCTATCCTGGAAGTCAATATTTCCTGCCCTAATGTTCACGCCGGAGGTACAAATTTCGGGTCCTCTCCCGAAAGCGCCGCTGACGTTACAAGGGCCGTGAGAGCCGCAACCAAAAAACCGGTTTTTATGAAACTCAGTCCAAATGTTACCGATATCGCCGCAATTGCGAAAGCCTGCGCCGACGCGGGCGCCGATGGTCTGTGTCTCATTAACACGCTGCTCGGAATGCGGATCGATTTGAAAACCCGCCGTCCGGTTCTCGCAAACCGTACCGGCGGACTGTCCGGACCAGCCGTGTTCCCCGTGGCGCTGAGGATGGTTTACGATGTCTTTGAGACGGTAAAACTTCCGATTATTGGCTGCGGCGGCGTCAGTTCCGCAAGGGATGCCGTGGAAATGATGCTGGCGGGCGCGTCCGCGGTCGAAACCGGCGCGGTGAATTTGCGGAATCCTTATGCCAGTATGGAGATTGTTCAGGACTTGCCCGCTCTCTGTGCAGAATTGGGCGTTGCTAATATTTCTGACTTGATTGGAGGCGCACATTATGGCTAAAAATGTTATTATTGCTTTGGATTTTCCTGCAAAAAACGAAACGCTTGCATTCCTTGACCAGTTCCCCGCAGACGAAAAACCGTTCATTAAAATCGGTATGGAACTCTTTTATGCAGAAGGTCCTCAAGTTGTTCGGGACCTTAAAGAACGGGGGCATAAAATTTTCCTTGACCTCAAACTTCACGATATCCCCAACACCGTGAAACGTGCCATGTCGGTTCTCTCCCGGCTGGATGTCGATATGGTGAACCTTCACGCTGCTGGAACCTCCGGCATGATGAAAGCCGCTCTGGAAGGGCTTACCCGCGATGATGGGACAAGACCACTGC
The DNA here is from genome assembly GCA_947382875.1 of uncultured Oscillibacter sp. GTDB lineage: Bacteria > Bacillota > Clostridia > Oscillospirales > Oscillospiraceae > Oscillibacter. The sequence goes on along the minus strand of CANDBG010000041.1, from coordinate 18,622 downwards.
TGATTGCTGTCACACAGCTTACCAGCACCGCGCCCGATGCCTTAAAAGAAGAATTGCTTATCCATACCCCTATGCCGGAAACCGTCCTCGCTTATGCCAAAAATGCCGCTTCCTGTGGACTGGATGGCGTGGTATGCTCTCCGATGGAAGCGGCGCTCGTCAAAGAAAAATGCGGTCAGGGCTTTTGTACCGTTACGCCCGGCGTACGCTTTGCCGGCGGCGATGTGGGAGATCAGAAACGCGTTATGACTCCGGAGCAGGCCGCCCGCAATGGCTGTGATTATATCGTTATGGGCCGTCCGATTACCCAGGCTCCAGACCCGGTGAGTGCTTACCGTCAGGCCCTTCGGGAATTTTTGGGCTGAACGATCGAAAAGGAGTGTTTTTATGAATCGTGAACAAACTATCGCTCATGACCTGTTGTCAATCGGCGCAGTGTTCCTGCGCCCCGATGAGCCTTTTACCTGGGCCAGCGGTATCAGAAGCCCGATTTATTGCGATAATCGCCTGACCCTTACCGCTCCTGCTGTCCGGACGAATGTTGAGGAGGGGCTAGTGGATCTCATCTGTAAATATTTTCCGAATGTTGAGGTCTTAATGGGCACTTCCACTGCCGGTATCGCGCATGCCGCAATCGTCGGGCATCTTATGGGACTGCCTATGGGGTATGTCCGGTCCGGGAATAAAGACCATGGGCGGCAAAACCGGATTGAGGGGCGTCTGGAACCTGGACAGCGGGTCGTTGTCGTTGAAGACTTGATTTCTACCGCCGGAAGCTGTATTGAAGTCGTGGAGGCTCTGCGGGATGCCGGCGCGGATGTCCTGGGCGTTGTTTCTATTTTTACCTATGGAATGCAAAAGGGGCTTGATCGTCTGGCTACCGCAGGGGTTGTCAATCATAGCTTATCGAATTTTGACGCCGTTTGCCAAATCGCCGCAGACGAGGGCAAAATTCAGCCCGATGATATCGAACGCCTGAAAAAGTTCCGCGCAAACCCAGCCGATGAAAGCTGGATGCATTTGAAATAAAAAACAGCCCTCTCGCCCTCCAACAGCAAATTCACCGCGCGATTTCGCGCACCGCAGCAGCGGCAGCGGAGTCAGACGCACCGGCAAGTCGAATTGGGCTTCTCGCTTGGCTTCCTCCAAGCCAAAATCTTCCGCCAGACTTACCAACGCTCTTTTCTCTTTGGACCGTGAACGGCCCGTTTCTCTTTTCCTCGTCAGAGAAAAGAGAAATGGGGGGTTCCAATTGGACCAGCCATTTCCAATGGCTGTCCTGCACCCGCGCCGTGAGGCGCGACCACCATTGCTGTGAGCAATGAAAGGAGATTCTATGTTGAGAAATGTGATTGATGTAACGGATTTGACGGTAGAGGAAATCGGGGAATTGATCAGAACCGCAGAGGACATAATTGCCTGTCCGGAAAAATATCAGGAGCTGTGCAAACATAAACAACTCGCTACCTTGTTCTTTGAACCTTCTACTCGTACCCGGCTCTCCTTTGAGTCGGCAATGCTTGCACTGGGCGGCAGCGTTCTGGGGTTCTCTGAGGCAAATTCCAGCTCTGCCGCCAAGGGTGAAACCGTTGGCGATACCGTCCGGACCGTCAGCTGTTACGCCGACATCATCGCTATGCGTCACCCCAAAGAGGGCGCCCCTTATGCCGCCGCGCAGTTCAGTGAAGTCCCGATCATCAACGCCGGCGACGGCGGCCATAACCATCCTACCCAAACCCTTACCGACCTCTTGACTATCCATCGGGAAAAAGGCCGCCTCTCGGACTTCACAATCGGTTTTTGCGGCGACCTCAAATTTGGCCGTACCGTCCATTCCCTCGTCAACGCCTTGAGCCGTTACCCAAATATCCGTTACGTCCTCGTCTCTCCCGAAGAACTCAAACTCCCTCGCTATGTCAAAGAAGAATCCCTTAAAAAACGCGGTATCCCTTATGTGCAAACGACTAACCTCGATTCCGTTATCCCGGAGCTTGATGTGCTCTATATGACCCGCGTACAGAGAGAACGCTTCTTTAATGAAGAAGATTACCTCCGATTGAAAGACAGTTATGTTCTGACACCCGAAAAGCTCGTCGACGCAAAGCCCAGCCTCTCAATCCTTCACCCCCTGCCCCGCGTGAATGAAATTGCCGTCGCCGTAGACCGGGACCCGCGGGCCGCTTACTGGAAACAAGTCAAAAATGGTAAGTTTATCCGTATGGCCTTGATCCTGAAACTGCTTGGGATTTCTCCTGTCGATCATATGCCATGAAAAAACTGTTTACTTCCATCCGGCAGGGAAAACTGGACGAAGCTGCCGCTGTCCTCGGCCGAAAGCCTGAGCTCATTTCCTGTCTCGCCAAAGCCCTGCCTGGAAAGGATCATGAACAGTCCCCGCTTATGGTCGCCATCAAGAGCGACAACCTGGAAGCTGCACATTTACTGCTCGACCGCGGCGCAGACGTGAATTTTCGCGATGAAATAAACCCGTTCGGCTCCAATTTCTCCGCGCCTGTCTGGTATGACGCAGTCGGTCAGTGCTTCATGCGGGCAAAACAAACCGTTGAGCCTGGACTTGAACGCAGCAAAGGCTGTTTTCTGTTGCTGCGGCGTCTGCTGGATATGGGCGTGGGGCCGAACCAGAAAACTTCGTCAGGCCGGCAGAATGCCCTTAATAAGTACGAACAATACGCTTACCGCACGTTTTCCAGTGACCCCCTGACCCGCGAAATGCAGGCACAGAAAAACCGTCAGCTGCGGGAAATGCTCAGGGCCGTGCTGGATGAGTTGTTGCCGCATGGCGTAAACATTCACGATTTTACTCCAGCCAACAAAGACGGCTTGCCGGCTTCTTCGATTCTCTTTCGGAATCCAGGGGAGCGTCAGGAACGGCTGGACGGCCTCTGCGGTCTGGACCTGGATTCTGACGCATTTCAGTCCTGCACAGTCAAATGCCGGGGGAAGGAACGCCTCGTCCAACCCTCCCTCACTGTGGAGGATTCCCGCCAGCGGTACGAAACCCAATGGCGGGAACTGGAACCGTTTTTGCGGTCCTGCTACGAATAAACGCACACGCTCAAGAGAGGAGTTCACATGAATATTGACAGCATCCAAAACGGCGTGGTCCTGGACCACATCCAAGCGGGGAAAAGTATGGAAATTTATCAATACCTGCACCTCGACCGCCTGGATTGTTCCGTCGCTATTATTAAAAACGTCCGCAGCGGACGGATGGGCAAAAAGGATATTATCAAAATCGATACCCCGATGAACCTCGACCTGGATGTTCTGGGCTATATCGATGCCAATATTACCGTAAATGTTATTCGTGACGGCGTACGGGTGGAAAAAAACCACCTCAAACTTCCGCAGAAGTTAATCAATATTATCCGCTGCAAAAATCCGCGCTGTATTACCGTGGCTGAATCCCAGCTCGATTCCATCTTTCTCCTCAGCAGCTCCGAACGGCACGTGTACCGGTGCGCTTACTGCGATACGGAAAAAAAACAGGGAATGTAAACAAAATCCCCGGAGGTTCGTCCTCCGGGGATTTTTGCAGCCCTTTTTCGGATGTCAGGCCCGTGACTGCCTGGAAAAGCTCGCCCCTTAATTGCAGTACCGGCGCACAGTCAACGGTGTCCCTGTGTGGGCACTCTAACGGTTCGCCGTCCCGGCGTAATGGCCAGCAGAGACCGCTTTCGACGCTTGCGGGGGCGTAGGAAAATTCGTAAACGTGCCCGTCCGCGCCCGTGACCGTGTAGTACTCCGGCACGCCCTCCGGTTCCAGGCCAAGACGGCTGAGCAGCTCGTACAGCCCGCCGTAGCTGATTAACAGGTAGGGGAGCTGTGTACCGGCGTCCGGCGTCAAGGGAATGCCGTCCAGCACAGACGCGGGGAGAACTTCCCCGTTTGACTGGTACAAGGTCCCCTGGACATCCTTCCAGCGGGCCGCGGCGTATGCCGTCAGCGTCTCCGACGGAAATTCCGGGGACTGTATGTTGTAGAATGCATAAAAATCCTTCAGCAGACGGGTGCATTCCGTAAGGATGGATTCTTCTGCATTTGGGTTGCTTTTCAAGTCTATGTAAGCAAAGCTGTCCTCTAAAACCTGAACCGGCAGGAGCATATTTTCAAGACTGCATTTCAAAGAAGGTAACGGCGGCGCGTGAGGCTGTGCGCCGAACCAAATGCAGAACGCCTCCATCTGTTCCGCAACGGTACGGGCCTCCGCCAGGCCGGAAAAGTCCGCATCCAGCTGGTAATACGCCTGTGACTGGACATCCAGACTGCCGACAGTCTTCTGATACTGCGTAAGGTAATATTCCAGAAAAGTACGCATATAGTTGTCGGTGATGTCGTAGCCGTAAAGGACAACCGGGCCTCCTGTGCGGCGGAAGCTCATGACCTGAAACGGCACCTCCGGCAGATCCTTGTAGTAACAGTCCCAAACGCGGCCGTCCTCGTTGTTGTAACGGTTTATGTGAGGCGTCCAGCGTTTGGCTGCGGTGATTTCTTCGCCCGGATATTCTTCCCGGAGATACGCCTGCACTTCCCGGCGGCTGTGGGGGAGGGGGTGGTCGGAGCAGGCCGTGAACAGTGCGAGAAACAAACCGCAGACCAACAGACACAGCAATAACAGGCGTAACAAAAACAGCCCCGCCGCTGCCGCAAGCAGCGTGAGCAGAGTTTTCCAGAAACTCGTTTTTTTCTTCATGACATTCTCTCCCGTCTTCATGTATCAGCCAGAACAGCGGAGGCGTCAGAAGGAGGCCAGGTACACAAGCGCAACACACAGCGCGATAGACGCGAGACAAAGGAGTCCGATGCCTCCCAGCGTCACGGCGGCGCAGACCAGCAGTCCCCTGAGAATTTTACGCCGGCGGTCCTTTTTCATGGCATCCCCCTTACACCATGCTTGGCATCTGGGAAAGCAGCGGCGCCAGCAAAAGGCCGGTTACAAAAAACAGCGCGATGGCCGCGAGATAGAGGAGTCCGATGATGCCCAGCGTCACAGCGCCACAGACGAAAAATCCCTTGAGAATTTTACGCAGACGGTTCTTGTTCATAGCACACCCCTTACACAGTCCACAGATGCCAGCAAAATGATCATACCATACGCGGCATATAGGAGATCAGCCACGTTAGCAGAAGATCGAACGCAGAAAACAACGTGATCACCCCGAGAAAAAGGAGTCCGGCGATTCCCAGCGCCGCGGCGGCGCAGACCAGAAACCCCTTGAAAATATCCTTCAAACGCTTCTTTTTCATAACACACCCCGCAGGCTCCGATAAATTTATCATACCATTTTCCAGGCAGGAGGTCAACGCCCAGCCGCGCTGCGTGGGACGCAAAAACCGTCCGGCAGCGGCAAGGCTGTCGGACGGTTCCGTACATTATTCTGCAACAGCCGCTTTCAATGCGTCTGCGCGGTCGGTTTTCTCCCAGGAGACCCCCAGGTCTTCCCGGCCCATGTGGCCGTATGCGGCGAGTTTGCGGTAAATCGGCTTGCGGAGATCCAGGTCGCGGATAATCGCGGTGGGCCGGAGGTCAAAGACTTTCCGCACGGCTTCTTCGAGCTTGCCGTCATCCACAGCGCCGGTGCCGAAGGTGTCCACCAGAATGCTGACCGGATGCGCCACGCCAATGGCATACGCCAACTCGATCTGGCACCGTTTCGCCAGACCGGCGGCAACGATGTTCTTAGCGACCCAGCGGGCGGCGTAAGCGGCGGAACGGTCTACCTTGGTGGGGTCCTTGCCGGAGAAACAGCCGCCGCCGTGAGGCGCGCTTCCACCGTATGTATCCACAATGATCTTGCGTCCGGTCAGGCCCGCGTCGGCGGCGGGACCGCCCTTGACAAAGCGTCCGGTGGGGTTGACGTAATATTTGGTGTTTTCGTCCAGCATCTCCGCCGGAAGAACCACTTTCGCCACCAGTTTGATCATATCGTCCCGAATCTGCTCCAGGCTTACGTCCGGGTTATGCTGGGTGGAAATGACAACGGTGTCAATCCGAACGGGATTGTTGTTTTCGTCGTATTCCACCGTCACCTGACTTTTGCCGTCGGGACGCATATAGGGCAGCACGCCGGTTTTGCGGACAAGCGTCATTTGCTTGCAGAGCTTCTGCGCGAGGGCCAGGGGCAGCGGCATCAGCTCGGGGGTTTCGTCGCAGGCGTAGCCGAACATCATGCCCTGATCGCCTGCGCCGTGATTGAGTTCGGTTTCCTGATTGTTCTTGTTTTCCAGGGATTTGTCCACGCCCAGGGCAATGTCCGCGGACTGCTCGTCAATGGAGGTAATGACGGCGCAGGTGTCGCAGTCAAAGCCGTACTTGCCGCGGTCGTAGCCGATTTCCCGCACGACTTCCCGGGCGATCTTGTCAATGTCGACATAGCAGGAAGTGGAAATCTCGCCCATGACGTGAATCAGGCCGGTGCAGGCGGTGGTTTCGCAGGCGACGCGCCCCTGGGGGTCCTGGGTCAGGATGGCGTCCAGCACGGCGTCAGAGATCTGATCGCAGATTTTGTCGGGATGTCCTTCGGTCACGGACTCGGAGGTAAAGAGATAATGTCTGGCCATAGCAATTGGCTCCTTTCTGGTTTCCGCGTCGGCGGAAGCGCCGCGCCTGTTTGACCCCGGCGCGCGGGGTGAATTTCCGGCCTTTTCAGGGAGAAGCAAAATAAAAAAGCACGTTTCCTGGCGAAACGTGCAAGAGGCTTCTTTGCGATGCGCTCCTCATCTGTCGGATTCCGCCGGATTTGGCACCTTGATTGAACAGGTTGCCGTGGTTTCATCGGGCCGTTCCCTCCGCCACTCTTGATAAGGATATGGACTTTTCCGGACGGTGTGCCGTCCTTCTTCTATATCATAGGCAAATCGGAGGCATTTGTCAAGACCCTAAAAAAATTTTCCAGAGAAGGGCGTCGGTTTTTGACGGTGCGTCTCAAATTGCACAAGGATTTCGAGACGGGAAAACGTAAAATTATCCAAAATACCGCTTGTATTTTTGGGCAGAACGACTATAATCTACGAAAGCCTCCCGGGGTGTATGGCCCTGGAAAGGTCATTTGAAGAACATAGCGAGGTAAACGATTATGACAAAAGATTTAACGAAAGGAAATCCGATGCGCCTGCTGCTCGCCTTCGGCATTCCGGTCTTGCTGGGCAACCTGTTTCAGCAGCTTTACAACGTTGTTGACACAGCCATCGTCGGCAAAACGCTGGGCGGCTCGGCGCTGGCGGCCGTTGGCGCGACGGGTTCCATTAACTTCCTGGTGGTCGGCTTTTGTATGGGCGTCTGCAGCGGGTTTGCGATTCCGGTTGCACAGCAGTTCGGCGCGGGGAACTTCCGGGAGCTGCGGCGGTTTGTAACCGGCGGCGTATGGCTCTGCACGATCCTCGGCCTGGCTCTGACGGCCTGTACGGTCCTTTTCTGCAGCCAAATCCTCACCGGCATGGACACCCCTGCCGATATTTACCAGCGGTCCTATTACTACATCCTCACCATTTTCGCAGGGCTTCCGGCATACTTCCTCTATAATTTTACTGCCGGCGTTCTCCGTGCCCTGGGCGACAGCCGTACGCCGGTTTTGTGGCTGAGTGTGGCGGCGGTGGTGAACATGGTTCTGGACGTGGTGTTCATCCTCGTGTTTCACCTGGACGTTTTCGGCGCGGCGTTGGCGACGGTTCTGGCCCAGCTGCTGGCCGGAACGGGCTGTCTGGTGCGGATGCTGCGGGGCTATCCGATTCTCCGCACGGAACGGACCGACTGGCGCTGGAATACCCGCCGGATCGGCGAGCTGTGCCTCATGGGGTTGCCGATGGGCTTGCAGTATTCCATCACGGCCATTGGCAGCGTAATGATTCAGACGGCCGTCAACGGCCTGGGAACGGCCTCCGTCACCGCCGTGACCGCCGCAAGCAAGGTGTCGATGTTTGTCTGCTGTCCCTTCGACGCCATGGGCTGCACCATGGCCACCTATGGCGGTCAGAATGTCGGCTCGGCCCAGTGGGAGCGGCTGCATCAAGGCTTACGGGCATGTGTTTTGCTGGGCGCGGGCTATTCGGTCATTTCTCTCGGGCTGCTCTACTTCCTGGCTGACCCTTTGAACATGCTTTTTTTGGACGCCGCCAGCGTCTCCCTGCTGCCTCTGGCGCGTCAGTATTTGATGACGAACGTTCTGTTTTATTTCCCTCTGGCATTGGTGAACATTGTCCGTTTTCTGATTCAGGGTATGGGTTTTTCCCCGCTGGCAACCTTCGCCGGCGTACTGGAAATGGCCGCCCGCGCCGGGTTGTCCCTTCTGGTGCCCGTGTATGGCTTTACGGCGGCATGTTTTGCGTCGCCGGCGGCCTGGGTCATGGCGGACCTGTTCCTCCTGCCCGCTTACCTGTACTGCTATCACCGTCTGACCCGCGGCAGCGGACAGAAGCGCCCGAAAAAATTCCGGCCCCGGCTCTCCACCGGCGCCTGATGCGCATAAAACCGCCAGGGATGCTGCCATCCCTGGCGGTTTTTATGTGGTCAGACTTGTGTTTCGGAAATCAGCTGTTGGAAAACCGGCAGACTGCGTAAAATCATGTCGTGAGAGACGCAGGTGCTGATCCGGAAGAAATCCGGACAGCCGAAATCACCGCCCGGCACAATCAGCAGATTCCGTTTTTTTGCGCGGTCGGAAAACGCCTGAGCATCGCCGCCCGGAGCCTTGACGAACAAGTAGAAAGCTCCGTCAGGCTTTACGCAGGCATAGCCATAGGAGGTCAGGGCGTCGTAGAGGGTGCGGCGGTTGCGGTCGTATGCTTCTAAGTCCGGGCGGACCCGGGCGCATTGCGCCGCGACCTGCTGCTGCAGCGACGGCGCACAGACATGGCCCAGAATGCGGGAAGCTCCGGCGACAGCCGCCAAAAGCTCCCGGCTGTCCGCGGCACAGTCGGGGATGCAGACGTAACCAATCCGTTCTCCCGGCAGGGAGAGGGATTTGGAGTACGAATAGCAAATGATCGTATGGGGATAAATTGCCGGAAGGAAGGGGACTTCCGCGCCGTCATAAACCAGTTCGCGGTAAGGCTCGTCGGCAAGGATGTAAATGGGATGCCCGTACTCCTGACTCTTACGGGTCAGCAGCGCCGCCAGCGCGGAGAGATTCCCGCGGGTGTACACCACGCCGGAGGGATTGTTCGGCGAATTGACGATAATCCCCTGGGTGTGAGGCGTCAGGGCTGCCTCCACGTCCGCCACGGGAATCTGAAAGGTATCCGTGTCCGCCGGAACGACGGCAAACGCCGCGCCGTTGTGCTCCACAAAAGGACGGTATTCCGGGAAGAAGGGTGCAATTGCCAGAATTTCCGCGTTCTCCACCGCCAGAGCACGAATTGCGGCCGTCAGCGCGGGAGCCGCGCCGCAGGTGAAAAACAGGTTTTCCGGATGGATGGGAAAACCGAACCGGTCCGTCAGGTCGTCGGCCACGGCGGAACGGGCATCGAAAAGGCCGGGCGCGGGCGTGTAGCCGTGAACGGAAAGGCTGTCCTCCCGTTCGATCAAGCCGGAGAAGGCGTCACGGACGGCGTTGGGAGCGGGAATGGAGGGGTTGCCGAGAGAAAAGTCAAAAACGTTTTCTTTTCCGACTGTCTGCGCCTGCTGCAAGCCGTACTCAAACAAATCCCGGATACAGGAACGATTGGTTCCCAGTGTATACATACTTTGCGAAAACATATCGGTGAAATCCCTTCTTTTGCATCAAAATGCGGCATACGCTGCGGCTTGTTACAGATATTCCGGCATGGTGAGTCGCATAAACTCCCTTGCGGCGTATTGATCGCTCATGCCGGCGATGTAATCGCTGATGACCCGCAGAAAAAACGGGTCTTTTTGCAGATCGCCGTCGGAGAGGCTGAGACGGTCAAAGGTCAAGCCCTGCTGACGGCAATAACGCTGCAAAACGTAATCGGGCAGCTGCTTCGGGTAAAGGTATACGGTGCGGAAGAGCGTTGTAATGATGCGTTCCGCCTTGGCGTCGGAAACGGAAATCTGTTCGGAGCAGATCAGACGCCGCCGGATGTGGTCCAGCATATCCCGTACCAGCGGCTCCACCGCTGGTGAAAAGGCAACGCAGATTTCCCGGAAGCCGGAACCGTCCTGGCTGTGGCGGGAGACGTAGGAGGTGATGCGCCGGCGGGATTCCAGACAGACGTCCTCGATTAAAAAGCCTACCAGATTTTTGATGACCCGGTTCCGGGTGTCGTAGCCAAAGGCGCTGGTGTCTCCGGTGACGGAAATTCCGTACTTGTTTACAACCCGCCGCACCAGGGGGCGTCCCAGGATTTCCCCAAACGGGATGATTTTACTCCGGATGCCATCCTCCAGATCGTGGGTACACTGAGCGATTTCATCCGCCACGGCTACGGCCTGGCCTTCCAAAGTGCAGGGAGGAGCGGTCAGGTCCATACCGTCCAGGTCCAATTCCGGGTAAATCGGAGGACTTTCTCCTTTGTACGCCAGCTTGGTATGCTTGAGAATTCCTTCCCGGACGGCGAGGGTCAGATTGATTCCGGTGTATTCTTCACAGCGGGTTTCCAGCTGGTCCGCCACCCGGAGGGATTGCAAATTATGCTTGAAGCCTCCGCCAGAGGCCGGCACGTCCGGCGGCAGACCCCTGGAGAGTATCCGGTGCAGGGTTCGTTCGCCCATGTGACCGAAGGGCGTATGGCCCAGGTCGTGGCCCAGGGCTACCGCCTCAACCAGTTCGTCGTTCAGGCCCAGGGCCTTTCCGATGGAACGGGCAATCTGTGAAACTTCCAGGGTGTGTGTCAGACGGTTGCGGTAATGGTCGCCGAAATTGGCGTTGAAAATCTGGGTCTTATGCATCATCCGCCGGAACGACCGGGCATGGAGAATCCGGTCCCGGTCCCGCTGGAACGGCTCCCGGCGGCAGGGACCCGCTTCCTCCCGTTCGGACAGAAGGCGGCGCGTAAGCAGAGGATTTGTATTTTGCGCGGCGTATTCTTTCATAAAGCACTCACAGCCTTGTTTGGAATCAGCAGGGATGGAGCTTGCTGTTTCCTATTATGGCATTTTCCGCGCCAAAAAGCAACCCCTTTCCCCTGTCGGCGGATATAGGGACGGATTGATGGGTCCGCCCTTACCTGGAAAGCGGGAAGGTGACAACGGCGGTAAAGAAGTCGGCGACGGTCTCCACGCGGAAGCGTCCGCCGCAGGCTTCGGCGAAGCTCCTGACGATGCTCAGCCCCAAGCCGCTGCCGCCGTCGGAGCGGCTGGCGTCGCCCCGTACGAACCGGGCAGTAAAATCCACGCCCTCCGGCAGTTCGGTGCGGGAGGTATTGCGGACGCTGACATCGGCCTGTTCGCCGGAAGTAGTGAGGGTCAGATAGACGCGGCTTCCGTCGAGGGCGTAGCGGAGGGCGTTGTCGATAAGGTTCTGGAAGATGCGGTAAAGACGTTTTCCGTCAGCGGTAATCATGACGGGTTCCGCGGGCAAATCGACCTTGAAGGTCAGCGCGCTTCGCTGAATCGGGCCGTCCAGATCGGCCAGGGTTTGACGCAGGAGCTTTGCGAGATCAAGACGTTCCAGATGCACCGGGAGCTGATCCGCGGCGGCCTTGCTGATTTCAAACACATCCTGTACCATACCCTTGAGCCGCTGTGCTTTTTCGTCAATAATCCGGGCATAATCGGCGGCCGCAGGCGGAAGGTCCTCCTGACGCAGAAGTTCCGCATAGGAGAGGATGGAGGTCAAAGGAGTTTTGAGGTCATGTGAGACGTTGCTCACAAGTTCGACTTTCATCCGTTCACTGCGGGTTTGTTCCGCAAGAGCGGTTTTCATACCGGCCTGAATGTCGTTCAAAGAATCGGCCATGGTTTGGAGGTCGGCGTCTTCGGGCAGCTTCAAGGGCGCGGAGAGGTTCCCGGCTCGTACGGCCTCCACCTGGTCGGCCAGAAGTCCCAGGTCCCGCGCAATGGTTTCCTGACGCAAGGCATTGCGGACCACCAGGGCGGCGGCGATCAACAGCGGCAAAAGAAAGAGGGTCCAGAGGGACCAGACCGGAAGGGAAAAATAGCGGACGCTGCAAACCACGAGGAAGAAAATGAGCTCCAGTTCAAGCATCGCGACGGCAAGCCCGCAAAGGGCCCCCATACGGCTGATTCGTTTTTCAATGGGACGTTTCAGGTCTTTCGCGCGGAGTCCGCGAAAAAAGGGCCGCAGGAGGGACCTCCTGGCCCCCTTCGGGTTGTAGCGGTGATCGTTGTAAAGCAGCCAAAAGAACCAGATCAGAGCCAGCGTCAGCAGAAAATTGGACCCCATAATCGCGGCGATTCCATACAGCAGCTGTCCGATCCAAAGTTCCCCGCTTTCCACGTAACGCCACCAGTAGTCCTGCCAATTCCAGTAAAGTGACTGCCAGCTTTGCGGGAGGAAGATCAACAAGAGCATTCCGAGCAGAATCAAAGCGCGGACTTCCGTCCAGACGCGGCGGGTCCAGACGGCGATTTTTGCGTCGGCAAGCCGCTTATACTTCCGCAGGGCAAACGCGACGCACAGCAGCAGAGCACCTGCGCCGGCCCATATGGCCTGATGTGCATAGAACTGCCTGGAATCGTTTACCCGCTGGGCAATATAATACATGTTGCTGTTAAAATACTGCTGTCCGGTCTGATAATCGACGGAATAATACCGGGCGGGGTTGGCGCGGATGGCCATATAGACATAGACGCCGTTGAGCTGTTCACTGGCGGGGAAATTGTCGTAGCCGGGAAGGAACCACTGGGAATCTCCGTCATAATAGCCGCTGCCGTACACGTCGAGTTCGACGTCATCCTTCCAGATTTGGGCTTTTCCGTTGCTGAAAATAAGGTAAAAATTGTAATCGCCGTTGGTCCGCTGTTCAAAAAAGGCTTGACTTGAGGTTGTATTCTGATACACCCTCCGGTTTTCGCCCTCACCGCCGATAATCAAATAAAGGACGTTTTTATCCGCCTGATAAGAGGCGTCCGGCGGAACCTCCGGCTTGCTCTGCGGAACCGGTTCGTTTTCGTTCTGTGATTTTGGAGCGGCGCCGCTGTCCACGGCTTCCTTCCTGACCGAGCCAAACGGTCTCACGCCGAAAACCGAAGCGGCCTCTCCCACAGCTTCCGACTGAATAATGCAGGTGCCCTCTTCCACTTCGGTACCATAGAAATCACCAGGCCCGAACTCCAGCCAGTAGGAATTGTCATAAAAATCCAACTGGCCTCCCGCGCCGAGGGTCAGGAAATCTCTGAGGCAACTGGAGATCTCCTCACGAAAGAGGTCTGTCTCCTGCCAATCGCTGACAAAGCGCGGCGATAAATCCCGTTCCATAAGGACTTGCGCACCTGCAGCCAGGAGGCTTTGCAGAATCAGCGTCACCCCCAGGAAGAACGCCAGAAACGCCAGTACAGGCTTTCCCCGTCCTCCGGGACGGGCTTCGCCGGGTTCCTGCAGGGTTTCGCGAATACGGTCCGCGACAAAGTATTCCAAAGCCTCACCGGGGTTCTGCTCCATGTTGTTCCATTTTGTATCCAATGCCCCACACCACCTTAATATAATCTGGCTCTTTGGGATTCAGCTCAATTTTTTCGCGAATACGCCGGATATGGACCATCACGGTATTTTCGCAGGAAAAGGCGTCCTCGTTCCAGACGCGCCGGTAGATTTCCTCAGCGGGGAAAATCTGTCCCAGGTTTCGCATAAAGAGGTCGACGATTTTGCATTCCGTCGCCGTGAGCTTGATGGTCTCGCCGTCGGCGCGGAGGACGCGCCCTGCGGGGTCGTAGGAAAGACGGCCATTGACGATCTGACCGGAGCGTTCCTCGGCGTGCACGTCGCCCAGGGACGTATACCGTCGGAGCTGGCTGCGGACGCGGGCAACCAATTCCTGCGGGTTGTAAGGCTTGCAGATATAGTCGTCCGCGCCCATGGACAGGCCAAGGATTTTGTCGGTGTCCTCGCTTTTGGCGGAAAGGACGATCACGGGCAGATTTCTTCGTTCACGGATTCGGAGCAGTGCCGACAGGCCGTCGAGCTTCGGCATCATGACGTCAATGAGCAGGAGCTTGACTGCGGGGTCAAGGCACAGGTCCACGGCTTCAAGGCCATTGTAGGCGCGGCGGACCGGATATCCTTCCTTTTCCAGCACGATTGCAATCGCGCCCACGATTTCGGGATCATCGTCCACAACCAGGATAGATTCGTTCATAGCAAAGAGCCTCCCTTAGAGCTGAAAACAGCATACCATAGAATTCTTACAAACAACTCGACAAAAATCTTACGAATTTCTTACAATTATACGGATCTTGGCCCGATGTCCGCGCGAGTGCCCGACGCCGGTTGACAAATGTCCGCGGCTGTGATATAAGTTTGTAAGCGCGAGCCGGACAAGAAAAAACAAAGAAAATGGTGGGCCATGAAAAATATTATCTTAATTGGAATGCCCGGAACGGGCAAGAGCGTTGTAGGGCGGGCGCTGGCGGAGCGTCTGCGCTACAAGTTCGTAGACATAGACGATTTAATCGTCGAGGCGGCCAGGGAAGAAACCCTGGCGGATGTCCTGCGCAAGCGGGGCGTCGATGGTTTTCTCTCGCTGGAGAGCACGGTAGCGGAGGAACTGGATGCAGAGAATACGGTCATAGCGACAGGCGGGAGCATGGTGCTCTCGGACAAAGCGATGACACACTTAAAAGAGAACGGAGTCGCGGTATGGCTGGAAACGCCGTTTTCGCAAATTTCGGCGCGAATGCCGGACGATCTGTCAGACCGTGCCATCGCGGCCCCGGCGGATATGACGCTGCGGGATATTTATGAGGAACGGGAAGGGCTGTATGCAAAATACGCCGATTTGATTGTCACGAGCCGCGAGGGTGAGCACGCGACAGCACAGCAAGTCGAAGAAGTGATGCGGACAGTTGGAGTGAATCTGTAAGCATTGGAAGCAAATCCTCCGGCGCCGCCGGAGGATTTTTGCATCTTATTTTGCGAGGGCGTCTTTGAGGATACGCAGATTTTTTTCCATAAGGGAGATGTAGGTAGCGCCTGCATCCAGCTCCTCCCTGCTGACATTGTGACAGGTGTGGAACATCGCAGTTCCGACGCCGGCGGCTTCTGCAATGCTGTCGGCTACGAGATGGTTTGAGAATTCGATATACCAGACGGTGGAAAGCCGTTCGCTCCGAACTTTTTCGGTAAGAAAGGCGATGGTAGCGGCAGAGGGTTCCGTCTGCGCGCCGCAGCCGGGGAAGGCCGCATAATAATCAAGATCATAGGCATCGGCGAAGTAGAGCAGTGGGAAGCGGTCCCCGAAGACGATGGTTCGGTCTTCGAGACTGTCAAAGAAATCGAAAAACGCTGCGTCCAGACGGTCGATTTCAGCGGCATAGTTTTCCGCGGCGGTCTGGTAGTTATCCGCGTGTTGAGGGTCCAGGCCCGCCAGGGTATTGCCGACGGTGCGGGTAATGAGCGCAGCGTTTTCGGGCGCAGTCCAGACGTGCTCATCCATACCAGTCACAACGCCGAGTCCATGTTCGCCAGGGCCGTGGTCATGTTCGTCATGGTCATGGCCGGGCAGGGACTGCATCCCTTCGGATTCCCGTTCTTCCAGCAAGTCAACGCAGTCGACCATCCGAAGGGCGGTTCCCTTCATGTCAATAGCGGATAAAATCGTTTCGACCCAGGCGTCGGACTCACCGCCGAGGTAAATGAATAAATCACATTCCTGCACCCGGAGGATATCCGCAGGCGTTGGCTCATAGGAGTGGCTTTCGGCTCCAGGCGGGAGCAAAAGGGTAACATTAGCAAAGGGGCCGCCGGCGGCCCGAGCAAAGTCGTAAGCGGGAAAAACCGACGCCACCACTTGCAGACGTTCGTCAGATGCGTCGGGGAGGACAGGGCCGCAGCCGCACAGCAAGAGGAAACAAATAAACGCGGTAAAAATACGTTTCATAGTCAAATACCGAACCTTTCCGCCCACAATCATACTACGGCGGAAAAAAATTTGCAAGGCCATGTAAAAGAAACTTGACAAACGAGGTCAAAAGGTGTATAACCTAAGTAAAGGAACCTTTACAAAGCGGCCGCGACTACCGTTTTATGTAAAGCGTCTTTTACAAGCAAGGAGGCATTCTATGAAAAACCGGGTCGAGCAGCTACGGAAGGAGCGCGGACTCCGGCAGGAGGAATTCGCCCGTCAAATACGGGTATCGCGTCAAACGGTGAGTTCGATTGAAACGGGGCGGTACAGTCCGTCGTTAGAGCTGGCGTTTGTGATTGCGGACTTCTTTGGTTTACGCATTGAAGAAATATTCATCCATGAAAGGAGCGATTCCCATGAAAAAAAGTGACCTTTGGGCAGGAATCGGGATGGTAATGATTGCGGCGCTCTGCGGGGCGACGGCCTTTTCCTTTGACACGCCTGCGGGCAGTCTTTTATGCGGTCTGGCGGGCGCTCTGGGCGTACCGGGGATTGCACAAATTTACAAATATTTCAAGTGGAGCCGTCCGGAAAAGGCGGCGGAATACCAGGAACATCTGGAACAGGAGCGGATTGATCTTCAAGACGAGCGCAAGGAGATGCTGCGCAACAAAGCGGGCCGTTACGCCTACGTTTTCATACTCTTTATGAACTGTGTTTTACTGTTCGCGCTCACGGTGCTGGACACGCTTGGCATCGTAGAAGCGGACCGCTGGCTGATTATCTCTCTGGGCGTGTGGCTGTTGGTACAGTATTTTGCAGGGGTGTTGATCTACGACCAACTGAGCCGCAAATACTGACGGAAGCACAAAAAAGAGCGGCTTTGCCGCTCTTTTTGTTTATTCCATAATAATCAGGGCAACCATCTGCAAAAGCTCGGTGCCCTTATTTTCGATGCAGTGGGTTTCGCCGCTGTCGCAGATGCACACATCCCCAACGCCGACGGTCACTTCGGTACCGTTGTCGTTGTAGACGCCCTGACCATTGATAATATAAAACAATTCCCGTTCCTTCTGATGGTCGTGGAGGCCAATGGAGTGACCGGGTTCGACGCTGATTTGAGCGAAGAGCCGTCCATGATTATAGAGATGTTCGGGCGTGCTAAGGTCTTTGATGTTGACGGTCCCCTTGCCTTCCCGCAGGCAGACATCCTTCACCGGGCATTGGTTGGAACGAATTACCATAAAAAACAACCTCCTTAAAATTGTCCGTGAATACCATTGAGGATACGGCAGAACGGAAAGAAAGTCAAGGCAAGGGAAAGAATTCTGCTATATAGCCAAAATCGGCGGAAATGTTTTGGTAAGAATTGCGCCATGCAGAGGCGAACCTGTGTGTCCGCCCTTCCCCCGCAAATGCCCGGACCGGAGGAGCCGGATGCACGAGATGCAGAGAAACGACGCAAGACGCGCTTGTACTTTCAGAAGGAAGCTGATAAAATAAGGAAGTCGGTGAGAAAAAAGGCAAAGCAAGACAGGGCCGAACAACATAGAAAGGAACTGGTAGAAATGTTCAAATATGGCATAACGTGTTGCCTGTACGACATACCGGAAACGGTACCGGTTGTTCTGCGGGGACCAATCGAGCAGGTAAGCCGTGAAGCAAGCGAAATCGGATACAACGGACTGGAAATACACGTGTCAGACCCGCGGCGGTACGATTGGGGAGCCATCCGTCGAATCTGCGGGGCGTACGGACTGGAAATCGCCGCGCTCTCGACGAGCCGGGAACCCGCGGAAAGCGGCTTAAACCTGTTGTCGGAGGATGAAAGCGTCCGGCGCACGACGGTAAAGCGCATCAAGGAACATATCGACTGTGCGCAGGAAGCGGGGGCACAGGTAATCGTAAGTTCCATCCGCCGAAATATCCCGGACGAAAGCCAGCGGGAAAAGTACCTGAACTACCATCGGGACGCGATTCAGGAGATATCCGGCTATGCTGAAGAAAAGGGCGTACGCATCTGGGTGGAGAACATCCTTGCGCAGATCAGCAATTTTCTGAACACGGCGCGGGAGGTTGAGGATTTCGTCGCGGGCCTGGGCCGGGAAAACACGGGCGTTCACCTGGATACATACAGCATGAACATGGAGGACAACGACATTGCAGGTTCGTACCGCTACTGCGGGAAACATTTGGAATACGTCCACTTTTCCGACACCCGGCGTCTGTACCCCGGCGGCGGCAACGTGGATTTCCGGGCGCATATGCGGAGCCTGAAGGAGCTGGACTACAAGGGATTCATCACGGTAGAGAGCGTCCCGCAGCCCACGGCATACGAATGTGCGCAAAAAGGCTATGCATACATGAAGGCGATGGAAACGATCACAGAGATTGAACTGGGCGCGAGTCGTTTTCGTTAGAAAGGGGAACGCACAAGGAGGAATGTACAATGAAAAAGATATGGATAATAACGGCGGTTTTGGCGCTTACGCTTGGCCTGACGGCCTGTGGCGGCGAGTCCCCGGCAGTTGACAGCAGCGAGCTTACCCCGATTCACATAAAGGCGGCCCACGGTGCGGCGGAGTCAACGTCTGAGAACGCGAGCTTTTTGAAATTCAAGGAGCTGATTGAGGAAGATCGGAAGAGCACACGTCTGAACTCCAGTCACAGCCTCATATCT